>JAOPYM010000014.1 GCA_025964615.1 Actinomycetes bacterium
GCTCGTTACGTCGTGGCGCTTCCCGCACCGTTTGAATTAATGGTGCGGGAAACGCCACGGCTCCACGGAGGGGGAGCTTGCGCTGGCGGGCTAGACGAGGGCGGCGAGGGCCTGCAGGGCCAGGACGTAGGAGTTGAGGCCGAAGCCGGCGATCGTCCCGGTGGCGACGCCCGCGACGACCGAGGTGTGCCGGAACTCCTCGCGGGTGGCCGGGTTGGTGATGTGCACCTCGATCAGCGGCGCCGTCAGCTGGGCGAGCGCGTCGCGCAGCGCGTACGAGTAGTGCGTGAAGGCCGCGGGGTTGATCACGATGGGGGTACGGGCGTCGGCCGCCTCGTGCACCCAGCCGATCATCTCCGCCTCGTCGTCGCTCTGCCGTACGTCGACGCTCAGGTCGAGCACGCGCCCGGTCTCCCGGCAGAGCGCGACCAGGTCCTCGAAGGTCTCGGCTCCGTAGATGTCCGGCTCCCGGATCCCCAGGCGTCGCAGGTTCGGCCCGTTCAGTACGAGCACGGGTCTCATCGGGCCACCTTCTTGTAGGCGTCGGACAGGAGCTCCTCGGACGGGCCCTCAAGGCGGCCAGGCTTTGCCAGGCCGTCCAGAACGACGAACCGCAGCACCGCCCCCCGGGACTTCTTGTCGATCGTCATGGTCTTGCGCAGTTCCGGCCAGGCCTCCGCGCCGTACGACGTCGGCAACCCCACCGAGGAGAACACCGACCGGTGCCGGGCGACGGTGGCGGCGTCGAGACGCCCGGCGAGCAGCGCCAGCTCGGCGGCGTACACACAGCCGATGGCGACCGCGTGACCATGCCGGAAGCGGTACTCCTCGGATTTCTCGATCGCGTGCGCGAGCGTGTGACCGTAGTTGAGGATCTCCCGCAGCCCCGCCTCCCGCAGATCGGCGGAGACCACGTCGGCCTTGACCTGGACGGCCCGTTCGACCAGTTCCCTGGTGTACGGCCCGTCCGGCGTGGCCGCCCCCGCCGGATCCGCCTCGACCAGGTCGAGGATCACCGGGTCGGCGATGAACCCGACCTTGATCACTTCCGCGAGACCGCTGATGTAGTCCTCGCGGCCCATGGTGATCAGCGTGGCGAGGTCGCAGAGCACCCCGGCGGGCTCGTGGAAGGCGCCGACCAGGTTCTTGCCCTCGGGGATGTCGATGCCGGTCTTGCCGCCGACCGCCGCGTCGACCATGGCGAGCAGGGTGGTGGGCACGTGCACGATCTTGACGCCCCGCAGGAAGGACGCGGCGGCGAACCCGGCCAGGTCGGTGGTGGCTCCCCCGCCGACGCTCACGACGGCGTCGGTACGGGTCATCCCGAGCTGTGCGAAGCGCGACCAGAGCCCGGCCAGGACCTCGGCGGACTTGGCCGCCTCGCCCTGCGGTACGGGCAGTACGTGCGCGATGAGGCCCGCCTGCTCCAGCACGCGGACGACGGGCCGGGCGATCTCCGGCAGGCTCTCGTCGTGTACGACCGCGACGGTACGGGCCGCGCCGACGAGACCGGGCAGCTCGGCGAGCACGCCGGTGCCGATCACGACGTCGTACGGGCTCGCGCCCCCGACGCGGATGCGGTTCACGCCAGGCCCGCGAGGAGCTCGTCGACGATCTCGGCCTGGTCGCGGCCGTCGGTGACGGCGGTGAGGGTGGCCAGTCCCTCGTAGATGGGGCGCCGCTCGTCCATGAGCTTCTTCAGCTGGCTGCGCGGGTTGAGCACCAGCAGCGGCCTGGCCGCGCCGAGACCGACCCGCTGGACCGCGTCGGCAAGCCCCACCTGGAGGTACACGACCGTGTGCCCGGCCAGGAGCAGCCGGCTCTCGGCCGCCATGATCGCGCCGCCGCCGAGGGCGAGGACGCCGTCGTGCTCGGCCAGCGCGACCGCGACGGCGGCGCGCTCCAGCTCACGGAAGCGCTCCTCGCCGTCCTCGACGAAGATGTCGCTCACGGACTTGCCGGCGATCACCTCGATGTCGGAGTCGGTGTCCCGGAAGTCCACCCCGAGCCGGGCCGCCAGGGCCCGTCCGACGGTGGTCTTGCCGGAGCCGGGCGGGCCGATCAGTACGACCTTGGGCATGAAGGGAACCCCTACTTGATGGTCAGCGAGGACAGGTAGCCCTGGGCGTTGCGGGCGGTCTCCTCGACCGAGTCCCCGCCGAACTTCTCCAGCACGGCGTCGGCCAGGACGAGCGCCACCATCGCCTCGGCGACGACCCCGGAGGCCGGCACCGCGGTGACGTCACTGCGCTGGTTGATCGCCTTGGCGGGCTCGCCGGTGCTCACGTCGACGGTGTCGAGCTGGCGCGGGACCGTCGAGATCGGCTTCATGGCGGTGCGTACCCGGAGGGTGTCTCCCGTGGTCATGCCGCCCTCGATGCCGCCGGCCCTGTTGGTCCGGCGGCGGATGCCCTCCAGGCCCATCTCGATCTCGTCGTGCGCCCTCGTGCCGGGCCGGGCGGCGGTACGGAAGCCGTCGCCGATCTCGACACCCTTCATGGCCTGGATACCCATCAGCACCCCGGCGAGGCGGGAGTCGAGCCGCCGGTCCCAGTGCACATAGCTGCCAAGGCCCGGAGGCAGCCCGTAGGCCAGCACCTCCACGACGCCGCCGATGGTGTCGCCGGCCTTCTTCAGCTCGTCCACGTGCGCGACCATCTCGGCGCTCGTCTCGGGGTCGAAGCAGCGCACCGGGCTGTCGTCCACGACCGCCAGGTCGTCGGGGCCCGGGATGACGCCGTCCGGGGCTGTGACCTCACCGAGCGCGACCACGTGGCTGAGCACCTCGACGCCGAGGGCCTGGCGCAGGAACGCCTTGGCGACCTCGCCGAGCGCCACCCGCGCGGCGGTCTCACGCGCGCTCGCCCGCTCCAGGACCGGGCGGGCGTCGTCGAAGCCGTACTTCTGCATGCCCGCCAGGTCGGCGTGACCGGGCCGGGGCCGTGACAGCGGGGCGTTGCGTGCCTGGGCGGCCAGCACGTCAGCGTCGACCGGGTCGGCCGACATCACCGTCTCCCACTTGGGCCACTCGGAGTTGCCGATCTCGATCGCGACCGGGCCGCCGAGGGACCGGCCGTGCCGGACCCCGCCGACGATCGTGACCTTGTCCTGTTCGAACTTCATCCGGGCACCCCGGCCGTGCCCCAGACGGCGGCGGCGCAGCGCCTCGGCAAGATCGTCCGAGGTCACGCGCACACCGGCGGGCAGGCCCTCCACGATCGCGACGAGGGCAGGGCCATGAGATTCTCCAGCGGTCAGCCAGCGCAACATGCTGAATATTCTTCCATCTCGTGGGAGGCCGGCGCGCAGGACGCCCATGGACCGACGGGCTAGCGTGGCGGAGGACGGGACCCCCGAGCTGCCCTTCGACCCGCGTACCGGGGTGCTGCGGCCGGAGATCCGGCAGCGCTGGCTGAACAGGGATCCGGTCCGGATGGCCCCGGGGTACGGCGCGGAGCTGCGGTCCATGAAGGCCGTCTGGATCGACGGCGGTACCCGCGACGAGTGGTTCCTCGATCTCTATTCATCGGATGTATAGGGCACGGCTCGCCGCATTGTAGACATCGTTCCCACGATGATGTTAGATACATCCGATGATTCTTTTGTCAGATCAATCCCAGGGTCGCAGAGTCCCATCAGCGCCCAAAGGTTCGACAGGAAAGGTACCCGTATGAGGGAGTTCGGCGGCCTGAAGGCGATCGTGACCGGTGGGGGCTCGGGGATCGGGCTTGCGGTCGCCCTGCGGCTCGCCGGGCATGGCGCGGAGGTCGCGGTACTCGACCTGCAGCCGGGCGGCGCCGTGAACGGCTTCGTCACCGACGTCGCCGACGACGCGAGCGTGCGGTCGGCCGTACGCGCGGCGGCGGACCGGCTGGGCGGTGTCGACATCCTGGTCAACAACGCCGGGATCGGGGCGGTCGGCACCGTCGAGGACAACCCGGACGACCAGTGGCACCGGGTGCTGGACGTGAACGTGCTCGGCATCGTCCGTACCTCCCGGGCCGTACTGCCGTATCTGCGCGAGTCCGCGCACGCCGCGATCGTCAACGTGTGCTCCATCGCCGCCACCGCGGGGCTGCCCGAGCGCGCCCTGTACTCGGCGAGCAAGGGCGCGGTCCTCTCGCTCACCCTCGCGATGGCCGCCGATCACATCCGTGAGGGCATCAGGGTCAACTGCGTCAACCCGGGCACGGCCGACACCCCGTGGGTGACGCGGCTGCTCGAAGCAGCCGAGGACCCGGAGGCCGAACGGGCGGCGCTCAACGCCCGCCAGCCGCTCGGCCGGCTCGTCACCGCCGACGAGGTCGCCGCCGCCGTCGTCTACCTGGCCGGTCCGGCCGCGGGCTCGGTCACCGGTACGGCACTGGCGGTCGACGGCGGGATGGCCGGGCTGCGGTTGCGCCCGGCGGGGGCCTGAGCATGCTCGGCCACAGTGGAGTCACGGTGACGCGCCTGTCCTTCGGCGCCGCCGCGATCGGCAACCTCTTCACCGAGGTCCCCGACGAGGACGCCCGGGCGGCGATCGACGCCGCCTGGGAGGCGGGTGTCCGCTACTTCGACACCGCGCCGCACTACGGTCTCGGGTTGTCCGAACGCCGGCTCGGTGCGGCGCTGCGCGACCGGCCACGCGAGGAGTACGTGCTGTCGACGAAGGTCGGCCGTCTGCTCGAACCTGTGCCGCCGGACGGCGATGACCTCGCCAACGGCTTCGCGGTCCCGGCGGACCACCGCAGGGTCTGGGACTTCAGCGCCGACGGGGTGCTGCGCAGCATCGAGGCGAGCCTGGTCCGGCTCGGCCTGGACCGGATCGACGTCGCCTACCTGCACGACCCGGACGAGCACGCCGCGCAGGCGTTCGGCGAGGCCTATCCGGCGCTGGAGCGGCTGCGCTCGGAGGGCGTGGTCCGGGCCATCGGCGCGGGCATGAACCAGTCGGCGATGCTGGAGCGGTTCGTCGCCGACACCGACGTGGACGTCGTACTCCTGGCCGGCCGCTACACGCTGCTCGATCAGGAGGGCCTGCGGGGGCTGCTCCCCGAGGCGGCGCGGCGCGGGGTCTCGGTCGTGGCCGGCGGCGTGTTCAACTCCGGGCTACTCGCCGATCCCCGGCCGGGAGCCACCTTCGACTACGCGCCCGCCTCGCGCGAACTGCTCGACCGGGCGCTGAAGATCAAGGCCACCGCCGGGCGGTGGGACGTGCCGCTCCGGGCGGCGGCCCTGCATTTCCCGTTCGGGCACCCGGCGGTGGCCAGCGTCCTGGTGGGGTTCCGCTCGGCCGCCGAGGCCCGCGACGCGGCGGGCCTGCTGAACCGGGACGTGCCTGCCGGGTTCTGGGAAGAGCTGCGCGCCGAGGGCCTGCTGCCCGGCGACGTGCCCGTACCGGAGACGATGGGACCATGCGAATAGCGCTGTTCGTCACCTGCTTCAACGACACCATGTTCCCGCAGACGGGCCAGGCGGTCGTGACGCTGCTCGAACGCCTCGGCCACACCGTGGAGTTCCCGATGGGCCAGGCCTGCTGCGGGCAGATGCACTTCAACACCGGCTACCGGCCCGAGGCGGTGCCGATGGTGCGGCGGTTCGCGGACGTGTTCGCCGGGTACGAGGCGGTCGTCACTCCGTCGGGGTCCTGCGCGGGAATGGTCCGCCACAACCACCGCACGGTGGCGGCGGGGTCTGGCGACCCCGGCCTGGCACGGGCCGTCGAGGAGGTCGCGCCGCACGTGTACGAGCTTTCGGAGCTGCTGGTAGACGTACTCGGGGTGACCGACGTGGGGGCGTACTTCCCCCATCGGGTGACCTACCACCCCACCTGTCACTCGCTGCGGATGCTGCGGGTGGGCGACCGGCCGTTGCGGCTGCTGCGCGCGGTACGCGGCATCGACCTGGTCGAGCTTCCCCGCGCGGACGAGTGCTGTGGGTTCGGCGGCACGTTCGCACTGAAGAACTCCGACACCTCCACCGCCATCCTCACCGACAAGATGCGGCACGTGCTGGACACCGATGCCGAGGTGCTGTGCGCCGGAGACAACTCGTGCCTCATGCACATCGGCGGCGGTCTGTCCCGGCTGCGCGCAGGCATGCGCACCATGCACCTGGCGGAGATCCTCGCCGCGACCGAGGCGGGTGCCCGGTGAAGGGCCGCGACAACGTGGTGTGGCTGGGCTCCCCCACGTTCCCCGAGGCCGCCCGTACCGCCCTCGCCGACACCCAGCTCCGCCACAACCTGCGCAAGGCCACCGGCACGATCCGCGACAAGCGGCTGCGGGTGACCGCCGAACTCGACGACTGGGAGCAGCTTCGCGAGGCCGGCGCTTCGTTGAAACGCGAGACCCTGCGCCATCTCGACCAGCACCTGCTCCGTCTTGAGGAGTCCGTCACCGCTGCGGGCGGCACCGTGCACTGGGCGCACGACGCCGACGAGGCCAACCGGATCGTCACCGAGCTGGTCCTGGCGACCGGGCAGCGGGAGGTGGTCAAGGTCAAGTCCATGGCCACCCAGGAGATCGCCCTCAACGAGGCGCTGGCCGCGGCCGGGATCGAGGCGTACGAGACCGACCTGGCCGAGCTCATCGTGCAGCTCGCCGACGACCGGCCCTCGCACATCCTGGTCCCGGCGATCCACCGCAACCGCACGGAGATCCGGGAGATCTTCCTCAGGGACATGCAGCGCTTCGGCCGCCCGGCGCCCGGGAACCTGACCGACTCCCCCGCCGATCTCGCCGAGGCCGCCCGGCTGCACCTGCGGGAGAAGTTCCTGCGGGCCAAGGTCGCGGTCTCCGGCGCCAACTTCGCCGCCGCCGACACCGGGACCGTCGTGGTCGTCGAGTCCGAGGGCAACGGCCGGATGTGCCTGACCCTCCCGGAGACACTGATCACGGTGATGGGCATCGAGAAGGTACTGCCGGCCTTCAGCGACCTTGAGGTGTTCCTGCAGCTACTGCCGCGCTCGTCGACCGGGGAGCGGATGAACCCGTACACCTCGATGTGGACCGGGGTGACCGAGGGCGACGGGCCGCAGGACTTCCATCTGGTGCTCCTGGACAACGGGCGTACCGCGACACTGGCCGACACCGTCGGGCGGGAGGCGCTCGCGTGCATCCGCTGCTCGGCCTGCCTGAACGTCTGTCCGGTCTACGAGCGGACCGGCGGGCACGCGTACGGCTCGGTGTACCCGGGGCCGATCGGCGCGGTGCTCACCCCGCAGCTCGTCGGGGCCGAGCACGCCGCCACGCTGCCATTCGCCTCGACCCTCTGCGGCGCCTGCTACGATGCCTGCCCGGTGAAGATCGACATCCCGGAGATCCTGGTCCATCTGCGCGCCCAGGTCGTCGATGCCAAGCGCCACAGGCCGTCGGCGGAACTTCTTGCCATGAAGGTCGCAGGCAGGGTGCTGTCCTCGCCTCGGCTGCTGGCCCTGGGGCAGCGGGCCGGTGCTCTCGGCGGGCGCGTCCTCGGCCGCCGGGGCCAGATCGGCAGGCTGCCCGGTCCCCTGCACCACTGGTCGGCCAGCCGGGACACACCCGTACCCCCTCAGGAGTCCACTCGCGCATGGTGGAGGCGAACCCGTTGAACTCTCGCGAGAGGGTCCTGTCCGACATCCGGGCCGCGCTGTCCGACGTTTCCGACGCCTCGGCTCCCGTCCAGCGCGGCTATGCGCGCAGCCACGCGGGCCAGGACATCGCCGGGCTGTTCGCCTCGCGCGTCGCCGACTACCAGGCCACCGTCGTCCGGGCCACCCTTGCGGAACTGCCCGGTGCCATCGCCCAAGCCCTGGAGGGGCGCCGCGTCATCGTCCCTCCCGGCTTCCCGCCTGAGTGGCTTCCGGACGGCGACTGGCCGGCCGACGAGCCGCCGCTGACGGTCGCCGAGCTGGACGCCGCCGACGGTGTCATCAGCACGGCGGCGGTCGCGATCGCGGTGACCGGCACGATCGTGCTCGACGCCGGTCCCGGGCAGGGCAGGCGGGCGCTGACGCTGCTCCCCGACTACCACCTGTGCGTGGTACGGGCCGGGCAGATCGCCGGTGACGTGCCCGAGGCCCTCGAACGCCTTGATCCGGTACGGCCGCTGACGTTCATCTCGGGCCCCTCCGCCACCAGCGACATCGAACTCGACCGCGTCGAGGGCGTCCACGGCCCCCGTACCCTCCACGTGATCATCGTCAACGACCTCTGAAGGCTTGATCCTTCAGGGCTTGACCTTGACGTAACGTCAAGTTCTAGGGTCGTACTCATGGCCGGACAGACCGGTCAGATGACGGTGGAAGGCGCCATGAGCTGGTCGATCGCGCAGGTGGCGCGGATGTCGGGGGTGACCTCGCGAACACTGCGGCATTACGGCGAGATCGGACTACTCAAGCCCGCCTACGTCGGCGGCAACGGGTACCGGTACTACGAGGAGGAACAACTGCTGCGGCTGCAGCAGATCCTCGTACTGCGGGAACTGGACGTGGGGCTCGGCGAGATCGCCGAGGCCCTCGACTCCGAACCCGACACCGTCGCCGCCCTGCACCGGCACCACGCGAGGCTGCTGGCCGAGCGGGACCGGATCGGCAGGCTCGCGAAGACCGTGGCGCACACCATCGCCGAACTGGAACACGGAGGTGACCAGGTGGCGACACCGAAGATCAACCGGCCGGAGAACCTCTTCGCCGGGTTCGACCCGTCCGCCTACGAGGCGAAGGCCCGCGAACGGTGGCCGGAGCAGTACGAGCAGTCGAAGGCCGTCGCCGACGGCTTCACGCCCGAGCAGATGGAGGCCGAGCAGCGGGAGATGACCGCCCACATGATCCGGATGGCCGAACTCATGGTCGCGGGCGCCTCAGTCGATGACCCGGTCGTGCTGAACGAGGTCGACTGGCACTACCGCTCGGTCAGCCGGTTCTGGACGCCGAACGCCGCCGCGTACACCAACCTCGGGCAGATGTACGTCGACGACGAGCGGTTCCGGGCCAACTACGAGGACCTCACCGAAGGCCTGGCCGCCTACCAGCGCGACGCGATGGCCGCCTACGCCCAGGCCCGCCTGAGCTGACCCACCCCGCCGGAAGAGCCGCAAATCCCCGGGCCGGCAACACCTCTCACCGCGAACTGCGGCGCGAGATCATCAACACCGGAAGGGCGAGGAGGGCGTCGATGATCCAGGTCACGGCGACCACCACCCACTCGGCCGCGCCAAATACAGGTCGTGGTCAGGACGGTGGCCCCGGTCGGTGTCGGTCTGCGCGATGGTCAGCGGGTCGCCCACCTGGTCGTAGGTGACCTTGGCCGCGGTGCCATCGGCCTGCTTGGCGGCGGTAGCGCGGCCCAGCAGATCGTAGGTGAACGTGCCGGTGGCGCCGGCGGCGCCACGTACAGGTCGTGACGGCGCGAGCACGTTACCTGATCTCCATGCCGCATACGAATCCGAGCGTTATCAGCGTCTTCGACCATCCCGCCCCACGCCCCGGCCGGAGTCACCGCGTCTGGATGCGTCTCACGGTGATGTACACACCGCCGAGCAACTGGCCTGACGCGCGCCAGCAGCCATCGACCGCGACATCACCCTGAGCCTCACCCAGCGGCCTTGACGTTCTTGGCCAGTCTTACGGCGAACTTCACCGCAGCGCCCTTGTCCTTGCCGCTGGAGCTGACCAAGGTGGTCACCACGGTCTGGCCCACCCGTACGGCGACCAAGGTCGTGCCACCCATCCAGGCGGTGGAGGTGAGAACTGCCCTGATGGCCTCATCGCCGAGACCGGCCAGCTTGGACGTCGAGATCTTGACGGTTACGACCATCCCCCCGGACTTGTCCTTGAAAGTCGCACACTCGGCGAAGACCCGCTTGAGCCGGCCGATCACCGCGCGGGCCCCGGTGCCCTGGAAGCCGTCGAGTTCCTGTGCCACCTGGTTCTGACGGCCCGAGTCACCGTAGTCGTTCTGCGCGAAGGTCGCACTGCCGATCCCGGCCGCCCGTACCCACGATGTCTGCAGGAGCATCGCGCAGGCCGCGCTACGCGCCACCGGGGCCGAAGAAGCAGGGGCAATGGCATCCCCCGTGTTGCGCGCGCCATCGGCGTTCAACCGGAAACCCTTAGGCATGGAACTCCCGGACAACAACAGGGCATTCAGCCTGGCGCCCGTCAGCACCTGCACCTGCGCACCGGCTCTGCCGGCGGTGGAGGCCGGAGCAACGCTCCGCCCGGCAGCGGGCTGCTTGACGGCC
>JAOPYM010000016.1 GCA_025964615.1 Actinomycetes bacterium
TCCAGCCTCCGCAGCGCGAGTTCGGCCAGCAGGGCGGCCCCATCGGGAAGCACCGCGTCGTCGAACGCGGCCTCCGGGGCGTGGTTGAACGGCGCGGTCGCGGCGTCCCGGTCCGGGGGACACGCGCCGAGGAAGACGAACGCTCCCGGTACCTGGTCCAGGACGTAGGAGAAGTCCTCCGAACCGGTCAGCGGGTTCGGCAGGCTCACGAACCGCTCCGGCCCGAACAGCCCGCCGATGGTCTCCTCGGCGAACCCGGTCTGCGCCACGTCGTTGACCGTCACGGGGTAGCTCATCGTGATCTCGATCCCGGCGGTCAGGCCGTGCGCCGCGGCGATGCCCCTGATCACCTCGGCCACCCCGTCCTTGATCTTCGTGTGCGCCACCTCGGAGAACGACCGGGTGTTCACCGTGAAGGTCACCTCATCGGTGATCACGTTCCCGACCGTACCCGCGTGAAAGTCCGAGACGGTCAGCACCACCGGATCGAACACGTCGAACCGGCGGGTGACCAGCGTCTGCAGCGCGAGCACCATCTCGCAGGCGGCGGGCAGCGGATCGGCGGCCAGGTGCGGCTGCGAGGAGTGCCCGCCACGCCCCCGGACCGTCACGTCGATGAAGTCGGCCGCGGCCATCACCGTCCCCGGCCGGGTGGCGAACCAGCCGCCCGGCAGCATCGAGGAGGTCACATGCAGCCCGTACGCCGCCACCGGCCGCTCCCCGGACGCTTCGAGCACCCCTTCGTCGATCATGTGCTGGGCGCCGCGGTGACCCTCCTCGCCCGGCTGGAACATGAACACCACGTTCCCCGGCAGGTCCGCACGCCGGGACGCCAGCAGGTGCGCGGCGCCCACCAGCATGGACGTGTGCAGATCGTGCCCGCAGGCGTGCATGCGCCCCTCCTGCTGGGAGGAGTACGGCATGCCGGTGCGCTCGGTGACCGGCAGCGCGTCCATGTCCCCGCGCAGCAGCACCGTCGGCCCTGGCAGCCCGCCGCGCAGCACCCCGGTCACCGACGACAGGCCGGTGCCCGTCGAGAGCTCCAGCGGCAGCCCGTCGAGCGCCGCGAGCACCCGTTCCTGGGTACGCGGTAGTTCGAGGCCCAGTTCAGGTTCGCGGTGCAGGTCGCGGCGGAGCCTGACCAGCTCGTCCTTGAGGTCGGCGGCATCAGTGAGTACGGACATGTTTCCGATGATCGCAGGGCCCGGCCTCAGCGGACAGCCCTGACCGTCACGGTGATGATCGGGAGGTCGAACTCGCCGTCCGCGGTGTCGGGAGTGGTGTGCAGGTAGGCGAGGATGCGGGCCATCAGGTCCTCGCGTTCGGCGCCGTCGAGGATCAGCACGTGCGAGTGGGTGCCGATGGTGGCCGCCAGTGATTCGGCGGTACGGCGCTGGGCGTGCGGGAACTCGAACCGCTCGACCGCGGGGAAGTGCTCGGCCGACGTGGGCAGCGTGATGGGCCGCCAGTGGGAGAACGAGACGCTGCTCCCGGACACGCGCTTCAGCCCCTCGACCCACGGGACGTGGTCGTCGTCCAGGTTCCAGAGCCCGGCGAGCACCCCGCCGGATTTGAGGACCCGGGCCATCTCCGGCATGGCCCGGTCGAGGTCGAACCAGTGCATGGCCTGCCCGACCAGGATCGCGTCCACCGATCCGTCTTCCAGGGGGATGTCCTCCGCCGTGCCCTGCAGGGCCTCCACATCCGGGAACCGCGCCTGCAGCTCGGCGAGCATCGCCGGGTCGGGCTCCACGGCGACCACGTCCCGCACGTGCCGCAGCAGCACGCCGGTCAGCTTGCCGGTCCCGGCGGCCAGATCGAGAACCCGCAGTGCCCCGTTGTGCGCGACGGGTTCGAGGGCCCAGCGGACCGCGGCGTCGGGGTAGTCGGGCCGTTCCTGCGCATAGGCGGCCGCCTCGCCACCGAACGAGGCGGCCCTGCGCGCGACGATCTCAGGATCAGTGTCCGGAAAGCTGTTCATGGGGCTCACCGTAGTTGCCCATCCATCCCAGGAGGTCACGGTTCCCGGACGTGGATACGCAGGGCCCTGGCGATGTATGCGACCTCGATCTCCGAGCAAGAGGTAGCGATACTGATCGCCAGGTCGAACGCTTCGTCCTCGGTGAGACCAGGTTGCTTGCCGTTGAGAGCCAGCATTACTCGCGTCGCTGTCCAAGCAGTCCGCTTGTTGCCGTCGACAAAGGCGTAATTGCAGATGATCGAGTGCAGCAGGGCGGCAGCCTTCTCTGCAAGCGTGGTGTAAGCCTCGACTCCGAAGGCGATGGTGCCTGGCCGCATCGCCGAGGACGCGACCAGGCCCGCATCTCGCACGGCGGCCTTACCGCCGAGCACAGCGGCGTTGATCTCGATGAGATCATCCGCTGTGAGGTACTCGATCACGCGTCGGCCAGCCGGTGGAGAAGCCCTGCATCCTCCGCAATGACCTGAGCCGTGATGGCTCGTACTCGGTTGCGGTGCTGACGCATCTGAGCCCAGGCTTCAACTGCCTGGACGATGGCAGCGTTAACGGAGATGTGCTCCGCCTCCGCGGCTGAACTGAGGAGAAGATCGATCTCGTCGGGGATCCGAACACTGCGAGTGGTCATACCAAAATGGTATCACCTGTCAGCACTCGATGACGTTGACCGCCAGGCCGCCCCTGGAGGTCTCCTTGTACTTGTCGAGCATGTCCCGGCCCGTGTCGCGCATGGTCTTGATGGCCTTGTCGAGTGACACGAAATGCGTACCGTCGCCGCGCAGTGCGATCCGGGCCGCGCTGATCGCCTTGATGGCGCCGACCGCGTTCCGTTCGATGCAGGGGACCTGGACGAGGCCGCCGACCGGGTCGCAGGTCAGGCCGAGGTTGTGCTCGATGCCGATCTCCGCGGCGTTCTCCACCTGCTCGGGGGTGCCGCCGAGGACCTCGGTGAGCCCGGCGGCGGCCATCGAGCAGGCCGAGCCGACCTCGCCCTGGCAGCCGACCTCGGCGCCGGAGATCGAGGCGTTCTGCTTGAAGAGCACGCCCACCGCACCGGCGGTCAGCATGAAACGAATGACCCAGTCGTCGCCATCACCGGGGATGAACTTCTGCACGTAGTGCATGACCGCGGGGACGATCCCGGCCGCGCCGTTGGTGGGAGCGGTGACGACGCGCCCGCCGGCGGCGTTCTCCTCGTTGACGGCCAGGGCGAAGAGAGTGACCCAGTCCATGGCCTGCAACGGATCGGTCGGCGCCTCGGTGATCAGCTTGCGGTGCAGCTGCGGGGCCCGGCGGCGGACCTTCAGGCCGCCGGGCAGCAGGCCCTCCTGGGCGCAGCCGCGCAGCACCGAGTCCTGCATGACCCGCCAGAGCCCTAGCAGGCCCTCGCGGATCTCGCGCTCGCCCCGCCCGAACGCCTTCTCGTTCTCCAGCATCAGCGCGGAGATCGACAGACCGGTCTCGTGGGTGTGCGCGAGGAGCTCTCCGGCGGTGTCGAACGGGTAGGGGAGCACGGTCTCGTCCGGCTTGATGCGGTCCGCTCCGGTGGCGTTCTCGTCGACGACGAACCCGCCGCCGACCGAGTAGTACACCTTCTCCCTGATGACGTCCCCGGAGGCGGCGTACGCGGTGAACCGCATTCCGTTCGGGTGCCCGGGCAGGGAGATCCTGCGTTCGAAGATCAGGTGCTCGCCGACGACGAACGGTACCTCGCGTTCGCCGAACAGCCTGATCGAACCAGACGAGGCGATCGAGGCAAGGCGGGCGGAGACGGTGTCCACGTCCACGAGCTCGGGCTTGTCGCCCTCCAAGCCGAGCATGACGGCCTTGTCGCTGCCGTGGCCCTTGCCGGTGAGGCCGAGCGAGCCGTACAGGATCGCCTGCACCGAGTCGATCTTCTCAAGGAGCCCGTCGTCGTGCAGGCCCCGGACGAACCGGTGCGCGGCCGCCATCGGCCCGCCGGTGTGCGAGCTGGAGGGCCCGATGCCGATCTTGAAGAGGTCGAAAACGCTGATCGCCATGGGGACACCTCATTGTGACGGGGGTCTCGCCGGTCCCGCAGAGACGAGCGGGACCGGCGAGTTTTCAGAGATCGGGATACAGGGGGTACTTGTCGGCGAGGGCGCGCACCCGCGTCTTCAGCGAGATCACGTCGTAGGAGGGCTGGAGGGCGAGCGCCAGGATGTCGGCGACCTCCATGAAGTCGGCGGTCTGGAAACCCCGGGTGGCCAGGGCCGGCGTGCCCACCCGCAGGCCGGAGGTGACCATCGGCGGGCGCGGGTCGTTGGGCACCGCATTGCGGTTGACCGTGATGCCGATCTCGTCCAGCCGGTCCTCGGCGTCCCGGCCGGTGATCTCCGAGTCGACCAGGTCGACCAGGACCAGGTGCACGTCGGTCCCGCCGGTCAGTACCTTCACGCCGGCCTTGACCGAGTCGTCGGCCATCAGCCGGGCGGCGATCAGCTGGGCGCCCTGGATCGTACGACCCTGACGCTCGCGGAACTCCTCCGAGGCGGCGATCTTCAGCGCGACGGCCTTGGCGGCGATCACGTGCTCGAGGGGCCCGCCCTGCAGACCGGGGAAGACCGCAGAGTTGATCTTCTTGGCGTACTCCTCACGGCACAGGATCAGGCCGCCGCGCGGACCGCACAGCGTCTTGTGCGTGGTGGTGGTGACCACGTCCGCGTACGGCACCGGCGACGGGTGCAGGCCCGCCGCGACCAGCCCGGCGAAGTGCGCCATGTCCACGAACAGCAGCGCGCCGACCGAGTCGGCGATCTCCCGGAACGCGGCGAAGTCGAGCTGCCTGGGGTAGGCCGACCAGCCCGCGACGATCATCTTCGGCCGGTGCTCGGCGGCCAGCGCGGCGACCTCGTCCATGTCCACGAGCCCGGTCTCCGCGGAGACGTGGTACGGGACGACGTTGAACGTCTTGCCCGAGTAGTTGAGCCGCATACCGTGCGTCAGGTGCCCGCCGTGCGCGAGGTCCAGGCCCAGGATGGTGTCACCGTGCTGGAGCAGCGCGAAGTACACCGCCATGTTGGCCTGCGCGCCCGAGTGCGGCTGCACGTTGGCGTGGTCGGCGCCGAACAGCGACTTGGCCCGGTCGATGGCCAGCTGCTCGGTAACGTCCACGTGCTCGCAGCCGCCGTAGTACCGGCGCCCGGGGTAGCCCTCGGCGTACTTGTTGGTCAGCACGGAGCCCTGGGCCTCGAGGACCGCCACCGGGGCGAAGTTCTCCGAGGCGATCATTTCCAGGGTGTGCTGCTGGCGGGCCAGTTCGGCCGCGACGGCCTCGGCGACCTCGGGGTCGGCCTCGGCGAGGGACTTGTACATTCCGGTCACGCTTCCTCGATGAGCTTCGCGTAGGCGGCGGCGTCGAGCAGGTCGGAGGGGTCTGAGTCGACGCGGACCTTGAACAGCCAGCCCTCGCCGTACGGGTCGGAGTTGATCATGCCGGGGTCGTCGGCCACCGCGGCGTTGACGGCGGTGACCTCCCCGGTGACCGGCGCGTACAGGTCGCTCACGGACTTGGTGGACTCGGCCTCGCCACACGGCTCGCCGGCCTCGATCGCCGCACCCTCCTCGGGCAGCTCGACGAAGACGATGTCGCCCAGGGCGTCGGCCGCGTAGGCGGTGATGCCGACGGTGACGACGCCGTCCTCGTTATCGAGGCCGGCGACCCACTCGTGCTCCTCGGTGTAACGAAGCTGCTCAGGAACGCTCACTTTTGTTCTCTCTCCTGGAATTCGCAGTGCTTGTCTCACGCGCCTACGACGCGGCACGCTTGTAGAACGGCAGGGCGACGATGTCGACCGCTTCGTGCTTGCCGCGGATGTCGACGAAGAGGTCGCCTTGGTTATCCGGCACGGCTCCGCTGTCGAGGTAGGCCATCGCGATCGGCCTGCCCAGTGTCGGCGACGGAGCGCCGCTGGTCACGACGCCGCACGGCGTGCCGTCGGACGTGACCACCTCGTAGCCGTGCCGGGGCACCCGGCGCCCCCGCGCGACCAGCCCGACGAGGTGCCGCGCGGGCGGTACGTCGGCGATCGCGGCGTAGGCGGCACGCCCGACGAAGTCCCCCGGCTTGTCCAGCCTGACCACCCGGCCGAGCCCGGCCTCGTACGGGCTGACCTCGGTGGACAGCTCGTTCCCGTACAGCGGCATGCCCGCCTCGAGGCGCAGTGTGTCACGCGCGGACAGCCCGGCGGGGGAGACCTCGACGGCCTCGCTGAGCGCCCGCCACAGCGCAACGGCGTCGCCACTGGCGACGAACAGCTCGAAGCCGTCCTCGCCGGTGTAGCCGGTACGCCCGATGAGCGCGTCGATCCCGGCCACCGCCCCGGGCAGGATCGCGTAGTACTTGAGCTCGTCGAGGGGTGCGCCGGTGAACCGCTTGAGCACCTCTGCGGCCTTCGGGCCCTGCAGGGCGATGAGGGCGTACGAGTCGGACCGGTCGTCGACCACCGCGTCGTACGGCTTGGCGCGCTCGATCAGCGCCTCCCTGACCACCGCGACGTTGGACGCGTTCGCGACCACCAGGTACGTCTCGTCCGCGAGGCGGTAGACGATCAGGTCGTCGAGCACCCCGCCGGCCTCGTTGGAGATCATCGTGTAGCGGGCCCTGCCGATGGCCAGCGCGGAGATGGTGCCGACCAGCGCGTGGTCAAGGGCGGCGGCGGCCTGCGGGCCCGAGACGAAGATCTCACCCATGTGCGAGATGTCGAACAGGCCTGCGCTGGTACGTACGGCCAGGTGCTCGGCGGTCTCGCTGCCGTACCGCAGGGGCATGAGGTAACCGGCGAAATCGACCAGGTTCGCGCCGAGAGCCTCATGGAGGTCGTGCAGCGGCGTCTTCTTGGGCGCGGACATCTAGGGCAGGCTCCTTTTCGCGGGACGCGTGGAACCATCGTCCCACCCGCGCCTCCGGCGGCGTGGTGTGCCCTCTCCCTCTGTCATCGGCACCTGAGAGTTTCACCCGTGGGGGCTTTCACCGTCGGTGGGGGATCTGGGATCCCCTCTTTCCAGAGGTCGCCTCATCCATGCGGTCCTGGGGCCTGAGAGGTTCCGGAGAGGATTTGCTCCTTCGGCGGCCCTGACCGGCTGCCAGGGCGCTCTCCCGCGTGGGATCAACAGCTACCGCCAGGCTAGCAGCCGAGCAGACCGCCACCCACCCGGACTTCCAGACTGGAAGTCCGGGGGGCGGGTCGCTGTGTTCATGGCCGCGCCTGCGGCGCGGCGGCCGGGTGGGCCTTGACGGGCTCCCTCGCTCCTCAGTCCAGACGACGCGGCCCACCCGGGCTCCCTCGCTCCCTCTACAGCGGGGTGACGTAGGCGCCGGAGATGCCGCCGTCGACCAGGAACTCGCTCGCGGTGATGAACGAGGAGTCGTCGGAGGCCAGGAAGGCGACGGCCGCGGCGATCTCGGCAGGCTCGGCGAACCGGCCCGCCGGGATGTGCACCAGGCGGCGGGCTGCCCGCTCGGGGTCCTTGGCGAACAGTTCCTGCAGCAGTGGCGTGTTCACCGGGCCCGGGCACAGCGCGTTCACCCGGATGCCCTCGCGGGCGAACTGCACGCCCAGCTCACGGGACATCGCCAGAACGCCCCCCTTGGAGGCGGTGTAGGAGATCTGCGAGGTCGCCGCGCCCATCTTCGCCACGAACGAGGCCGTGTTGATGATCGAACCCTTGCCCTGCTCGCGCATGTACGGGATGGCGTACTTGCAGCAGAGGTAGACGCTGGTCAGGTTCACCTCCTGGACCCGCCGCCAGGCGTCGAGCCCGGTCTCCAGGATCGAGTCGTCGTCGGGCGGGGAGATGCCGGCGTTGTTGAAGGCGATGTCGACGCTGCCGTAGGTGTCGTACGCCGTCTTGTACATGGCGATGACGTCGGCCTCGCTGGTGACGTCGGCCCGGACGAACAGCCCTTTGACCTCGTCGGCCGCGGCCTGCCCCGCCGCCACGTCGATGTCCACGCAGACGACCCTGGCCCCCTCCTCCGCGAACCTCCGCGCGGTGGCCAGCCCGATCCCGCTACCCGCTCCGGTGATCACGGCCACCCGGTCCTGCAAACGCAACATGGTTCCTCCTATTCCGTTGACCCGTGGCGTTTCCCGCACCGCTCAGCGAAACGGTGCGGGAAACGCCACGACTCAACGAAGACGGTCAGTCGGTTGAGATGAAGACGTTCTTGGTTTCGGTGAAGGACTGCAGAGCGTCGGGGCCCAGTTCGCGGCCCAGGCCGGACTGCTTGAAGCCGCCGAACGGGGTCCAGTAGCGGACCGACGAGTGCGAGTTCACCGACAGGTTCCCGGCCTCGATGGCGCGCGACATCCGCAGTGCCCGGCCGAGGTCCCTGGTCCAGATCGACCCGGAGAGGCCGTACGAGGTGTCGTTGGCGAGCCGTACCGCGTCCGCCTCGTCGTCGAACGGCAGCACGCTCACCACCGGCCCGAAGATCTCCTCGTTCCAGCATGCCGCCTCCGAAGAGGACGGGATCAGCACCGTGGGCCGGAACCAGAAGCCGGGCCCCTCCGGCGCCGAACCCTGGTACGCCACCGTGGCTCCAGGGGACGGCACGTAGGAGGCGACCCGGTCCCGGTGGGCGGCGCTGATCAGCGGCCCCACCTCGGTCTTCTCGTCATACGGGTCGCCGACCCGCACTCCGAGGACGGCCGGTTCGAGGAGTTCGAGGAACCGGTCGTACACCGGCCGCTGCACCAGCAGCCGCGACCGCGCACAGCAGTCCTGCCCGGCGTTCTCGAACACGCTGTACGGCGCGGTCGCGGCGGCCTTCTCCAGGTCCGCGTCGGCGAAGATGATGTTGGAGCTCTTGCCCCCGAGCTCCAGCGTCAGCCGCTTCACATCCGTCGCGCAGGCCGCCATGATCCCCTTGCCCACCCGGGTGGACCCGGTGAACACGATCTTCCTGACCTTCGGGTGCGTCACGAGCCGCTGCCCGGCCTCGGGGCCGAGCCCCGGCACGATCTGCAGCACGCCCTCGGGCAATCCGGCCGCCAGGGCCAGCTCGCCCACCCGGCGCGCGGTCAGCGGGGTCAGCTCGGCGGGCTTGACGATCACCGTGTTCCCGGCGGCCAGTGCCGGGGCCATCCCCCAGCCCATGATCGGCATCGGGTAGTTCCACGGCACGATCACCCCCACCACGCCCAGCGGCTCGTGGAAGGTGACGTCCAGGCCGCCCGGCACCGGGATCTGCGCGCCGGTCAGCCGCTCGGGGGCGCCCGCGTAGTAGTGCAGGACGTCGCGCAGGTTCCCGGCCTCCCACCGCGCCTGGCCGATCGGGTGCCCGGTGTTGACGACCTCAAGGGCAGCCAGTTCCTCGAGGTGATCGTCGATCTCCTGGGCGAACGCCCGCAGCAGCCGGGCCCGGTCGCCCGGCGACACCGCCCGCCACGCAGGGAACGCCGCACTGGCACGCTCCACGGCCGCGTCGACGTCCGGCGCCGAAGCCATCGGCACATCCTCGACGACCTCCCCGGTCGCCGGATTGATCACATCCACAGATCCTTCTTTCCAAGTTGAGCCCTTGAGTCGTGGCGTTTCCCGCACCGTGCGAAGATAAGGTGCGGGAAACGCCACGAGTCAACGATGGTCAGAGTCGTTCGAAGCCTCGGAAGAGCTCCCAGTCGGTGATCGCCCTGTCGTAGGCGGCGAGCTCGATCCGGGCGTTGTTGGCGTAGTGGTCGACGACCTCGGCGCCGAAGACCTCCTGGGCCAGCGGGCTGGCCGTCCAGTCGGCGAGCGCGTCGCGCAGGGTCGACTGCACCTGGGGCGCGTCCGAGGCGTAGGCGTTGCCGGTGAAGGCCTCCTCCAGCGGCAGCTCGTGCTCGATCCCGTACAGCCCGGACGCGACCATGGCCGAAAGCGCCAGGTGCGGGTTGACGTCGCCGCCCGGTACCCGGTTCTCGATGCGCAGGGACGCCCCGTGCCCGACCAGGCGCAGCGCGCAGGTCCGGTTGTCCACCCCCCACTTGATCGTGGTGGGTGCGAACGAGCCGGGCTGGAAGCGCTTGTAGGAGTTGATGTTCGGCGCGTACAGCAGGGTGAAGTCCCGCAGGCAGGCCTGCTGTCCCGCGATGAAGTGCTCGCCCATCTTCGACAGGCCGTACGGGCCGTCACCGGCCAGCACCATGCCACCGGCCAGGGACCGCAGCGACAGGTGGATGTGGCAGGAGTTGCCCTCCCGCTCGTTGGGCTTGGCCATGAAGGTCAGCGAGACCCCGGACTGGGCGGCGATCTCCTTGGCCCCGGTCTTGTAGAGCACATGGTCGTCGGCGGTCTTCAGCGCCTCGGCGTACCGGAAGGCGATCTCGTGCTGGCCGAGGTTGCACTCGCCCTTGACCGACTCGGCGTACAGCCCGGCGTCCTCCATGGCCAGCCGGATCCGGCGCAGCAGCGGCTCGATCCGCGAAGTGCCGAGCAGCGAGTAGTCCACGTTGTAGAGGTTGGCCGGCGTGAGGTCACGGTAACCGCGCTTCCACGCCTCCTCGTAGGTGTCGTTGAAGACGATGAACTCCAGTTCCGTACCGGAGAACGCCTCCAGATCGAGTGCGGCGAGCCGGGCGAGCTGGCGGCGGAGGATCTGCCGGGGGGAGGCGACGACGTCCGAGCCGTCCTCCCAGACCAGGTCGGCGAAGACCAGCGCGGTGCCCTCGTGCCAGGACAGCGGGCGCAGCGTGGCCAGGTCCGGCCGCATCACGAAGTCGCCGTACCCCCGATCCCACGACGCCATCGCGTACCCCTCGACGGTGTTCATGTCGACGTCGACGGCCAGCAGGTAGTTGCACCCCTCGGATCCATGCGCGGCCACCTCCTCCATGAAGAACCTGGCCGACAGCCGTTTGCCCTGCATACGGCCCTGCATGTCGGTGATGGCGATCAGGACGGTGTCGATCCGCCCGCCCTCCACCTCTATGGCCAGCTCTTCCAGGGTCATCGCACGCCTCCGATGTCAACGGGCCAATAACAGACCATTGATAGTCATACCGTGATCCGTGTCAAGCGTCCAGCGACATGTAACGTGGGCACCTTCGGGCGACAGGAGAATCAGGTGGAGTCGAGCACAGCCGTGCCGGACCTGCCTGCCGTCTTCCGGCCGGTACGGGCCGGGAACGCGTTCGAGGAGACCGTCGAGCGGCTGCTCCAGGTGATCAAACTCGGGGTAGTGGCCTACGGGGAGCGGCTTCCCCCCGAACGGGATCTGGCGCCCCGGCTCGGCGTCAGCCGGGTCACTCTGCGGGAGGCCATCCGGGCCCTCCAGCAGGAGGGTTTCGTGGAGTCTCGGCGTGGCAGGTTCGGCGGCACCTTCGTCACCTACCGGCCCAAGGCCCCGCGCCGGGGCGACCTGGAGCGGGTCGCGGCCGGCATGGGGGAGCGGCTGTCCGACGTGCTGTCCTTCCGGCTCGCCGTGGAGAGCGGCGCCGCGCAGCTGCTGGCCGGATCCGGGCTGACGCAGGCCCAGGAGGCGCGGCTGCGCGGGAGCCTGGCCGAGGTCGATTCGGCGTCTCTGCAGGACTACCGGCGCCTGGACGTGCGCTTCCACCTGACGGTCGCCGAGCTGACCGGGTCCACCCTGCTGGCCGAGGCCTGCGCGGACGCCCGGATGCGGGTCACCGACCTGCTCAACGCCATCCCGGTGCTGCAGCGCAACATCGAGCACGCCGCGATCCAGCACGCCGCCATCGTCGACGCGATCCTGGCCGGGGACCCGGAGGCGGCGCGGCTCGCGGTGGTCGAGCACCTGGACGGTACGGGGTCGCTGCTGCGGGCCTTCCTCACCTGAGTCTTACCGCCCATCACGTACGCTTGGCCGGGGTTACCGGCGATCACGGAGGTTCGGAGCATGGCTTGGCTCGCTGGGGCTGGCATCTTCTTCCTGGGCCTGATGGCCTCGATCGCACTGCACGAGCTCGGGCACCTGTCCTTCGCGAAGCTCTTCGGGGTACGGACCACCCAGTTCATGGTCGGTTTCGGCCCGACGCTGTGGTCGCGGAACAAGGGCGAGACCGAGTACGGGCTGAAGTGGATCCCGCTCGGCGGCTACATCCGGATGATCGGGATGCTGCCGCCGCGCAAGGACGACCCGGACGGCTACATCCGGCGTTCCTCGACGGGCCGGTTCCAGACCCTGGTCGACTCGGCCAGGGAGGGCGCCCTGGAGGAGGTACGGCCCGGGGACGAGGACCGGGTCTTCTACGGTAAGAAGTGGTGGCAGAAGCTGCTGATCATGTTCGGCGGCCCCGCGATGAACCTGCTCCTCGCGGTCTTCTTCTTCGCGATCCTGCTGATGGGCATCGGCACGCTCGCCCCGCAGCCGGTGGTCAGCTCCGTCGCCAAGTGCACCGTCGCGGTGACCGCCAAGATCCAGGACTGCCCTGCGAACTACGTGCCCACCCCGGCCGCCAGGGTCGGCCTGCAGGCCCGTGACCGCATCGTCTCCTACGACGGTACGGCCATCGGGTCGTACACCCAGCTGCAGAAGCTGATCCGGGCCTCGGGCGGGCGCACCGTCGCGATGATCGTGGACCGCCAGGGCAAGCGGATCGCCTTCCAGGTCCCGGTCACCACCAACCAGATGCAGGACCTGAAGGACCCGAACAAGGTCGTCAACACCGGCTTCCTCGGCATCACGCCGCTGGAGGGCTGGCAGACCCAGGGGCCCGGCGCGGTCGCGGGCATGATGACCGACCTGACCGGCCGTACCCTCAGCGGCCTGGCCAACATGCCGACCAAGATGGTCGGGGTCTGGAACGCCGCCTTCAGCGGTCAGAAGCGGGACCCGAACGGCCCGATCGGGGTCGTCGGGGTGAGCCGGATCGGCGGCGAGATCCTCGCCTCCAAGAACCCGCTCAAGGAGAAGGTGGCCTCGTTCATCTTCCTGCTCGGCTCGATCAACCTTGCGGTGGGCCTGTTCAACCTGGTCCCGCTCCTGCCGCTGGACGGCGGCCACATCGCCGGCGCCCTCTGGGAGGCGGTCAAGCGGGGCTTCGCGCGGCTGACCCACCGGCCCGACCCCGGTTATGTGGACGTGGCCAAGGCGCTGCCCCTGACGTACGCGATGGCCGCGGTGTTCATGGTGATGGGCGCCCTGCTGATCTACGCCGACGTGTTCAACCCGATCCACCTGTCCGGCTGACCAGTCCCTAGCTTGCTGGCGCTCGCTCCGCTCGCGCGGCGCTTGGGCCTTGACGCGCGGCCTTCCCTCGTCACTCAGTCCAGGCCACGCGGCCCAAGCGCCTAGATCTTGCCGGTGGCGAGGAAGTCTCGCAGGGCCTTGAGGGGTGGCTTGATGTCGATGGACTGGGCGTCGAGCCACTCCTGCGAGCTGTAGGTGTGCGCGTACCGCTCGCCGCCGTCGCAGATCAGCGTGACGACGCTGCCATGCTCGCCGCGCTCCAGCATCTGCGCGATCAGCTGCACCACGCCCCACATGGCCGTACCCGTGGAGCCGCCGACGTCGCGGCCGCTGATCTCGGTGGTCCAGCGCATCGCGGCGATCGAGGCGGCGTCCGGGACCCGGATCATCCGGTCGATCACCGTCGGGTTGAAGGACGGTTCCACCTGGGGCCGTCCGATGCCCTCGATGCGCGAACCCCGTGCGGTGACACCCGCGTCGCCGGTCGCGAACGCGTCGTAGAACGCCGAACCCTCCGGGTCCACCACCGCGATCCTGGTCTGGAAGCGCCGGTACCTGGCGTACCGCCCGATGGTGGAGGAGGTGCCGCCGGTGCCCGCGCCGACGACGATCCAGGCGGGCTCGGGGAACCGTTCCAGTGCGAGCTGGGAGAAGATCGACTCGGCGATGTTGTTGTTGCCCCGCCAGTCCGTGGCCCGCTCGGCATAGGTGAACTGGTCCATGAAGTGCCCGCCGGTCTCGGCCGCGAGCCGGCGGGACTCCTCGTAGATCGAGGAGGGATCGTCCACCAGGTGGCAGCGGCCGCCGTGGAACTCGATCAGCTGGATCTTCTCCGGGCTGGTGGTCTTCGGCATGACCGCGATGAACGGCACCCCGAGCAGCCGGGCGAAGTAGGCCTCGCTGACGGCGGTCGAGCCGCTGGAGGCCTCGATGACGGGCGTACCCTCCTGTACCCAGCCGTTCGCCAGCGCGTACAGGAACAGGGACCGCGCCAGGCGGTGCTTCAGGGATCCCGTCGGATGCACCGACTCGTCCTTGAGGTAAAGGTCGATGCCCCATTGGGCCGGCAGCGGGAACACGTGCAGGTGGGTGTCGGCGCTGCGGTTGGCATCGGCCTCCACCTTGCGGATCGCCTCGGCGATCCAGGCCCGGCAGACCGGGTCGCAGTGGTCGATGTACTCGGTCATGCGCTCACCCTACGGCGTTTTTCCTGGCCAAAGCGGGCAGGATGGTCTCGGGGGAATGCATTGGGGGACTTCTTCGAACGGCGGATCGTCGACACCGGACACCTTCCGCTGTTCTGCTTCTTCGTGGCGTTCATCGTCACCTTCGTGTTCACCAGGGTGAACGTGCGCCTCATCAGGGCGAACGTGCGCTGGTGGTTCAGGAACGTCAAGGCCGGTGACCTGCACATCCACCATGTCGTGTTCGGGGTGGTGCTGATGCTGATCGGCGGGGTGGGCAGCTTCGCCGTGCCCGATCTCTACGGGCCGCTCAACGGCGCCACCGCGGTGGTGTTCGGGGTCGGCTCGGCTCTGGTGCTGGACGAGTTCGCGCTGATCCTGCACGTGCGGGACGTGTACTGGGCGGAGGAGGGTCGGGCCTCGGTCGATGCCGTCTTCATCGCCGTGGCGTTCACCGGGCTGCTCCTGCTGGGGGCGAGGCCCATCGGGTTCGGTGACCGTCCATACTCGCAGGACGTGCTGAACCCGATGTACGCGGGCGCCTTCGCGCTGACCCTCACCGTGAACCTCGTGCTGGCCGTGGCGACCCTGCTGAAGGGCAAGATCTGGACGGGCCTGCTCGGGCTGTTCGTGCCGGTGCTGCTGATCGTCGGGGCGTTCCGGCTGGCCCGGCCGGGCTCACCATGGGCGCATCGGCGCTACGAGCACGACTCCCGCAAGCTGCGCAGGGCCCAGCGCCGTGAGGAACGGATCAGGCGGCCGCTCATCCGGGCCAAGATCTGGTTTCAGGAGTTCATCGCCGGTCGGCATGATCACATTCCGCACCTCGCGAAGAAAAAAGATGGTAACGCTCCGTGATCTTTCGAACACGTCTTGAATAGAGGCATGTTCATCGAGTGGATTCTGGCCGCCGGCTTGGCGGTCCTGCTGGTCGTCCTCGTCGCCCGTTTCACGAAGAAGTGGACCAAGGAGGACGGAGAGCCCGAGGGCCCCACCGCCGCGCATTCCGGGGGGATCCTGTCCGCGCTGTTCCTGCTCGTGTTCGCGATCGCGATCATCGTGCCGTGGACGGCGGCCGACACGGCACGACACAACACCTACGCCGAAGTCCAGTCGCTCAATGAGGCCTACTGGCGGGCCGCCGCACTACCGCCCGCCGACCGGCAGGCGGTCCGGGCCGGTCTCGTGGACTACACCCGGTTCGTGGCGGACAAGGAGTGGCCCAGCATGGCCGCAGGTGGCGAACTCCCCGAAGGCTGGCAGCGCCTTGATGCCATCCGCATCCGGCTCACCGCCATCCCGTCCACCAACGACGAGGTGAAGACGGCCCGCGACGACACGATCGAACGCCTCCGGGAGGTCTACGCGGCCAGACGGGAACGTGCCACCGAGGCCGGCGCCGTCCTGCCGCCTGCGGTCCTGTTCTTCACCGTGACGATCGGCCTGGTCATGTTGGTCTTCCCGTTCCTGGCCGGTGCCAGGCCCAAGGGCATGGCCAGGCTGCCGCTCCTGGTGATGGCCGCCGTACTCGGCCTCTGCGTCCTCATCGTCTTCGACCTCGACAACGTCTTCTCCGGTGGTCTCGCGGTCGGCTCGGATGCCTACCAGGGCGCCATCAGCGATTTCCAGCGCATCCCCTGACACCGTCCGTCGCCGGACCGGCGTGCTCCCCCTCGGGGGGCACGCCCCGATCAGCGCGCGAAGGCGGCGCCACCGACGGCGGAGACGATGACCGCGACGACGACGATGACGATGAGCGTCCGGAGCGGGTTCGGATGTACGGGCAGTACGTTCTGGACCGCCTTCGCCACCCGCGACGGGGGCAGCGCGGGAGGCTGCGGCCGGGGTGCGGGTGGGGCGGTGACCGGGCTCGGCGGCGTCACCAGGGCCGTCACCAGGGCCGTCGTCCGCGGTGCGGCCGGCGGCACTCGCGGCCTGGGGACGGCGGGCGCGGGCGGTACGGCCGGGGCCACGGGCGCCGACCGTACGGGCACCACAGGCCGCGGGAGGATCTGGACCTCCACCGGCGGCACGAGGACCTGCACCAGTGCGCTGCTCACCGGGTGCGGCGACCTGATCGTGACCAGCACGTTCTTTTCGCCGATGTCCACGCCGACCCCGGGCACGCGCACATGCACCGATTCGGAGGTGTGACCGTGCCGGGTGGGTCGCGGTCCCGGGGCGGCGATCGACGGTTCGGCGACGGTGAGCAGTCCTATCGTGGTTGCGGCAAGAGCGGCCGGGAGGCGCACGGCGGTTCCCCGGGACCAGACACCAATGTCACGCATGGCAACTCCCTGATTGCACTTGGTAGTCATCATGACAGTGGCGCTGCCGGGCCGCACCCACAACGCCGAGCTCAGTCCAGGACGGGCCCGGCGATCGCGCGTACGGTCTCGACCGTGTCGGCCTCGTCGGCGGACTTGTCGGGCCGGTAGCGGACCACCCGGGCGAATCGCAGCGCCATCCCGCCCGGATAGCGGGAACTGCGCTGCACCCCGTCGAAGGCGACCTCCACCACCAGCTCGGGCCGTACCCGGACCGTCCATGACTCAGCGGACTCCCCGGGCAGGGCCAGCTCGAGGAGGCGTTCGGTCTGCCAGCGGAGCATCTCGTCCGTCAGCCCTTTGAAGGTCTTGCCGAGCATCACCCAGCCGCCGGTCTCTGGGTCCCGGGCTCCCAGGTGCAGGTTCGACAGCCACCCCTTGCGGCGTCCATGACCCCACTCGGCGGCCAGTACGACCAGGTCGAGGGTGTGCCGGGGCTTCACCTTGATCCAGCCCGCGCCCCGGCGGCCCGCCGCGTACGGAGCGTCCAGGGACTTCACCACCACGCCCTCGTGGCCGCGTGCCACGGCCGCCTCGAAGAACGCCGTGGCCTCCGGCAGCGCTGCGGTCTCAAGCCGCGGTATCAGCAGGTCAGCGGGTACCGCGCCGGCCAGCGCGGCCCACCGCTCGGCCTCCGGACGGTCCAGGAGATCGGTCCCGTCCAGATGCAGCACGTCGAACAGGAACACCGAGATCGGGGCCCCTTCGCGGCTGGCCGTACGGGCGGAGGTCACCTGGAAGGGCTGGGGGCTCCCGTCCTCGCGCAGCGCGATCAGCTCCCCGTCGAACACCGCCGACCGCACGGGCAGCCCGCGCAGCACCGTCACGATCTCCGGCAGCCGGTCGGTGATGTCGTCGAGCGTCCTGGTGAACAGCCGCAGGTCGCCGGGGGAGACGTGGGCCTGGACCCGGATGCCGTCCAGTTTCCACTCCACCGTCACCGGGGTCGTACCGTCGATGGCCTCCTCGAGGGAGGCCGCGCTCGCCGCGAGCATCGGCTTGACCGGCCGGCCCACCTCCAGGCGGTACTCCCGCAGGCCCTCCACACCGGAGGTCAGGGCGGTCACGGCCACCGGGGCCAGCGCGCCGCGGAGCATGGCCGCACGCCGCACCTCCGCCGCGGGGACCTCCGCCGCGGCGGCCACCGCATCGGCCATCACCCCGTCGAGCGCGCCCTGGCGCAGCTCCCCGGCGAGCAGCCCGATCAGGAAGGCCTGTTCCGGGCCGGTGGCCCGGCCGAGCAGGTCGCGGAGCAGGTCCCGCCGTGCTGCCACCGAGCCCTTGCCGGCCAGCCCGCCGATCCGGCTGAACGCGGCATCCACCTCCGCGAGGGTAAGGGAGGGTTCCGCGGCGGGCGGCGGGGCGTCTTGCAGCGCCGCGTAGCCGACCCCGATCTGCCGCTGCGGCAGTTCGCCGGACAGGTAGGAGACCGCGATGGCGACCTCGGCGGGGCCCGCCTCCCGCAGGCACCGCGCGAGCAGGTCGATCTTCGTGCGGCGGGCCGCCGCGGCCGCCACCGCCTCGGACGTCTGGGCGATCTCCGCGAGCAGCACCCCCTCATTCTTCCCCCGGGCACTGACAGAAATCGGGAGGGTGTATTCGAGGGAATTCGGGGAGGATGATGGCGTGGCCCATAGTTCGAACAGGTCTGGATCGGCGGAGTAGGGGCATGCGTGGGGCTGCCTCGATCGCCCGAGCCGTTCCCCCGGGTCTATTCACCGCCCGAGCCGCCCTCGGAGGGCCGCCGGTCGGCGCTCACCGGCGTGCTCATCGCCGTCGTGGCCCTCGGCCTCGCCTCCGCCGGTGTCTTCCTGTTCACCGGCCCGGGGCACCGCGCCCAGGTGGCCGCCGCGCCCTCAGCGGGCACCTCGCCCGCACCGAGCCCCTCGCCTGTGGCGAGCCCCTCGCCTGTGGCGAGTCCCGCGCCGACTGCGCGGCCCCCGGCCAGCGGCCGTATCTTCAGCAGGCTGCCACCGCCGTGCAGCACTCCCGCACAAGCCACTTCGGCGCGACTCGTCCCGGCCGGAAAGATAGCGGAGCGTTTTCAGGGACTGACCGTCTCGACCTGTACTTACCTTTCCAGCACCTCGCCATTTCCCTCACTGAGAGTGGAGACCCGACTCTTCCCGGTGAGCACCGGACTGGGAGACCCGATCCAGCAGGCACGCGACTTCTTCACCGCCGGATTCAGCCAGGCCCAGAAAGGTGATGGGATCACCACGACGTTGTCGCTGCAACAGGAATCGGGGCTCGGCGATCAGGCCTACCGATGGTCCAAGCGCGACAACGGCGACAAGAACCTGGTCGGCGAGGTCTTCGTGCAGGTCCGCAATGCCACGGTGGTCATTGACTACTCCCAGGACAATCCCTCCGGCAACGCGGCCGCGACCCAGCAGCGCCTCCTGGACGAGGCGACGTCGGTGGCCAGAGAGGCCATCACGGCGTTCGGCTGAATTGTTTCTCATCAGAGACTTTCGTCATATGCTGATGGGAACGGGGGTGGGGCAGCCGATGGCTACGTAATGCATCGGCATGGTTACTCGGTTCGAGGGCAAGTAGCGGGGACGTCCCCTTGAATCGTGTGTCGCCTGACAGAGGAGGGGAACAACGTGCCCATCGCAGACGAGGGAGTTTCCTGGGCCCGGTAAAACGGGAAAGGGCCGCCGGATGCTCATTCGGCGGCCCTTTCCCGTGCGCGGGACCGGGCGGATACGCTGAGCCGGTGCTGGAGTGCCGGGTGTGGTGGGCGGACCTGAACGACGTCCGCGCGGCGAGGGTGGAGCTGCTCGACGGCGTCGAGTCGGCCAGGCGGGACCGCTACCTGCGGGCCGAGGACCGGGATCGGTTCACGCTCGGCGTGGTGCTGAGCCGGGTCGCGCTCGGCGCGGCACTCGGCCTGCCGCCGCAGCGGGTACCGCTGGACCGCACGTGCCCGAAGTGCGGCAGACCGCACGGGGCCCCCAGAGTCGAGGGCGGGCCGTACCTGTCCGTCTCGCACTCCGGCGACCGCGTCGCCGTCGCGATGTCGCACGGCGGCCCGGTCGGCGTCGACGTGGAGGCATCCGGCCGTGAACCGGGGGAGAACCTCGCGGCGCAGGTCCTGTCACCCGCCGAGGCGGCCCGTCACGGCACGCTCGACGCGGCGGGCTTCCTGTCGTACTGGACCCGCAAGGAGGCCGTCCTCAAGGCCACCGGAGACGGCCTCGCGGTACCGATGCCCGATATGACCGTCTCCGCCCCGGACGAGCCCCCGCGCCTCCTGGCCTGGCCCGACCGCCCCGCCCTACCGCCGAGGATCACTCTGCACACCCTCAGCCCGGGCCCCGCCCATACCGCCTGCCTAGCCCTCCTCGACCAACCCGAGATACTCGTCCGCGAATACCCATCCCGTTGACTCGTGGCGTTTCCCGCACCTCGCAGGGAAACGGTGCGGGAAACACCAGCTTCTATTGGACGACTCAACGGAGACGAGGACCGTGGGCGGTCAGTGCACCCGGCCGAGCCGTACCGCCTCCTGACG
>JAOPYM010000068.1 GCA_025964615.1 Actinomycetes bacterium
CGCCCCGATCCTGTTCCGCAACGAGGCCGAGGTGGGCCACGGCGCCCGATCGGTCACCCGCTCGATCGACCTCTCAGTGGACACCCTGTCCTTCCTCGCCGCCCACACCGGCCTCCCCCTCCGTTGACCCGTGGCGTTTCCCGCACCGCATCGCGATTCGGTGCGGGAAACGCCACGACTCAACGAGCGGCGGCGGGTTCGGCACCGTTCACTGAAACAGTGCGGAAACGCCAGCTTCTATTGCACGACTCAACGTGCTGGGAGCTGTGCGGAGACGAACTGCATGAGGGGGTAGGGGCGGAGGCGGATGCCCTTGAAGCCGCGGGCGCGGAGCGCTGCGGCGACTTCGTCGTGGCCGAAGAGGCGGATGCCGGTCAGCTGGGACGCGGAGGTCAGCGCCTGGCCGGCCAGCGGGAGCCGGGGGGCCCTGGTGGTGAGAATCACCAGGTGGCCGCCCGGTCTGAGGACCCTGGTCATGGAGTCCACGGCGGCCCACGGGTCGTCGAACAGGTAGAGGGCCCCGAAACAGCTCACCGCGTCGAACACCCCGTCCCGGAAGGGCAGGTCGCGGGCGTTTCCCCGGACATAACCGACGTGCTTGTCGTGGGTGTCCTCGACGGCCCGCCGCAACATGGAGACCGAGGCGTCGATACCGACGACCAGACCGTCTTCGCCGGTCCCGGCGGCCAGCGCCCTGGTCACGTTGCCCGGTCCGCACGCCACGTCGAGCACCGTGGCGGCGGGCTTCGCCAGGTCTCCCGGCCGGCCGAGGCCGAGGCGCCGGCGGGCGAGATCGTTCTCCTGCGCGGTGTCCGGGCCGAACGGCCAGCCCTTGGCCACGTTGAACCCGATCGGCCGCCACACCTTCTCGTAGATCTGCGGCAGGAACGCCGACTGCATGGCGCGCTGGGCGACCGTGGGCGCCGGCTCATCGGCCGGCCCCAGCAGGTTCAGATACCCCGCACCGAGATCCGGTACCTCAGGAACCTCCCGCAACAGCCCCAGCACCCGCTCCACAACAGCCATACCCGCATTCGATCACACCGTTGAGTCGTGGCGTTTCCCGCACCGATTCACGGAACGGTGCGGGAAACGCCACGAGTCAACGAAGGAGAGGGTCACAGCTGTTTGGCGAGGTAGACGTTGACGAGGTCGCCGACGGTCTCGCGGTGGGTCTCGTACCAGCCGAACTTGCCGTAGAGCCCGAGGGCCGCCAGCTGGCCGGAGGTCGTGTCGGCGACCAGCATCCGGTAGCCGAGTTCGTGTGCCCGTTCCTCCAGGGCCAGGACCATGGCCGTGCCGTGGCCCCGGCGCTGCACCGACGGGTGAACGCGCAGCCGGACCATCTCCCCCACGTGCTCGTAGCCCATGTCGAGGGGATTGTCGAAGTCCGGGTGATGGCGGCGCAGGCCGCCCATGGCGACGATCCGGCCGGGCGCGATCATCCCGACCAGGAACTCCCCGCCGTCCCTGAGGTAGAGCTGCTCCATCTGGAAAAGGTCGTACTCGTAGTAGACGCTGTCCCCGGGCCGCACGCCGACCGAGGCGAGCCCGAGCCGGTGCAGCGCGAGGACGGTGTCGAACTCAGCGGGATCGTAGCGCCGGATGGTCAGGTCCCCACCGAGCCAGACCGGGGGTTCCCGGTGGCACCGGAGGATCGAGGTGGCGGGAGTCGGGGGCATGATGTGCTCAGACGGTCTCACCGGACGGCGGCACGATGGTCGGGCTCTGGACTCCGTTGGCCGCAGACAGCGCCTCCCGGTAGTCCCGGACCGCCACGATCTCACCGTGCTTGGCGGCGGCCGCCACGCCGAGCTGCCTGGCGCGGTGCATCAGGATGTCCGAGCGGTGCTCGGGCGGCAGGTCGTAGATCGCCTCCTGACCTGCCGCGAGTGCCGCCTCCGGCTCGCCCGCGTGCAGCCGGCAGGTCGCCCGGTCGAGCCGTACCAGCGTCCGGTCGAGCCGGTCGGTGGAGGTGTAGAGCGTGAGCGCGCGGCTCAGCGCCTCCTCGCCCCGTTGGTGATCGCCCAGGTTCGTGTAGGTGTCGCCCTCGTAGAAGGCGAGCTGCCGTTCGGTGAAACCGTAGGCGAGGTCGCTGACGTCGTCCTGTTTGAGCTGTTCGAAGACCGACCGACCGCGGACCAGGGCCCGGCGGGCAGAGGGCCCGGCGTCGGTACGGCCGCGAAGCGCCAGCATGCCGAGCGCGCGGGCCTCGACGGCGGGCGCCATGGCGGCGGCCGCGGACGGCGTACGACCCGCCAGGTCCTGGGCCTTGCGGGCCAGGTGCAGAGCCTCGCGCGGGTCGCCGTAGTACATCGGCACCAGCGACTCGCGCACCGTCACCCAGGCCCGCAGCGACCGGTCGCCGGTCTCGTCTGCGGCGGTACGGGCGGTACGGAAGAACGAGCGGGCCAGCCGGTGATCACCCAGATTGATCATGATCAGGCCGGACATCCCGGACAGCTGGGAGGCGATCCGGCAGAGCCTTTCCTGGAGTTCCACCGGCTGCCGTTGGGCGCACATACGGCGGATCTCGCTGAAGTCGAGCAGTACGTCGCAGAGCATGCGCAGCGACGGGGTGTTCTGGTACTGCTGCCCGTACCCGAGGATCGTCTCCTCCCACTGGTCGAGCATCGTCGGCGACACGGTGGCACTCACCAGCGTGTCGTCCATCCTGCGCCGAAGGCCGTCGATCGCTCCGATCAGTTGCCCATCGAGCGGTGCGGTCGCCGTGACGCCCGCGCCTGCGAGCAGTTGCAGAAGGTGCCTGCGTAGCACTATGTCCTCCTCTCCCAACTCCGTGGAACCGGGACCTTGACTGGAACCTTCGGCGCGGTGAAGACTCCGGAAATCATCAGGGACCATCATTTGGTGGCCGAAACGCGGACGCACGATCGAGCCGACCAGGGCGATGTCCGAATCCGAACGCCTTAACGGCGCGGCACCGGACCGTTTGACATGTTCGTGCCCGCAGATGCACGGGCCCGCGAAACCCAGCTCCTGCGGTTCCGCCCGATAGACCAGGCACAGGTAGTGCAGATACGCCGGGCCGGGCTTCTTGTTGGAGCTCTCGTATGCCGACAGCAGGGTCTCGCCGAGCTTGGGCACGGCCTTTCCGTCGATCTCGTGCAGGGCGCGAACCTGCGCGATCACATCGGACAGCGCCACCCCCCGGGCGAGCCTGTGCGACTTCACCCGGCTCGTGCCGAAGAGCGGCCCGCATTGATCGTAAATCTCGCCGGCGATCTCCGCGGGTGACTGTCCTCGTGCCAGACCATGCGCGCGAATCCTGCGCGCTATGTCCGTTTCCTTCTGGGGGGGTTCCGGCATCCTAACCGGCCTCCTCGCCGTTCGGACAACCAGGGCGCTGTTATCTATTGCGCACGCAGCGTAACTCTCGGGACCCACCAGGCCAACCCATTTCCCAAGAAAAGGCAGGCATCGGGGGCCGTCGCCGACACCCGGGCTGACAATCCTCCACCTCGGGGTGAGAAAGCTCCTCCCGGGTGGGGAAATTTCTGTCCCCCGGCGGCAGAGGGCGACTTGACCGGCAAGTGTTTGGTTGCAATTCTCCCAGCATGTAGAGCTGCACAAGTCGAAACCATGGGACGAGATCGCGGAGGGCGGTGCGAAGGTGGTCAGCGACCAACCCGTCGACTACCTGCAGGAACTGGTGGGGGAGCTCGGCTCACGTGGGCTTCAGGCCAGGGTCGTGCAGGCCCGGACCGGACCCGCGTTCCTGCGTGTCGTCAATCCGGAGGCGGCCAGCCTGGCGGAGAACGTCACATGCGCGCCCGCACCCGATTCGACGGACCACTACTACTGGTGGTCCTGGGGAGAGCTTCTGCACCGGGTGGACGACCCGGGGGGTGCCGCCACCAAGGTGGCGCACGTCCTGGAGGCACACCCGTACTGAAACGTGGCGCGTCCCGTGCGGGCGGATCTAGCACGGCGCGGGGATCTGACCTCGCGGGACGCGTCGCCCAGCCGAACGCCGGGCCCGGGGTTCCACGCCCCGGCCGGCCATCCGCGGGCGGCACCCGGCTCTCCGAGGGGGACGAGCCGGAGCCCGCCCCGTGCACCTCCCCGGGGTGATCTCCCATCGCGGCGAGCAAGTACGGTTCGGTCGTTGCGTCCCCTACGATCGGTTCCGTACTGTCCGCCGGACGTCCACGGCGATGGGAGACGGTCGATCATCCCGGGGAGGTCTCACGTGTTGCACCAACTCACGCCGGAACCTCAGCTGTCCTGCGAGAACCGGCCCAGCATTGCCTGCCGGACCGCCTGGAACGTGACCCACGACCAGAAGGTCACCGGCTTCTTCCACACCTGGCTGGACCAGCCGCTCACCACGGTCACCGCGATCATCATCACAGTGATCCTGGCCCTGGTCGTGCGACGCGTCACACACAGGACGATCGGCAAGATCACCGTCCGGATGTCCGAGGGCACCATGTCGGACCGGATCCGGGAGAAGACCCGTACGATCTTCGACGGCAGCCCCGCCCTGGTGAGCGCCCGCCGCAAGCAGCGGGCCGAGACCATGGACTCGCTGCTTCGCAGCATCGCCTCCGTGCTGATCCTCGGCGTCGCCGCCTTCACCATCGTCGGCGAGCTCGGCCTGAACCTCGCGCCGGTGCTCGCCAGCGCCAGCATCATCGGCGTCGCGGTGGCGTTCGGCGCCCAGAACCTGGTCAAGGACTTCCTCTCGGGCATCTTCATGCTCCTCGAGGACCAGTACGGGGTCGGGGACATCGTGGATGTGGGCGAGGCCAAGGGCACGGTGGAGGCCGTCACCCTGCGGGTCACCCGGCTTCGGGACGTCAACGGCGTGGTCTGGTACATGCGCAACGGCGAGATCAAGAGGGTCGGGAACGAGTCGCAGAACTGGGCGCGGGCCGTGCTCGACATCCCCGTGTCGTACGACGAGAACGTCGACCACGTCAAGGAGATCCTCAAGACGACCGCCGACGCCTTCGCCGCCGACCCGCTCTGGGAGGAGAAGATCATCGAGGAGCCGTCGGTGTGGGGGGTCCAGGCCCTGCTCGGCGAGGCCGTGGTCGTACGGCTCGTACTCAAGACCGCGCCGGGCAAGCAGGGCGAGGTGGCCCGCGAGCTGCGCGCCCGGGTGAAGGATGCCTTCGACAAGGCCGGTGTGTCCATAGCTCCCCTCAACGGGTCATAAGCTGGACGCGATGACGACTTTCTTTGAGGAGGCGGGCGGCGAGGAGACCTTCCGGCGCCTGGTGCACCGCTTCTACCAGGGTGTCTCGAAGGACCCGCTGCTCCGCCCGCTGTATCCCGAAGAGGATCTCGGCCCGGCCGAGGAACGGCTCCGGCTGTTCCTCACGCAGTACTGGGGCGGTCCCGGCACCTACAGCGAGCAGCGCGGCCACCCCCGGCTGCGGATGCGGCACGTGCCGTTCACGATCGGGGAGCCCCAGCGCGAGGCCTGGCTGGGGCACATGCGCGACGCCCTGGACGAGAGCGGCCTCCCACCGGAGCTCTCGGAGAAGTTCTGGAAGTACCTGACCATGGCCGCTGCCAGTTTGGTGAATTCCGAAACATAACGGGGTAGATCGATGCATGTGACGCGATCTTCCAACTCCCCAGAGCTGTGGTGGCGGGACGCCGTCGTCTACGAGGTGTACGTCCGGAGCTTCGCCGACTCCGACGGCGACGGTGAGGGCGACCTCGCCGGGATCCGCTCGAAGCTGCCGTACCTGCGCGACCTCGGTGTCGATGCCCTCTGGCTGACCCCCTTCTACCGATCCCCGCTCGCCGACGGCGGCTACGACGTCGCCGACTACCGGGATGTCGACCCCCGGTTCGGCACCCTCTCCGATCTGGACGCGCTCGTAGCGGCGACCCACGCGCACGGGATGCGGCTCCTGGTGGACATCGTCCCCAACCACACCTCGGACCAGCATCCCTGGTTCCAGGAGGCGCTGGCCGGCATCCACCGGGACCGATACCTGTTCCGCAAGGAGCCCAACGACTGGCGGTCCAACTTCGGCGGCTCCGCCTGGACCCAGCTGCCCGACGGCGAGTGGTACCTGCACCTGTACGCGCCCGAACAGCCCGACCTCAACTGGCGCAACCCGCAGGTACGGGAGGAGTTCGAGGACATCCTGCGGTTCTGGCTGGACCGGGGGGTCGACGGGTTCCGGATCGATGTGGCCGCCGGGCTGTTCAAGGACCCGGAGTACGGCAACATCGGGACGCTGCGCCCGCACGAGGACGGTAGCCCGATCTACGGCAGGCCCGAGGTGCACGGGGTCTACCGGGACTGGCGGCGCATCCTGGACTCCTACGACGGCGACCGGATGGCGATCGGCGAGGTCTGGACCGAGAGCCCCGCCGACTTCGCCCGGTTCCTGCGCCCCGACGAACTGCACCAGGCGTTCACCTTTGCGCTGCAGCTCGCGCCGTGGTCGGCGCCCGAGTTCCGCTCAGTGGTGGACAAGGTCCTTGCTGCGGTACGGCCGACGGGGTCGGTGCCGACGTGGGTGCTGTCCTCGCATGATGTCGTACGGCACCGGACGCGCTATGGCTCGGCGGCCCGTGCCCACGCGGCGCTGCTGTTCATGCTGGCGCTGCCCGGCTCGGCCTATCTGTACCAGGGCGAGGAGCTCGGGCTGCCCGAGGTCCTCGATCTGCCGGAGGCGGCCCTGCAGGACCCGATCTTCGCGCGTACCGGGGGGTTGTCGCGCGGGCGCGACGGGTGCCGGGTGCCGCTGCCGTGGTCCGGTTCCGCGCCGCCGTACGGCTTCACCGCTCCGGGTGCTGAGCCTTGGCTGCCGATGCCTTCGGACTGGGGTCCGCTGACCGCCGAGGCGCAGACCGACGATCCGGTCTCGACGCTGTCGTTCTACCAGCGGGCGCTGCGGCTGCGGCGGGCGCTGCGAGACGGGCTGCCGGAGAGCCTGGAGTGGCTGGAATCGCCTGCGGACGCGCTGTTCTTCCGCCGGGGCCCGCTGCTGTGCGCGCTCAACTGTGGTTCTGAGCCTGTACGGCTGCCGCCGCACCAGCGGGTCCTGCTCGGGTCCACCGGCCAGCCGGGGCGCGAACTCCCCGGCGGCGCGGCCGTCTGGCTCGCCTGACCGCCGGAGCGGGCCCTTCCCGCCCCGGCGGCTTTGCGATCGGCCAGGTCAGGCGGTCAGTGCAGGTCGTAGCCACCGCTCTTGACGCGCCTGGCGAAACCGCTCCACTCTCTGGCGGCGAAAGCCAGCTTCGGCCCTTCGGGGTTCTTGCTGTCCCGTACGGCAACGGAGCAGCACGAGCACGTGGCCACTTCGACGCACTGCCCATTGTTGCTGCTGCGAACGCTCTTACGCCAGACGCCGACCTCGACACACTCGCCGTTGTTGGTGCTCCGGCTGCTCTTGCGCCATGCGATGCGGGAGGCATCCACTTTCGATGCCTCCACTCCCTGTGGGTTCATGTCATCTCATTGATTATCTGGGCGATCAAGGCGCGTGACTCTTCGAAGCCGAGCGCCTTGGCGCGTAGCTGATTGAAAAGTTGGTCGTAGTCATCGACCTCGGCAGGTTCCTCGAGGTAGATCGAGCCTCGCCGGTACTGAACATACGCCACATCAGGATCACGCCTATCAGGAAACCCAATGATGGTGAAGGCGCTGTCCATCGACGCATGCGCGCCCGCCGCATTTGGGATGACCTGCACCATTACCCCGGCGAGCCGGGAGATCACAAGGAGATGTTCGAGCTGCTCGCGCATCACCGGCCTACCACCGATCTCCCTGCGCAGCACCGCCTCATCCATGATCGTCCAGAGCGCCGGGCTGTCAGTGCCCTCCAGAAGTTCCTGACGCTTCAGCCGGACCTCGACCCGTCGGGCACCCTCCTGTTCACCGACCGTGCGGTCCACGGTCAGGACGGCCTTGGCATAAGCCTCGGTCTGCAGCAGACCGTAGATGCTCACGGGTTGGTAGGAGCGGATCTCTGCTGCCTCCTCTTCGAGACCCACGTAGACCTCGAACCAGTCCGGGATCCCTTCGCCGTACTTCTGCCACCATCCGCGCTTGCGGCTCTCTCTGGCGAGGGTTACGAGGGCGTCGGTGTGCTCTTCGCTCACGCCGTAGAACTTGCACAGGAGCGCTATTGCGCCTGGTGAGGGGGCGTGGCTGCCGGCCTCGATGCGGCTGAGGGTGGCGGGCGCGATGCCACCGGCGGTGGCGGCCTCCTCGCGGCCCCGGCCGCTCTCCTTACGGAGGCGGCGCATCTCGGCGGCCAGGCGCCTGCGGCGCACGGTCGGGCTGGTCCGTGTTGCCATGACCTCAACCTCCTTGGGCGTTTGGTCCATTTCGTGAGCCAAAGAAATATGCGACTTCTCACGAGAACCGCTTTACACGTTCCCCTGGCTCACGGACACTCAGAGCGTAGCCATACCCGACGCAGCGTGTTCAAGGATTACGTGGATCTTCCGGGGCACATGCGCCGATCCGCTCGCGATACGAGGATCCGGCGATGACATGGCAGGGCAGAGCGCCATATATGGCGCGAAAACGTATATCCAGGGCGAAGAAGACCCCGCCGGCGGCCGAGCAGTTCGCCGCAGCGGCGGCCGCCATATGAACGTGGTCACGCTTCCCGACACGAACGCATTCGCCCGGTACACGCTGGCGCTGTCGCCGGTACGGACCGCGCCGCATCTGGCCAGGCAGCTGGCGATCTGCGCGCTGACCGGCTGGGGACTTCAGGACCTGATCGACGGGGTGACGCTCATCGTCTCCGAGCTGGCCACCAACTCGGCGCTGCACGCCGGCGAGCTGGCGCTCAGCCTGTTCCAGGACGGGGGTGACCTGGTCATCGAGATGTGGGACAGCAGCAACGAGCCGCCCGAGCAGCAGGACGAGGACCTCGGTTCCCTGCACGGACGCGGCCTGGTCCTGGTCAGCGCGATCGCCAGAGACTGGGGCTGGCACCCGGTCCGCAACGGCAAGATCACCTGGGCCCGGATGAAGGCCGATCCACCACCGTCCCGCATGTGAGTGCGCCTCTCCTGGCTTCCGAGCGGTGATCCACTGCATACTTCGGTGGAACCGTTTCCAGCCGAGGAGCCGTAGATGAAACCCGAGGTCGTAGCCGGACCAGCGGAGCTGGGCGAGGGACCGACGTGGGACCCGGCGGCGAGCCGGCTGCTCTGGGTCGACGTGCTCGGCTGCGAGGTACGCGCGTACGATCCCGCGACCGGCACCGACGCACTGCTGACAGCGACCGAACAGCACGTCGGAGCGGCCAAGCCGCGCACCGGCGGCGGACTCGTGGTGAACCTGCGCGACGGCATCGGGCTGTACGAGCCGGACGGTTCGTTCTCGTGGCTCGTCGATCTCAGCTCGGAGGGCTGCCGGGGCAACGACGCCGCCATCGACGCCGCCGGGAACCTGTGGGCGGGCACGATGCGCTACGACGAGGCACCCGGGGGCGGCGCCCTCTACCGGATCACCCCTGACGGCGAGGTCGTCACCGTGCTCGACGACGTGACGGTCAGCAACGGCACCGGCTGGAGCCCCGACGGGCGGCTCATGTACTACGTGGACAGCCCCACCCGCCTGGTCGACGTCTTCGACACCGACCCGGACACCGGTCTGGTGACCGGCCGCCGTACCTTCGTGGACCTCAACAGCGAGGCGCCCGCACTGCCCGACGGCCTGACCGTCGACGCCGACGGCTGCGTCTGGGTGGCGCTCTGGGACGGCGGATCCGTACGCCGTTACACCCCGGACGGCGCCCTCGACCGGGTCATCGAGTTCCCCGCGATCCGTACCACCGCCTGCGCGTTCGGCGGCCCGGACCTGCGCGACCTCTACGTCACCAGCGCGCGGGTGGGGCTGCCGCCCGGCTCGCCGTCGGCCGGATCGCTGTTCGTCATTCCCGACGCCGGCCAGGGACTGCCCGCGTACTCATTCGGCTGACAGGTCGATCCAGACCGCCTCGATGGAACCGCCCACCAGCATCCCTGCCTGGTAGGCGGTGGCCATCGCGCGGGCCACGTTGATCGGAGATCGATCTCCGAGCCGCCGGATCGAGGTCAGGCCCCCGTACAGCGTCACCCTGCCGTCGGCCCGGACGATCTCCGCCCAGTCAGCCGGGACCCGGATCGCCGCATTGTCCGCGATGGTCTCGGGACCGTTCGGCGAGCCGGTCAGGGCGAGGATCGTCACCTTCGTCTGCTCGGCGTCGTCGCCGGGCAGGAAGACCGCACGCCAGCCCGCGGCGTGCGGTGGCGGCTCCTCCAGGCTGGTCACCAGGTGCAGCCCGGCACGCAGCCACGCCTGTACGTGCAGGTTGGTCTCGCGTTCGAGGGAGACCACGGGGAAGATCGGCTCGACCACCAGGGCGGCCTTGTCCTCCTCCTCCCCCTCACCGGTGAGCTGCAACGCGGTCACGTGTGTGCCCATGATGCCGCGCATGTCCAGATCGCCGCAGTGCGTGACCGTCGACGGCGCGCAGGACGCGTGGGCGAAGACGATGTTGATGAGCTTGGTGTACCGGTAGACGACGACACTGGTCGGTTCGGTGTCGGCGTCGCCAGGCCGCTTGCACTCGACGCACTCGTAGTTGCCGGGATCATCGGGGAACCGCAGGGGTTCGGTCCGCAGGGCCTGGGCGCGTTGCGTCCCCACCACCTCGAGGACCTCGTCGCTGATCCGGATGTCTCGCGTCATCGCACCACTCCATGGGCGATCGGCAGCCCCATACTGCCCAGACCGTACGACAGATCCGGCCTCGCGGCCATATCCCGCCGGGTCAGGAAGCGGGTTGCAGGTAGCGCTGGACGAAGGTGCGCTCTTCGGTGGTGAAGCGTCGGAGCCGTTCGGCCTGCACGTCGAAGGCGACCAGCGTGGAGGTGGCCTGCACGTAGACGTGCTCGTCGTCGCGTACCTCGTAGGCCAGCTTGAAGGACGCCGCGCGGACCTCCGTGACCCAGGTCTCCACGCGGTACGGGTCGACGCTCCACATCAGCGGCCGCTTGTAGTCGATCTCGTGGCGGGCGATGACCATGCCCTTGATCGGCGGCTCGCCCTTGCGGACCGGGTCGGAGTGGAACATCTCGAGGCGGGCGTCCTCGAGGTAGGTCAGGAAGTGGCAGTTGTTCACGTGGCCTTGGGAGTCCACCTGGCCGAAACGGGTGTGGAACTCGAAAACGTGCCGGTACTCGGCAGGGGGCAGGGGCGCGTTCATTGTCCTTGTCCTCGCCTGGGGATCAACTCCGGGTGAGTGTACGTCAGGCACCGGACCCGTCATCCCGCGGGCTCGCACAATCGTCATGTTCTTCGTCATCGAGTTCTCCGCGCTGTTCACCAAGCGCCCGGAGGACACCTTGTCCCAGCACATCTGGCGCTGGTTCTCGATCAAGGACAAGTCCCCCGGGTACCGCTACCGCCGGTTCGCGCTGCTGGCCGGTCTGGTCTGGCTCGTGGCCCACCTGCTCACCGGCGGCTGGGTGTAGCCCAACGCATGTCTCATATTTTGAGACGCTAATATCAAAATATGAACAGACGTTGGCTGGTGCTCGCCGTGGGCCTGGGTGCGATGACGGCGGGATGCGCGTTCCAGTACGGGCTCGCGTTTCTCATCCCGGCGCTGCGGGCGGACGGCCTGTCGCTCCGCGAGGCCGGGGTCCTGATCGTCTGCCCGATGGCCGGGCTGCTGATCATGCTGATCGTCTGGGGTGCGCTGTCCGACCGGTTCGGGGAACGCCTGGTACTCAGTGCCGGTCTGGCCATCGCGGGGGCGGCCCTGCTCGGCGCCGCCTCCGCCCACGGGGTGGTGGCCAGGGGTTCCTACCTGGTGCTGGCCGGGGCGGGCGGCGCCTCCGTGCACGCCGCCAGCGGCCGGCTGATCCTGGGCTGGTTCGCCGCGCACGAGCGGGGCCTGGCCATGGGTCTGCGGCAGACCGCCCAGCCGCTGGGGGTCGCCGTGGCCGCCGCCTCCCTGCCCGCGCTGGCCGCCCATGGACTGGGATCGGCCTTCGCCGCGCTGGCCGCGTTCTGCCTGGTGATGGCCGTTCTGGTGGTACTGCTCGTACGAGATCCGGAACGGCCGCAGGCGAAGGCCACCGAACGGACCGGCTCGCCGTACCGGACTCCCGTCCTGTGGCGGATCCATCTGACAAGCGCCCTGCTGGTCGTCCCGCAGTTCGCGGTCGCCACCTTCGCCTTCGTCTACCTGGTGGAGGGCCGTGGCTGGAGCGTCGGTACGGCCGGTCCGGTACTGGCCGTCACACAGGTGGCAGGGGCGCTCGCCCGGATCGCGGTGGGCGTCTGGTCCGACCGGGCGGGCAGCCGGCTGCGCCCGCTCCGGACGGTCGCCCTGGCCTGCGGCGCGGTGATGGTCGCCCTGGCGGCCGGAGCCTACGCCGGTTCCGGCATCGCCGTGGCCGCCCTGCTGATCGCGTCGGTGATCACCGTGACGCCGAACGGGCTGGCCTACACGGCGGTCGCCGAGTACGCGGGCAGCGGCTGGGCCGGGCGGGCCCTGGGCGCGCAGAACACCCTGCAGAACACGTTCGCGCTGGCCACCCCGCCACTGCTCAGCGGGGTCGTGAGCGGTTCCGGCTACGCCACCGCGTTCGCCTGCGCCGTGGCCTTCCCGCTCGCCGCCGCCGCGCTGGTCCCGGTCCCCGCCCGTACCAGGATCGAGGCGGCCGCCCGGCAGACCGCCTGACCGCACGGCTCAGCCCCAGCCGTCATCTATTGTCGGCTGGGGCCCCTGGGCCCCGCGGTAGGGCAGTGTCTGGCTGTAGACGAATCGGTAGCGTCAAGACTCGCGTGGCAGACGCTCGCGGCCGTGTCCGCCCGCTGGGCTCGGAACACACATCACATCGGAACGGAGCAACGATGACACACGATACCGAACTGCTGCACCTGAGCCGCTGCGTGGCACTCGCGACCGAGGCCCTGGAGGCGGGCGACGAACCGTTCGGCTCCGTGCTCGTTGCCGCCGACGGGACCGTCCTCGCCGAGGACCGCAACCGGGTGGTGTCCATGGGTGACCAGACCCGCCATCCGGAGTTCGAGCTGGCGCGCTGGGCCGCGGCGAACATGACCCCCGAAGGACGAGCGGCGGCGACCGTCTTCACCTCGGGTGAGCACTGCCCGATGTGCGCCGCCGCGCACGGCTGGGTCGGGCTGGGCCGCATCGTGTACGTGAGCTCTTCCCAGCAAATGGTGGCCTGGCTCAGCGAGCTGGGGGCTCCGCCCTCTCCTGTACGGCCCCTGCCGATCAGGGAGGTCGTTCCCGACCTCGTGGTGGAAGGACCGATTCCCGGTCTCGCGGAGCAGGTACGCGAACTGCATCACCGCTTCCGCCGGGCGGGCAGATCGCCCGCGTGCTGAACGGACCCGGGAACGGTCAGGCGAGCAGGGTCCGTCCGAGCCAGTCGCGCGGGTCCCGCACACCGGGCAGGGCGAAGAAGTAGCCGCCGCCGGTGGGTGATACGTAGTCCACCAGAGGCTCGTCGACGAGCCGGGTCTGGGTGGCTTCGAACTGGCGGATCGGGTCCTGGTTGTAGCAGCAGAAGAGCAACCCCATGTCGAGGTCGCCGACCGCGTCGAACCCGCGGTTGTAGTTGTAGCCGCGCCGCAGGATCCGCGAGGGGTCGCTCTTGGCGTCGCGCGGGTTCGCGAGCCGGATGTGGGCGTCCATCGGGATGGTCTTGCCCTCGGGGTCCTTGTGGTACTGCGGGATGTCGGTCTCGCGGGCCCCGTCCAGCGGCGCCCCAGTGTCCTTGCGGCGCCCGAATATCTTCTCCTGCTCGCTGAGCGAGACCCGGTCCCAGAACTCCACAAGCATCCGGATGATCCGTACAACCTGATAGGAACCGCCGTTCGTCCACCCGGGCTCGTCCACCCAGACCAGCTTGGACATCTCGTTGGCCGCCGGGTTGACGATGCCATCCTTGAAACCGAGGAGGTTGCGCTGCGCGCCGGTCGGCCGGGACGGGTTCTGGAAACCGTCGGCCCGCCACCTGACCTGCATCCCGCCGCGGGTGTGCCGGGCGATGTCGCGGAGCGCGTGCAGGATCGTGTCGGCGTTGTCGGCGCAGAGCTGCAGGGACAGGTCACCGTGACACTCGGCCGGGTTGAGCATGTCGTTGGGGAACGTGCGCATGGGTGCGAGCTTGCCGGGTTTGCGTGCGGACAGCCCGAAGCGCTCATCGAACAGTGCGGCGCCCACGCCGACCGTCACCGTCAGGTTGTCGGCGGGCACGTCAGGGCCGAGGATCCCGTTGTCGGATGGCGGCGCGCCCACCCCGAGGTCGGGGGGCGTCCCGCCGGTGGCGTGGAACCTGGCCCTGTCGGTGATGGTACGGAACAGGTCCGACAGTTCCCGCCGGCTGGCGGCGATCACGTCGAAGGAGACGAAGGCGGCGTGCGCCTGGGCGGGTGTGGTGATCCCGGCCTGATGGGCGCCGTGGAAGAGAACCGACCTGGGGGTGTCGGCGGAGGCCGTCTCGGGGCGGGTCGCGGCGATCCCGCCGAGCGCACTCGCACCGGCGATGCCCGCACCGACCGCGCCGCGCAGGAACGCCCGCCGGCCTGCTCCAGTCATTTCCTTCATCAAGCTGCCTTACGGATCTCGAGGAGGTCGGGGATGGGGGCCAGCTTTTCGAGGAGCTGCCCGAGGGTGCCGTTGATCTTCTGCCGGTCGGTGCGGGAGAGCTGCTCGACTGGGCTCTGCAGGTGGGCCTGCAGGAACTGTTCAGTGCGCTGCAACCACTGGTCGACGATGGCTAGAAGTTGCGGGCCGCGCTTGACGATCAGCGGGCGGAGCAGGTCGAGCAGCACCCTGGTGCCCTGCACGTTGGCCTCGGCGGTGGCGAGGTTGCTGCCGCTGCCCTGGTCGGTGGCGCCGGTCAGCTCGAACTGGAGGGTGTTCTCCAGGATCTCGTGGGTACGCAGCGCCAGGTCACCGGCGGCGAAGTCCTGGGCCGGGAAGTCCTTGGCCAGCCCCGCGACGTCGGCGACGAGCTGACCGGCGGGTCCGGCCAGGGAGGCCGCGGACTCGCCGTGCCACAGGCCGTACTCCATCCGGTGGAAGCCGGTGAAGTCCTTGTCGTGCACGCCGCCGGGCAGCCCGTCCGCCCTGCCGTTGATCTTCTTGTCGAAATCCTTGAACGTCCCGTATGCGGCTCCCAGCGAGGAGTACCCCAGATGCGCGGTCAGCCAGTCCCTGCGTGCCGCCGTCAGGTCCCCGGCGTCGAGATCGGCCTTGAGCCGCCCCACCTGGCCGGACAGCGTGGCGAGCCCCATGCCCACATAGGTCTTGTACGCCGACAGTGGTGCGGCGAGATCCGCCTCGCCGACCGGCAGCACCCCGGGCACCGCGCCGCCGCCGGTCACCCGGAAGGCCGCGGAGGTGACCGCGGCGACCCCGGCGGGCACGCAGCGGAAGGCGTACGAGCCGCCGCCGAGAGTCGCCACGAGGTCCCGGGTGGTACCGGGCGCGAGCCCTTCCACCTCGCCGAAGACGGCGTTGGAGTACACATCGATGAGGTAGACCTCGGCGGTCTTCGAACCGGTGTTGTGCATCGGGAAGACCTGCCGTCCGGACCGTACGGCGGTGACGCCCTTGCCGCAGTCGGTCGCCGACACCGAGACCGCCCCGCGCTCGGCAGGCTTGGAATCGCTCACCGCGATCACCACGGCGGCCACCGCCACCGGAATCGCGACGACCCCCACCGGCACCAGCCACCGCCGCGCCCCCTTCCCCACAGTCCGCCCCGTCAGCCCGGCCTGACCGCCCGCGCTAGGCCCACCGACCTCACCAGGCTGGGCGAACTCGCCGGGCCCGCCGGCCTGTCCGGGCCGAGGTTCGGCGGAGGTGACCGCGAACTCGCCTGTCGCGAGGACGCCGGATCCCTCTGCGTTGTCGACGGCATTGGCGGACGCCGCGACGGTCTCCGCGGTCTTGCCGGTCACGGCGGTCACGGCGGTCTTGCCAGTCACGGCGGTCACGGCGGCAGCCTGGGTCTTGGCGGGGGTTCGGACGCCGCGCAGGAAGACGGTCATCACGATGATCAGGTACGAGAGGTAGCCAGCGACCTGGAGCCATGTCATGGCCGGGGTCAGGTTGAGGGTGCCCTGGACGAGCGTGGCGTACCAGGTGCCGGGGTCGATGTGCCGGGAGAGGTCGAAGGCCATCCCGCCGGGCAGCGCGCCGCCCTCCTGCAGATCCCGGAGCCCGTACCCGAACACACCCGCCGCGATCACCACAAGGACGGCGCCGGTGACGGTGAAGAACCTGGTCAGGTTGATGTGCAGGACTCGGCGGTAGAGGCCCCAGCAGAGCCCGGCCGCGACCAGCATCCCGGCCGTGGCGCCGATCAGCGGCCCGGTCGACTCGCCCGCCGCCCGTACCGTCGTCCACAGGAAGAGGGCGGTCTCCAGGCCCTCGCGGGCCACCGCCAGGAACGAGGTCGCGACCAGCATCCCGGCCCCCAGGCCGAGCGCGGCGGTGACCTTCTCGCGGATGTCGCCCAAGAGCGTGCGGGCCGAGCGGCGCATCCAGAAGATCATCGCGGTGACGAAGGCGACGGCGATGACGCTGAGCGTGCCGGCGAAGACCTCCTGCGCCTGGCCGCCCAGGTTCGCGGCGGTGAAGGTGAGCACCGCTCCGAAGCCCAGCGCGACGGCGACGGCCGCCAGCACACCGGTCCACACCTGGGGCAGCCGCTTGCGTGCGTCGAAGCGCACGAGCGTCGCCACCAGGATGGAGACGATCAGCCCGGCTTCAAGGCCTTCGCGCAACCCGATGAGGGAGCTCGGAAAGGCGTCATCCCACACCAAACCCTCCAGCAAGATCAGCTAAAGCCCGCAGCCTGACGTTCAAGGGGGATGTTAGCGTAGGCAACCCTAACCAAACTACCGAGCCCCACCCAGCCCCCTCCGTCCCAAACTCGGGCTGACCGAATCAGCGGTTCGCGCTTCGGTCGGCGGGGTCTACCGTGCGGTGTTGGGTTGGTGGGGGGATCTGGGGTCTTGGACCGGTCGGCGACGACCCGTGGCGGGAAGGTGTCGGCCCCGGCACCCATTGGTGGTGGGGGCCGGGGCCGCTGGTGGTGGTGGGGGTCGGGGGGCGGGGCGCTGGTGGTGGGCGGGGGTCAGCCTCGGGTGAGCTTGCGGTGGGTGACCCGGTGCGGGCGGGCCGCGTCGGCACCCAGCCGCTCGATCTTGTTCTTCTCGTAGTCGGCGAAGTTGCCCTCGAACCAGAACCAGTTCGAGCCCTCTTCCCAGGCCAGGATGTGGGTCGCGATCCGGTCAAGGAACCACCGGTCGTGGGAGGTGATCACGGCGCAGCCGGAGAACTCCAGGAGTGCGTTCTCCAGCGAGCCCAGCGTCTCCACGTCCAGGTCGTTGGTGGGCTCGTCAAGGAGCAGCACGTTGCCGCCCAGCTTCAGGGTGAGGGCCAGGTTCAGCCGGTTGCGCTCGCCGCCGGACAGGATTCCGGCCTTCTTCTGCTGGTCAGGGCCCTTGAAGCCGAACGCCGCGATGTACGCGCGGGACGGCATCTCAACCTGGCCGACCTTGATGTGGTCGAGCCCGTCGGAGACGACCTGCCAGACGTTCTTCTGCGGGTCGATGCCACCCCGGCCCTGGTCGATGTAGGAGATCTGAACGGTCTCTCCCAGTCGCAGCTTCCCGAAGTCTGGCTGCTCCTCACCGGTGATCATGCGGAACAGCGTGGTCTTTCCGACGCCGTTGGGGCCGATGACACCGACGATTCCGTTCGGCGGCAGGTTGAAGGACAGGTTCTCCATGAGCACCCTGTCGTCGAAGCCCTTGGTGAGGCCCTCGGCCACGATGACGGTGCTGCCGAGCCGCGGGCCCGGCGGGATCTGGATCTCCTCGAAGTCCAGCTTCCGGGTCTTGGCCGCCTCGGCCGCCATCTCCTCGTACCGCTCGAGCCGGGCCTTGCTCTTGGTCTGGCGTGCCCTCGGGCTGGAGCGGACCCAGTCCAGCTCGTCCTCCAGGCGCTTCTTGCGCTTGGCGTCCCTGCCACCTTCGACCTTGAGCCGCTCGGCCTTCTTCGCCAGGTAGGTGGAGTAGTTGCCCTCGTACGGGTGACAGCGTCCGCGGTCGAGCTCCAGGATCCAGTTCGCCACGTTGTCCAGGAAGTACCGGTCGTGGGTGACGGCCAGAACGGTTCCCTCGTACTTCTCCAAATACTGCTCCAGCCACTGGACGCTCTCGGCGTCCAGGTGGTTGGTGGGCTCGTCGAGCAGCAACAGGTCGGGCTTCTCAAGCAGCAGCTTGCACAACGCGACCCGGCGGCGCTCACCACCAGACAGGTCGGTGACCGGGGAATCCGGCGGCGGGCAGCGCAACGCGTCCATGGCCTGCTCGAGCTGGCTGTCCAGGTCCCAGGCGTTGCGGTGGTCGAGCTGCTCCTGCAGCTTGCCCATCTCGTCGAGCAGCGCGTCGGAGTAGTCCGTCGCCATCTGCTCGGCGATCTCCTCGAACCGGGTGAGCAGGGCCTTGGTCTCGGCCACGCCCTCCTCGACGTTGCCGAGGACGGTCTTGTGCTCATTGAGCGGCGGCTCCTGCTGGAGCATGCCCACGGTGAAGCCCGGCATCAGGCGGGCGTCGCCGTTGGACGGCTGTTCCAGACCCGCCATCATCCGCAGAAGGGTCGACTTACCCGTACCGTTGGGCCCGAGGACACCGATCTTCGCGCCCGGCAGGAAGCTCAGGGTGACGTCGTCCAGAACGACCTTGTCGCCGTGCGCCTTGCGCACGCGCTGCATCGTGTATATGTACTCGGCCATGTCCCTAAGAGTAGGGGACCCGCAGGGCCGGTCAGGCGCGGAAGGGTGGGCCGGGGCGGACGGCGGGCAGGCAGACCCGGTCCCGGCCGGACTCTTTCGCACGATACAGCGCCAGGTCCGCGGAGGCGAGCAGCTCGATCAAGTCCTGCCCATGGGTACGGAACAGGGCGACACCTACGGAGATCGTCACCGTCACGGTCCCGTCCTCAGCGGCCACCGCGAGCCGGCGCACCCGGGTGCGCAACCGCTCGGCGACCCGGCAGGCCTCGACGGTGTCCGCGCCAGGCAGCAGGACCACGAACTCCTCACCGCCGAACCGCCCGGTCACGTCGTAGTCGCGGAGCTGGTTGGTGAGGGTGCCGGCCACCCCGATGAGCACCTGATCGCCGACCAGGTGACCATGGGTGTCGTTGACCCGCTTGAAGTGGTCGATGTCGATCAGCAGCAGGGCCAGTGGCTCGGCTGCCCGCACCGCCCGGGACAGCTCGGTGTCGGCCTCGCGCTGCCACGCGGAGGCGTTGAGCAACCCGGTCTTGGCATCGGTACGGGCGGCCGCCTGCAACTGCTGATGCATCAGGCTGCGCTGGAGCAGGACCACCGGCGGCAGAGCGAGGAGCAGCAGCCCCAGCGACACCGAGCAGCAGATCGTCACAATGACGCCCACGCAGAGTTCGACCACGTCGAGCAGCAGGCTCTCCCTGGTCCACAGCACGTCGCGCCACCGGGTCTCCGGGGCCGCGCTGTGCGCCGCGACCGCGACCAGGGTGGCGTTGACCACGGCGAACAGGACGGCGCCCGCGATGGCGGCCGGGATTCCGGGGACCTCGTCGATCACCCAGTCCGCGGCGCCGAGTAGCGGATGAGGTACGGTCCGGTGGAAGACCAGCGAGGCGGCCACTCCGGCCAGCGCCAGCGCAGAGGTGACGAACACCCGCCGGTAGAGGAGCGTCCGGCGGACCCGGAACTGCAACAGCGCCTGTAGCGGGATCGGCATGAGCAGCGCGTACAGGGGCGGCAGCAGCAGGGCCACCGGCAGCCACCAGGCCGACAGCAGGTCTCTGGCCACGCCTGCGGGAATGCTGAGCCGCCGCGACGCCTCGATGCAGACCACCCCGCAGGCCAGCAGCGCCCCGAAGGTGAGCACCTCCGCGGCGTGCAGCTGCGTCCGGCCTGCCAGCACGCCGATCAGAGCGACGTGCAGCCCGATGATCACGCACATGTACCCGACCACGGGAACCGGTTGCGCGAGCAGCGGCCAGCGCCTCGGTGTGCGCGGCAGGTCTCCCCGTTCCTCGGCGGCCGACTGATGCACTGTGGCCATGCTCCCCCCTCGGTCAGGAGAACCCCAAGGGAAGCCGAGCAGACGACCTCCCACGGCGTATCACGTTGTGTAACACGATAGTTGCAATCTGTGCGGGCCGACTAGTAAACCGGTAGCTTCGTTTACCGCACAGCGGATTTGACCGGAGGAGGAGCACCATGCGCGGCGTCTCCTGGATCTAAGTGCTTGGGCCGCGTGGCCTGGACTGAGGAGCGAGGGAGCGCGTCCGCACGACCGGGTGCCAGAGGGAAGGCCGCGCGTCAAGGCCCGAGCACCGCGCGAGCGGAGCGAGCGCCAGCAGCTAAGTCCTGAAGGCTCAGGCACCGCCGGCCCCGGAAGGGCCCGCCCATGGCGCGGACATGAGCGGACTCCCCACCTGACAGAGTCAGGCGGCCTTGGTACGGGCGTCGTACGGGTCGTACTCCGTCCCGTCGTCCTCATCCGCGTCATCGCCGGTGGTGTCGCCCGGAAAGCCCACCGGCCCCCCGGAACCGCCCGGGCCTGCGCGGTCCACCCCTGAGAAACCGGGCTCGGCCACCCCCTCCGTATCGGAGAAGGCGACCCGCTCCACGCCGGCGGAGCCGATCGTGGTGGCCCACTGATCGTTATGGGTCAGCGCCGCCCGGCGCTCCTCCTCGGTCGTGGGGGTCCCCCGGTTGACCCGCTCGAACCTGGACAGCCCCCGGGTCATGTCGTGCCCCACCGTGGCGGCCTCGATCTCGACGGACTGGCGCAGCAGGCCGTCCCTGTTGGCGTACTCCCTGATCCGGAGCCGCCCGGTGACCACCACGGGATCGCCGCGCTTCACGTCCGAGGCCCGGATGTTCTGGGACAGCGCGCGCCAGCAGTTCACGGTCAGGAACATGGCGTCCATGTCCTTCCACTGGGCGGTCGCCTTGTCGAACCGGCGCGGGGTACAGCCCACCCTTAACGAACTGAACTCATGCCCCTGCCCGGTCTGCGTGTGGAGCGGGTCGGCCGCCAGCCACCCCACCAGCGTGATGTTCGCCTCGTCCATGCGTCCTCCTCGGTGCGGGACCCGGTGAAGGCCCCTCTGCACTCAACGGTGACGCATCCCGCAGACCCCCCACCAGACCCGTACCAGATCTGTGGATAACTCCGAGCGACTCAACGGGTTTGGCCGCGGGCGGTGGAGACTTCGGTGCGGTAGCGGGCGCAGACGGCCAGTTCGTCGGCGACCGGGTCGAGGATCTTCTCCTCGGCCACCACCGCGATCCGCTCGCGCATGTGGCTCTCCATCCGCTCACCGTGCCGGGCCGACGAGAGTGCGACCACGTTGCGGCAGGCGGACGAGGTCAGCGCGCCCATGCCGAGCGTGCAGAGGGCGAGAACCGCCACGTACGGGATGAGTCCGGCGTCCGAGATCAGCCCGAACGGGACCTTGCCCACCTTGGCCACCCCGAAAGCGACGAGCAGCCCGATCCAGATCACCCCGACCACGGTGACCGAGAGCAGCAGGTACTGCCAGGTCTTGACCAGCCACCACCAGCGCGGCACCTGGTTGAAGGTCGGCAGCGCCTCCTTCAGCGAGGTCCCCAGATCGTCGGGGAGCTCCGCGGAGAAGGCCCGGCCGGCGCTGCGGACCGAGCGCCGCCACACCTCGGGCAGGTCTGTGGTGACCCCGTCGGTGATGCCCTGCAGGGCGTTGTCGACGTCGCCCTGCTGGGCTCCGACCGGCCCGGTGAAGGCGCCGCGGAGCTCGTTGCGGAGCTCGGTCAGCCGCATCTTGCGCAGCGGGTCGCTGCGCAGACGGGCGATCAGCCGGGTGACCGGCCAGCCGATGTAGTCGGTGGCCCGCAGCTCGTAGGCGCTCTCCATCGCCTCGGCGACCGCGGAGGCGCCGGCCGCGTCGGTGAGCGCGTCGACCAGCGTGGTGACCCGGCGTTCGTCGATGCACGTCGGCGGCGGTTCGGCGGACCGGTGGTCGGCGAACCGGTCGGCGAGCCGGTCGACGTCGGCGGCCAGGCGCTCGGTACGGGCCCGGCGAGCGGCGACGGTGTCGACCAGGACCTCACGGAACCCGTCAACGCCGCCCTCGGTCACCGTCGAGGTCGTCACGATCATGGGATTGTGCAGGCCCTCGGCCTCAAGGAGACGGCGCAGGTCGGAGACGCACTCGTCGACCTCGCCCGGCTGCAGCCGGTCGACCTGGTTGAGCACGATGAGGGTGACCGCGGCGTGCTGGGCGAACGGCACGATGTAGTTGCGGTGCAGGGCGGCGTCGGCGTACTTCTGCGGGTCCACCACCCATACGAGCAGGTCCGCGATCTCCACGAACCGGTCCACCTCGGCCCGGTGCACCGCCTGGATCGAGTCGTGGTCGGGCAGGTCGAGCAGGACCAGGCCCTGCAGGGACCCGCCCTCCTCCCGGTCCAGGGCGCTGGCCCGTGCATACCTGAAGCGCTTGTCGACGGCCAGCCAGTCGAGCAGCGGCCCAGCCCCGTCGAGGCCCCAGACGCACGCGTGCGCCAGCGAGGTCATCGGCCGGCGGACGCCGACCGGCGACAGGTCGAGGCCGCAGATGGCGTTGAACAGCGAGGACTTCCCGCTGCCGGTACCGCCCGCCAGGGTGATGACGGTGTGGTCCCCGGACAGCCGCAGCCGCTCCCCCGCCCTGGCCAGCAGCGCGGCGGAGTCCTCGATCAACGGCGGGTCGAGACGGCCGGTCCCGAGCTCGACGAGGACATCGAGCGCGGACAGCCTGACGACGAGTCCGGAATCAACCGATTCATGCTCGACCGCCTCGGTCGTCGTGGTCATCGGGCGACCTCAAGGTTGTACGTGGCCTGGTACAGCTGGACGGCCGTAGTTTCGTCGGGAATGCCCGCCGCGTCCAGCGCCTGGTCGAAACGGATCGCCTCTTCGTCGAAAAGCATCCCGATCCGGCTGCGCAGATCGGCCCGCGCCTTGGCGCTCATGCCGCGCAGCGACTCGGCGCCGAACAGGGCCTTGAGCAGGCGCTGCGGTACGGCACTTGTGCCCTCCTCGACGTTGACCTCACTGGTCCCGTAGCCGAGCAGGCCCACCATCAGCACCAGCGAGAGCGCCTCCTCGTCGAAGGAGACCACCTTGGCGACCGAGCGCTTGGTGACCCCCTCGGTGCGGATCAGCTCGAGGACGTGGTCCTGCCAGGCGCTGACCGCACGGGTGACCCGGCGGGACAGCTCCGGCGAGACGGTGCCCAGGCTGACGTCCTGTGCGCCCAGAACGTCCTTGCCCGCCGGGTAGTTCCGCCAGCGGACGATCACCGAGTCGGCCGCCCGGTCGGCGTCCGCCATGATCAGTGACTCCAGTCCCGAGCGCAGTGCCCCCTTGAGCGCGCGGACTCTGGCCGGGGTACGGCGCCGCCGGTTGCCCGGCTTCTCGTTGCGGCCCCGGCGCATGTGCAGGGCCTTGACCAGATCGCCCGTACCGGCGAAGTCCTGCCAGCGGGCCAGCACCTCACCGCGCAGCAGCGAGCCGTTGCGCATGGCCTCGTCCAGTTCGGCGAGGGAGGTGGCGTACCCCGCCTCCACCTCGCCGTGCAGCACGGTCCGCAGTTCGACCTGGGCCTCGACCTGCCTGGCCAGTTCGGGCACCCGGGTCTGCAGGCTGTCCAGCACCCCGCCGAGCGTGGCGTCCACGACGCCGCCTCTGCGTTCGGTGTTCCCGACGATGCCGAGCAGCCACTCGCGGATGGCCTCCACGCACTCCTCGGGCAGCCGGCTCTCCTCGATCCGGGTCTCCGGGATGCTGAACCGGCGGGCCTCGGCCACGCCGTTGTCGGCGAGCATCTCGGCGAAGTGATCGACGATCTCCGCGCCCGCCCCGGACGGGACACGCGACAGCACGGTCCCGATGGTCGCCCCGTGCTCTCTGGCGCGCTTGAGCATCTGCCAGACCTGGGCGTCGGCGTACCGGGCCGCGGTGGTGACGCACAGCCACAGATCGGCGGCGTCCATCAGCTTGGTGGCGAACTCGTAGTGGTCCTCGAAGACCGAGTCGAAGTCAGGGCTGTCGAGGATCGCGAGCCCCTGGGGGAGGGAGTCGCTGGAGATGATGACCAACTGGTCACCGGCGATCGCGTCGGGGGCCGGTCCGGGGACCGGGGACATCCCGGGGATCACGTCGGTGCTCAGGTAGTACTCCGCGTAGTCGGGGTGGCAGACCAGGATCGGGCTGCTGGTGGTCGGCCGGAGCACGCCTGTGGCGCTCACCCTCGACCCGACCAGGGTGTTGACCAGGGTCGACTTGCCCGCGCCGGTGGAACCGCCGAGGACCACGAGCAGCGGCGAGGCCGCTCCCCGGACCCGGGGCAGCACGTAGTCGTCGAGCTGGTTCTTGATCTCCAGCTGGGCCGCCCTGGCCTCTTCGACACCGGGTACGTCCAGCACGAAGCGGAACGCATCGATCTGGTCACGAAGTTCGGACACGACGTGGTCGAGCCCGGGCGTGACGGCACGACGGCCGTTTCCCGCCGCAAGGTGGACAGCGCTCTGCTCCGCCGGGGATGTCACGGATCCCGCCCCATGTCCGCTCTTATCATGTTGATCTCTCGTGCCACCTGCACCACATCTCCGACGACCACGATCGCCGGCGGACGCACGCTGTCAGCGGTCATGTCCTCCACCACAGTCCCGAGCGTGGCCATGAGGGCACGCTGGTCCGGGAGAGTGCCGTCCTGGATGACCGCGACGGGCGTGTCGGAAGCCCGACCATAGCGCATGAGCGCCTCGGCTATAAGGGCCATCCGCTCGACTGCCATGAGCAGTACGAGGGTTCCGTGCGAACGCCCGAGTGCCTCCCAGTCCACGGTGGACCGGGGATCCCCGGGGGCGACGTGGCAGGAGACCACGTGGAACTCCTGCGCGACCCCCCGGTGGGTGACCGGGATGCCCACGGCCGACGGTACGGAGATGGCGCTGGTGATACCGGGCACGACCGTCACGGGGACCCCGTGCCGGGCGCAGTAGAGCACCTCTTCGGCACCCCGGCCGAAGACGAACGGGTCGCCGCCCTTGAGCCTGACGACGAACTTCCCTGCCCTGGCGTGCTCGACGAGGTACTCGTTGATGCGTTCCTGGGTGACCGAACGGCCGTACGGGATCTT
>JAOPYM010000386.1 GCA_025964615.1 Actinomycetes bacterium
CGCTCTCCGGCTTGAGGTACGGGCGGGCGCCGCCGGCCCCGTCGTCTGTCACCTCCAGGAGCAGCAGCTCATTGGTCCGCGACAGCGTGACGGTGAGCTTGCCGCCCTTTCCGGTACGGGTGTGGGCAAGGTGAGCGCTCAGGCGGACCGGGGAGCTACTCGGCGGGACCCCAGCGATAACCTCCGGGGAGAGGATCGAGGAGGCACCATTGCCGGTGGCACGCAGATTGTGGACGTTGTACGAGCCGATCCATGCGCTCACCTATTTCGCGCCCGAGGCCCGTGCCGCGTTCGAGGACCTCGGGCTGCACGGCTTCTGGCGCGGCTACTTCGCGGGCCGGTCCGCTCCGCTCGGCCCGGTCGGCCCGGCACCGATCGTCGCGTCGTTCTTCGGCTTCGCCCCCGCGATGGTCGCCCGCGCGCTGCCCGGAGTGTGGGACCTCGCCACCCCACAGGACACTCTGCGAGCCCGTACAGCAGGAGCGCGGGCGGCGATCGACCGAGCACTGCCCGGCTACGACTTCACCGAGGCCGCGACCCTCCTTGAGCAGGCGACCGAAGGACTCGACGTGTCCGGACGCGTCCTCGGCGCGGCCAACGCCGCGCTGCCCAAGGAGACCGAACCCGCCGACCGTCTATGGCACGCGGCCACCGTACTGCGCGAGCACCGCGGTGACGGCCATGTCGCCGCGCTGGTCGCGACCGGTCTGGACGGCTGCGAGTCCCTGGTCATGCGCGCCGGGTCGGACCTTTCGCGCGAGATCCTGCAGCCCATCCGAGGCTGGACCGACCAGGAATGGGACGCGGCCCGCGAACGGCTGATCGCCCGTGGCTGGATCGACGTGGAAGGGACCACGACGAAAGAAGGGCTACGCGAGGCGCAGGCCATCGAGGAGGCCACCGACCTGGCCGCCGCGCGACCCTGGGAGGCCCTCGGCCCGGAGCGTACCGAACGGCTGATCACCCTGCTGATCCCGATCACCCGCGCGCTCGGCGCTGCGATGCCGTACCCCAATCCGATCGGGCTGCCCGCCCCGCAGTGACCGCCGGCAGGCTCAGGACCAGCGCAGGGGCAGCGCGTCGATGCCGTAGATGCCCTCGACGCCGCCCAGCACGGGGTCGCCGTCGAAGGCCAGGCCCGGCATCCTCGGCGCGAGGAAGGTCAGGGCCTCCTCCAGTTCGGCGCGGGCCAGGTTGGCGCCGAGGCAGTAGTGCGCGCCCGCTCCGAAGGTGAGCAGCCGGGGTTCCCGTTCGGCGGTGATGTCGAAGGGGACGTCCGGCTGCCGGTTCGCCCGTTCGGCGCAGATCGCGACGATGGTGCCCGCCGGGAAGGTCACACCCCGGTGCTCGAGGTCCTCGGTGCAGATCCGTGCGGTGAACGGCGTGATCGGCTCGTACCGCAGCACTTCCTGGACCGCCTGCGGGACCAGGCCGGGGTCGGCGCCCAGCAGTTCCCACTGCTGGGGATGCGCGGCGAACAGGCGTAGGGCGTGGGACAGCTGGGCCTGGGTGGTGTCGACTCCACCGGCCAGCACGTTCACCACGAGGTCGACGCATTCGGCGTGCGACAGGCCGTCGGCGGCCAGCAGCGCGCTGACCAGATCGCCCGAGGGATCACTGCGGCGCCGCTCGACCAGCGCCTCGACGTACTCGTTGACCTCGGTGACCGCCCGCTCGATCCTCGGCAGCTCCAGGCCCAGGGCCCGTACGTCGAACTGCTTCTGTACCCAGGTCGACCACTCGTGCAGTCTCGGCGCGTCCGATGCGGGGGCGCCGAGCACCGCGGCGATGGTCAGCGACGGGTACGGCTTGGCGAACGCCTCGACGAACTCCGCGCAGGTCGCCGAGGTCCACAGCCTCTTCAGCAGGTCGCGCATGACCGGGCGCCAGCGGTCCGCGGCGCGCGGTGTGAACGCGGGTCCGACCAGGGCGCGCAGCCTGCGGTGGTGCTCGCCGTTCTGGTTGAGCACGTTGGCGTCGATGTGCGCGCGCAACGGTCCCTCGGTGATGCCGAAGATGTCGGCGATCTGCCGCCCGGGGAACGCGGTCGCCCTGGAGCGCAGAAAGAACTCACCGGACTCGCGATCGAGCACGACCAGGGACAGCGGGGCGGTCGCCAGCCAGCCCTGCTCGGCGACCTCGGCGAGTCGCCGGTGGTAGACCTCACCGGTGAGGTCAGGTGCGGAGTAGTCGAAGGCGGGGAGGTCAAGGTCGGATACCAGCATGGGAGACATCATCGGTCTGCGGCGACGCGGTGGCGAGAGAGATGGGCCAGGACGGACTGGTTGGCCTCCCAGCCGTCCGGGAACTTGACCGGCACGTTCAAGTGCACCGGTTCGGTGGACGGATGGGCGTCGAGGAGCTCGGGGATGCCCGCACGGCCGACCACGATGCAGGCGTGCCGGTGCCTGGACGTCAGCACGCAGAGCCGTCCGGACTCCAGGTGGAACGCGGTGGCGTCGCGCCGCCCCGACAGCGGGTGCAGGACGAGCGTCACGTCGTACTCCCGGCCCTGCAGCCGGTTGGCGGTGTCCACGGTGATCTCTTCGGCGGCCGACCCTCGCAGCGCGTTGCGGATGGCCGTCACCTGGTCGCGGTGCGCGGCGCCGATGGCGATCCGGTCGGCGCCGACGGGCGAGCTGCCCCGTTCGGAGTGCGCGACGGCGCCGCGCTGCAGCAGCCGCAGGGCCAGCGCCGCGATGGCCTGGACCGCTTCGGCGTCGGTACGGATCGTGTGCCGGGCGGGCAGCTCGTACCAGGCCCAGCCGGATCTGGCGGCCTCATCGAGGGCCCGGTCGTACGCGCCCGCCATGCCGCGGGTGCTGAACTCCAGGCGCCGCTCCGCCGCCGACGTGCCGGCCTCGAAGGTGGTGTACGGGTAGAACGCCTCGGCGACGACCCGCGCGGCCGACACGGGCAGCCGCCACGAGACCGGGAGCCGGTGCGGGACGAGGTGCGGGTTGTGCGCGAGCAGTACCGCCACCGCGCTCTGCATGGGGTCCCACGACAGCCCGGCCCAGCGTTCCACGTCAACGGTCGAGAACGGGTCGAGCTGTCCCGGGTCCCCCACGAACAGCGCCCGCTCGAACCGCCCGGCGATGCGCAGCAGCATGTCGGAGCGCATCTGGTACGCCTCGTCGACGATCGCCCAGGGCCAGGACCCCTCGGTCAGGGTCGCCCACTTCGCCGACGTCGCGATCACCACGGGCCGGTCGGTGAACGCGTCGGCCTTCTGCGCGACCAGCACGTTGCGGTGTGCCTCCACCCGCTCCGACGCCTGATAGTTCGCCGCTGACAACCTGCCGATGAGCAGCCCGGGATCGGCACCGGCCAGCCGGTCGATCAGGTCGTCCACCTGCTCGTTGGTCTGCGCGACGATCATCAGGGAGTGCCCTGCGGCGGTCAGGTGCCTGGCGGCCCGCACCACCAGCGTGGACTTGCCCGCGCCGGGCGGCGAGTCGACCACGATGGCCCGCTCGGCGGACTCGGTGAGATCCGCGAGTACCGCCTCGACGACGCTCATTCCCACACCTCCAGGGCGTCCGCGGCGGTCGGCGGATAGGCCACGGCCTCGTCGTCGCCCGGCACGTACGCCTCCGGCGGCCCGCCGTGGGTCCACGGCGTCTGTTCCAGGGGCGGGAGCACCGGCGACCGATGGAAGTCCGCCGCGAAGGTGGTGAAGCAGACCCGGTCCCCCACCTCGGGCACCGACCCCGGCTCGGCGACCCGTTTGCGCCCCATCCCGCTGGACAGCTCAAGGAGCACGGTGCCCGCGTTCACGTCGACCACCAGGGCCTTCTGTCCCTTCCGGCCCGCGTTGTGCACGGTGTCGCCGTCGGCGACGCGCAGCGGATCGGAGGTGCGGACCTGCAGGTACGGGCGGAGCTTCGGTGTCTTCCCGGTGGTGTCGAGCCGGTCCGGCTGCGCGGCGACCACGATCCCGGCGAAGGCCTCGCCGGTCAGCCGGTGTTCGGCCATCACCAGCGGGTCGTCGAGGGCCCGCTGCACATCGAGCTCGTCCTGCGCCCGTTCCAGCCGGATCAGGCGCCGCGCTGCGGCCACCGCGCTGTCCCGCTTGGCCTGCGGGAATCCTTCCGGGACCCCCTCGGCGAAGTGCGTGAAGGACTCGCGGTCGCCCTCCCACCGCCCGGTCACGTGCGCGCCCTCCGGCAGCGCGCGCAGCAGCTCGATGGACCGCCACATCAGTTCCCACGTCGGTTCCAGCTGCCTGCGGAGCGCCCGGCGGAGCCGATCGGTGGCGGCCATCCGGGCCTGGTCGGCCGGTGCCCGGTCGTAGGCGGCGAGCAGCGGGGCGAGCTCCTCGTTGTCGAACCCGGGATCGGTGGTCGGTCCGGCGGGCGGGCAGAGGAGCGGGTCCTCGGCCCGGAGCGCGGCCTGCGGGCCGGTCATCCCCTCGGGCGGGTCCAGCCAGCCGAGCAGCGCCCCGAGGTTCGCGTCCTCGAAGGTGCTCTGCCCGGTGGCCCAGTGCCCGGCGAGCATCGAGGTCATCGGCATCAGCACGCTGGAGCCCGGCTGTTCGGCCCGGTCGCACAGCCAGGTGAGCCAGCGGCCGAGGAGCGGCACGGAGGCCTCGACCGGGTACGGGCCGTCGATCCGGCGGAACCGGGTGGACCTGCCGAGCAACCGCAGGAAGGTGATCCCTCCCGGGTTGGGCACCAGCACTTGCGGGGCGTCGCTGTAGCGTTGCCTGCCTTCCCCGTCCTTGGTGGGAACGGTCTCGGTGCCGGCCTGCCGCGACTCGACGTAGGAGAGCACAAGGGCGGCCAGTTCCGCGGCGAAGCCGAACCGCAGATCCCGGTTACGGGGCTGGGCCACGACGAGGAGCGCCGGGTCCTTACGGGCCGTACCGACCATGGCGGCCAGCGGAGCCGCGGCCTCGCCGGAGAGTTTCAGCGGGATCAGGACGAGCGGCTGCTCGCCGAGGTGGCAGTGCCGGACGGTCGCCAGCGGCTGGGCGCTGCCGGTCCTGGCCGCCTCGATCCTGGCCAGCGCGGTCAGCGTGCTCACGCGACGCCCTCCAGCGCCTGCGCCCGCAGCAGCCGCGCGAGGCGCAACTTGGCGGCGATCTCCACCTGCTCGGGCGAGGGTGCGAGCGAGCCGTCGGCCAGTCCCAGGGCGGTGGCCAGCGTCTCCACACCGCCGACATCGTCGCGTACGGCGATGCCGAGCAGGTCGGTCGAGCCGCAGGCACGCGCCTCGTCCCGGCAGAAGAAGGCCAGCTCGCAGCTGGACACGCAGTCGGGCGCGTACCTCGCCTCCACCGCCCGGATCGCCGACGCGAGCCCATCGCCGAGTTCGAAGGTCATCTCCTCCGGCAGCGCGGCCACCAGGTCGTCGATCCTGGAGATCCTGGACAGCTGCCGTTCGATCACCGAGAGCTGCTTGCGGACGTCCACGAACGCGGCGGCCGGCTGGTTGGAGAAGTTCTCCGGGCAGACCAGGATCACCTCGTGCGACACGGCGGTGGCCGGGTGCCCCAGCTGCGTGAGCAGCCTCCGCAGCGCCAGCACGTAGACCGCGGACTGCCGGGCCGCCGCGGCGACCTGCTCCGGATCGGCCTGCCCGTCGATGATCGCGAACGACTTGATCTCGATCACGTAGAACTTGTCGCCGAGCCGGAAGGCGAGGACGTCCGGCTCCAGGTACGCGGGCTGCCCGGCGATGTCGAGGCGGAGCAGCGGATGGTCGAACAGCGTGCTCCCGTCGCCCGCCAGCGCCCGCGCCAGGGCCCTGCGGGTCTGCGCGTGACGGAGCTCACTGCCGTGGTTGCCGCCCACCTCGTCCAGGGACTCGATGGCCACCTGCGGAACGGGCAGCCCGAGCCGCTCGCGCAGCAGGGTGAACAGCTCGGCGAAACCGTCGTCCTTCACCTGCTTCTCGAAGGCGTTGCCACGGGCGATGGCGAACTGCGACTGGCCGAAGGGCGCGGGGAAGCCCAGGTATCTGGCGACAGCGTCCTTGTCGATCCCGGCGGCGTCCATCAGGCCACGCCGCCCGCAGCCCGGATTGGTGGTCAGCGCCGCGATGGTCCTGGCGTCGTGGTTGCGGGCGGGCGCGTCGCCCCGGAGCCGGTCCAGGCGCGCTGCGAGATCGGTCATGGGAGTCTCCCGTTCTGTGCCCGGGCGGCCGCGGCGAGCCGCGCGCCGAACAGCTGCTCGACGTCGCCCAGCTGGCGCCGGGCGCGGTCCGCGGCCTGCCTGCGCTGCTCGGTGTCCTTGCCGGTGTGCACTTCGAGCTCGGCGGTGGCCGCCGTCAGCAGGCGCCGCGGATCGGCGTCGTGCGGGTGGTCTCCGGCCGCGCCGGGAATGTTGGCCGCGAAGCGCCAGAGCAGCGGCCGTACCGCGTCACCGCCCGCGCCGGTCCGCAACGTGTGCTCGGCGACCCGGATCGCGGAGGTGAGGAAGTCGGCCCTGGGGCTGTACGGGCCGACGATGCGGGTGGGAAGCGGCCAGGTGCTGATGACCAGGAGGCCTCTGGCCGGAGCCAGCAGGTCGGCTGTCAGTGCGGCGCAGAGGTAGTACGGCCGGGAGTACGGGGCGCTGCGGAACGAGCGTTCCTCGTCACGCCGCAGGCTGGTCAGGCGGGACGAGGCGAGCTCGCCGCTGAAGAACGCGTCGTGCACCGCCACGATGAGCTTCGGCGCGGCCGGGACCCCGAGGAGTGAGAGCGCGTGGTGCACCTGCTCGCGGACCGGAAGGAGCACGGGTTTCGGGTCGCCCCCGCCGAGCACCGCGCGTTCCCAGGAGTCCTCGGCGGCGCGGAGCTCGGCGCGCAGGGCCCGGGCGGCCGTACGGTCCCCTCCGGCCAGCGCACGCCGCACGGCCGAACGCAGGCCGGCGATGCGCTGCTCCAGCGACTCAGGGGACTCCCGCATGCCCGGGACGTTACCGTAACTTCCAGCACACTCCAGGTATTTCCAGTATTAGCGTGCCAGGTCGGCCGGATCGGTGTTGGCGCCGCAGATGATGACGGCGACCCGCTCGCCCGGACCGAGCTCGTACGCCCCGCTGTGCAGCGCGGCGAAGGCGGCGGCGGTGCCGTGCTCGACGGCCAGCCGGTACCGGTCCCACAGGGCCTGGCGGGCCTCGGCGATCGCCTGGTCGGTGACCAGCACGGAGGCCACGCCGGTACGGGTGGCGACCTCGAAGGCGATCTCCCCCACCCGGGACGCGCCCAGGGAGTCGGCGGCGACTCCTGACACCGGCACCTCGACGGGGCGCCCGGCGGCCAGCGCGGCGTGCAGGGTGGGGGCGTTCTCCGGTTCGACGGCGACGATCCTCGCAAGCCCCTCGGCCGCCGCGGTGATGCCCGCCATCAGCCCCACCGCCCGAGGTGAGTTTGCGCACCTTCACCTCGGGCGCCGTCACCGGCACGAACACCTGCGCAGCCAGCCCGAGCCGGGCGGCTGCGTAGGCCACAGACAGTCCCGCGTTCCCGCCGGAGGCGGTGATCACCCCAGAATCGGGCAACACGCCGCGTTCGGCCGCCGCCAGAATCCGGTTGAACATTCCGTTCGCTGAGGTATCAATGAACCTCAGCGATCCGCCATTGCTGAACGGAGGTCCCAGTCCCACCCAGGCCGAAGCCTAGCGCTGGGTACACGCTTCACCACCGACCGCCTGACAACGCCAGGTCTTACACCGGCTCCACGTGCGGTTTTTCGTCTCCGAGCCACTCCCGGCGACGATCCCGAACTAACGGGTTCACCCACGGCACCGAGAAACCCCGGGACGCACCAGCAACTTATCGGACACACCGACAGACCGCCACCCCCAACCACAACAATCAAGAAACCGGACAGAACCAGATATCCGTCGGGCGTACCCGCCCATCGATCCGGGCGGCCGCCTCCTGGACGTGGGTGCGGGTGAGCATATCTGCAAGGATGCCATGGTCCCCTGAAGGTGAAGATCCACGAACAGGTCCGTACGCTGCCGTAATGTGACGCAGTGCCGAATCCGCCGACACCCCGAGCCGCCCATGAGTGAGTCGTCCCCCGGAGCCGGGTCGATGGTCTCGGGTCTCTTCGACGAGGAGATCCCGGAAGCCGAAGAGCCACGCACCTTCCGCGCGGCATTGCGCGCCCTGCAGGGCGGATCCTCCGCCTCCCAGTTCCTGCTGGCCGCCGCCGTCGTGGTGGCGGTGGTCATCGTCGGCATCACGCACAGCGGCGAGGTGCGCA
>JAOPYM010000088.1 GCA_025964615.1 Actinomycetes bacterium
AGCGCCTGCGCATGCTCGATGCGGACCCGCCGGAGCAGGCCGCCCACCCCGCCGGGGTCTGTTTCGAACAGCCGGTAGAGGCTGCGCCGGGACACCAGGCAGCACCTGGCGATGTCATCGACGCAGAGGGCGGGGTCGCTATGCCTGCCCCGCAGGAACGCGCGAACCCGTTCCTGAGTCAGCGAACTCGCTGGACGCTCCTGAAGGGGACGGCCGGCCGACAACGTGAGCACGGATGCCATCAGGCCGCGCCCGTGCGCGGCCAGGGCCGCCGTTCCCTCCGGATCCGTCGCGTAGGTTCGGGACAGACCCTGGAAAAACGACGCGACGACGCCCGCCGGCCCCCCGTCGCCGAGATCCACCGCGGTCACCTGACCAGCGTCGCGCAGGCCGGACTCGGCAAGGATGTCGACCAGCGGCACTTTCACGACGACCTGTTCGAAGGCGTCGTCGAAATGCAACGTGTACGGGCGGGTGCTGTCGTAGAGGGCCATCGCGCCCGGATCGAGCACGGCCACCCGCCCGTCCTGCTCGACCCGGCCCCGCCCTCGGGTCTGAATGCTCGCCAGCAGGTACTGCTCGCCGGCCCTTGCGATGAGCTGTGGGGTCCGGCGAACCCGCTGCCCGCCCGCGCGCACCGTGGAGATCTCCAGCCCACCGACCTCGGCGTATGTGATCTGCCCGGTGAAGTCACCCGGGCGGGTGGGTGCGGCGGTCAACTGCACAAAGGTGTCGCAGATGAGATCACGCCAGTACTCGAAGGCATACGACGGATCCACCACCGAGGTCGACCACACCTCGGCGGCCGCAGCGGGCTGCGAACCGCTCATCCCAACATGATGCGATACCCAAGACCCGATGTCCACCAAACGTAGCCGAACAAACACACCAAGCTTATTTCTAGAGGTCAAACCATCGCGTAACGGTATGTAGCGGACGACGTCCCTACGCGCGGGCCGTCCCCAAGGAGGCTAGCGCTTCGGCCAGGAACGCGCGGGTGGCGGCGAAAGAGCGCTTATCGGCGAGCGGGTCATAGGCGACACCGGGCATCGCGCCTGATACCGCGTGCTTGTGCGTAAAGCCGTGCATGGCGTGGCCGTAGATGGCGAGCTGCCAGTCAGCGTCAGCGCGATTCATCTCGTCGGTGAATGCGGCGACGTCGTCCATGGGGACGTGCGGGTCCAATGCGCCGTGGCAGGCGAGTACCTTCGCCACGATGGCGCCGGGCTCCGCGGGCTTGCTGGTTGCGAGGCTGCCGTGAATGCTCACGACGCCGGCAAGGTTCGCGCCCGACCGCGCCAGCGCCAGCGCGGCCATACCGCCGAAGCAGAAGCCGACGGCAGCCATGACCTCGCCGACTTCCGGGCAGCGGGAAAGGGCCGTCAGGCCAGCCTGGCCCCGGCGGACGAGGAACTCCGGGTCATCGCGCAGGGCCATGAGGCATGCCATCACCCGCTCGCGGTCGCCCGCGACGCCGTCGCCGTACATGTCGCAGGCGAGTACGGCGTAGCCGAGTTCCGCGTAGCGACGCGCCTGCTCCCGTGCGTGCCCGTCGAGGCCGGCACCGCCATGGATGAGCAGTATTCCGGGTTTTGGGCTGTCCTGCGCTTCATTCCAGTGGAGCAGGCCGGTCAGCCGGACGTCGAGGTCGTTGTAGGGCAAGTCGCGGGTGGCGATCGTCGCGCGAGAAGCGGGCTGCGGAGAAGAATCAGGGTTATCACTCAGCATGCGACAAACCCTAACACCATAAAAAATTAGCTTTCGCATAGTATCACAAATTAATTAATTTGGAAAGAGTAGGTGAATTGCAATTCAGTCTCGATGGTGACCCCTGTACCGTTTCGCCTTCCCCCCAGGAGGCGGGGCCCGGAGAACCACCGCCTGGCAGCGGCGGTCCTACGGGCGGCCATCACCCAACAAACCGGAAGATAATCTTCCTTGGGGTGAAGACCCCGCAGCTGTCCTACTGGTGGTAGCGCAGGTCAAAGGGGTTTCGTCGGTGGCCCGAGGCATCCCGGTGCGTAGAGACCGGGAGGGCCCACACGGCAGGCCGATGCCGCCGGTACGTAGGGGTGAGCATCGATCGAAGGGCCACCCATCGTGAGCGTCATCGTCATTGAGTTCATCACCCTGGACGGGATCGTGTCCGACCCGGACGGGTCCGGGGACACGCCGACCGGCGGCTGGGCGTTCCGGCACGGCCCCCAGACGGTCGCCGGGGACAAGTTCCGGCTCGGGAGCGCGCTGGACGACGGGGTCATGCTGCTGGGGCGTACGACCTGGCAGTTGTTCTCGCGGGTCATCGACGGCGACCTCGTCGACGCCGTCAAGCGCGAGCGGCGCGATGTGATCATCACCGGCAGCCTGAGCGTCGTGTACGCGCTGATGGCCGAGGACCTGATCGATGAGTACCGGCTTCTGACCTTCCCCACGATCCTCGGCACCGGCGAGCGGCTCTTTTCCGCCGGCGGCCCGCCCGCGTACCTGGAGTGCCTGTCGGCCGAGCGGGCCGGCGCCGCCGTCCTCGCGCGGTACGGGAGGCCAGCACGATGACGGTTCGCTTCCTCGCCCTGTACGAGACGCCGGCCGACCCCGAGTCGTTCGATCGGCACTACCGCGAAGTCCACATTCCGCTCGGGCGCCGGCTGCCGGGGTTGCGCCGGTACGCGGTCGGCCGTGATGTCACGGCCGTACGCAGCGGCGCGCCGTACTACCTGGTCGCCGAGCTGGAATGGGACACGATGGAGGAGCTGCGCGCCGCGTTCGCCTCGCCCGAGGGCCACGCCACCGCCGCCGACGCGGCACGCCTCCAGCAGCTCACCCCGATACGCAGCATGATCTTCACCGTGGACGATAGCGTGATGTAGCGAGCATCGACCCCGCCAAGGCATCGCGAACGCTCGCCCACTCCATCCACTGCCCCCGCCGATCACCGATCCGGACCAGGATCGCCCCTGCACATACGAAGACACCAACGCCTCGGCGGGATCCTCCCCGAGTACGAAAATGCCGCCTGACCTGCACGGATGGAGTTCAGCGGGGGACGCGCACGGCGTACTCGGCCCGGTCACCGCGGATGCGGTGGACGACGTAAGCGACGGCCTGCCCTCGCGCGTTGCTGTTGGTCCCGCTCAGCAGGAGCAAGGGTGCTCCCACCTGTACCTCCAGCCATGCGGCGTCGTGTGTGTTGGCCGGTACCGCCGAGAAGCAGCGATCGTCGCGCCGAAGCTCGACGCCATGGGTGTCGGACATCGCAGCGAAGAGGCTGTTGGCTCCATCCCAGCTCGGGGGGGCGAGCGCCGCAGGAACGGCGGCGAAGGACACCGACCACGGCAGCTCGTCGACCCAGCGGATGTAGCGGTACTCCATGACGGCACCTTGGAAGTCGGGGAAGTGGTACCGCTCGCCCGTCACATGAAGCCCCGCCGGCGTTCCGTGGCTGTCGGGCCGCGATAGCGGCAAAGGTGGTCGGCCGTCTGTCGGGTCCGCAGGAGGCGCATCACCGATGGGCGGGTCGACCCGACGAGCGTCGAGGACCAGCTGCCGTACCGTGTGGCCGCCCATCGCCATGGACTCCAGGAGGCTGACCTGTCCGTCGTCGATGCGGTGACGCAACGGCGGGGACGCCACGAAACTCCCGACGCCGTGCTCGGTTCGGACGACGCCGGCGCGGGCCAGGTCGGCTAGTGCTCGTCGAACCGTCAACCGGTTGACACCGTACCCCTCAGCCAGGGCCGTCTCTGATGGCAGGACATCCCCCGGGGACAGTGTGCCGTCCTCGATACGGCCGAACATATCGGCACGTAGTTGCTGCCACACCGCCATCCCGGCGACTCGTTGCATGGGGCGGACCAGCCCGAGCAGCGCGCCTTGCGGTCGGTTCGCGACGGAGTCGCTCACAGATATCCCCTCCACCAGCGATTCAGCTCCTTCCCTCACGCTGTTCACTTTATCGTTCCCTAGAGCGGACCTCTACATGTGTATACATGTAGACAGGCTACCGCCGATGGTGGGGCCCACGTGCGAAAGGAACATCCATGCCCAGTGTCCGCAAGAAGCAGGGAGAGGCCATGCGCGATCCCGCCGCATCGAGGACGTCATACCGGGTTCGGTGGGCGGCTCCGGCTACGGTCGCTGCGCTGGCCCTCCTCGCCAGCGCATGCGGATCGTCTGCTCCCCAGGCCGCCTCGAGCACCAGCAAGGTTCCTCTGGTCGTGTATGGCGCGGAAGGCTATGACACCGCGGTCGCGAAAGCCTTCCAGCAGGCGACCGGAATACCCACGTCGGTCTACGACGCCCACACCGGGATCGTCGTGTCAAAGATCGTGCAGGAGAAGAACAACCCGCGGTGGGGGGTGGCTTGGTTCGACGGTGACATGGCGATGGCCTCGTTCGACCAGCAAGGGATGCTCCTGAAGAACTACGAGCCCAAGGTGACGTTCAACCCGCGAGGACAGCAGTTCATACCCAAGGACCAGAGCTACATCCCGACCGGCTACACCATCGCGGCCGCGCTCCTCTACAACAGCGCCAAGCTGCCGAACCCGCCGAGCACCTGGAACGACCTGCTCGGTGCTTCCTACAAGGGCAAGCTCGGAATTTTGAACCCGGCGATCGACGGGCCTGCGTACCCGCTGATGGCAGGGTGGGCCGCCCAGTTCGGCGGTGTCCCGCAGATGGAAAACTACGTGTCGGCGTTGGTGAAGAATGGCGCCAAGGTTTACAGCGCGCCCGATGACGAACTCAACGCCATCAAGCAGGGCGCCATCGACGTGGCGGTCGCTCAGAACAGTTACGGCATGGGGGTCGAGCGGACGCAGGCCACTATGAAGGTCGGCTATCCGCAATCCGTCACGCCGGTGCCCAGCGTCCTCGGCATCAACGCCAAGGCGTCGGCGGCCATCCAAGCCGAAGCGAAGCAGTTCGCCGAGTTCGTGCTGAGCCCCGCGGGACAGCAGGCAATGCAGGCCGGCGATCCGCACGGTGACTCGCTGTACTGGCCCGTTGTCAACAACGCGACAGCCCTGCCCGGGGTCCCCGCACCAGAGACGATTCCAGCCAAGATCCTCGACGCCTACACCTGGGGATCCCAAGAGAACACGATCAACCAGTGGTTCACCTCCAACATAGCCCGTTGATGTTTCAGCTGAGCCGAGGCCGATCCCTGCCCGGCCGGAGGGTCTGGCGGCTGGTTGCATCGAGTCCGTATGGGTTGCTGGTCGCACTGCTACTGATCCCGACGGCTTGCTTCTTGCTCCTGCCCTTCTTTCCCTCCGCCTTCGGGCAGGGCCCGGGAGGCGTCGGCTTCGCTCCGTTCCGCACCGCCTACCAGGGGTACGTGATCACGGCTCTGTTCAACTCGATGTGGGTCGGGTTGGCCGCGAGCGCCCTCGCTCTGGTGATCGCCGTAGGGCTCGCCTGGTTGTGCGAGCGGATCCAGATCCCCGGTGCGGGGGCGTGGCGGCTGGGGGTGTGGCTGCTGCTCCTGATCCCGACCTACCTCAGCGCACTCGGCTTCGAGTACCTCTTCGCGCCGCAGGGTGTCATCAGTCAGGTCACGGGCTGGTACCCGGCCGCGTTGGACCACCTACTCGTGGGCCCTCCCGGGGTGGTGATCGTGCTCTGCCTCCGCGGCATCGCCTTCGCCTACTTCGCCGTTGCCGGCGTTGTACGTTCCCTGGGAACCGATCTCGCAGACGCGGCGCGGGTGCACGGGCTGCCCCGCTGGCGGACCGTCATGCTTCAGGTAGGCAGCCTCACGCCGGCGCTGCTGGCCGGGTTCGTGCTGGTGTTCGCCGAGACCGTAAGTGACTTCGGCGTAGCGTCCACCCTGGCCGCCGACGCTCACTTTCCCATCATCACCTACACGATCTTCACATTCACCGCCGCCATCCCGATCGACTTCCCGGCGGCCGCAGCGATCTCGTGGAGCCTGATCGCCGTATTCACCGCCATACTGGTGGTGCAGCGCTACATCCTCGCCAACCGAAACTTCTCCGGACGAGTCGGCAGCCGATCGGTGGGGTGGACCGCGTCGGCGCGAGTACGGCTGATCGCCGCACTCGCCACGGGCGCATTCTTCACCGTCGCGTTGATCGGACCTGTCCTGGGTATCGTGGTGTCCTCGCTACTGGGCGGGACGGCATCGTCGGGCTCGGGCGTCGCAGCCGCCAGTTCCTCGGGATTCACGCTTGCGGCGTACCGAGCACTGTTCGACACCCCAGGTCTGCTCGATCCCATGTGGCTCTCCCTTCAACTCGGGGTGGCCGGGGCGACGGTGGCGGTGGCGATCGGACTCGTCATCAACCTGTGGAACCAATACCGGGGCAAGGCTCGCGCCGCGGCGCTGATCGACATCGGCTTGGTGGCGGTGATCGGGCTTCCTTCCATCGTCCTCGCCGCAGGGTTCGTGTTCTTCTACAACCTGCCGACGATCTACAACGCCTTGCCGATCTACGACACACAGTGGCTGCTCTTCATCGGCTATGTCGTCGGCTTCGCGCCGATTGCCGTCCGGATGCTGCACGGCCCGTTGATCCAGGCCGGGCGGTCTGGCTACGACGCCGGCCGGGTCCACGGCTTCATCGCGCCACGTGCCTGGACCAGGGCGGTGCTGCCGCTCATCTGGAGGTCCCTCGTGTCGGTGTGGCTGTTCCTGGTGGCGATCATCATGTTCGAGCTGCCGCTGTCAGAGATCCTGCACGCGCCAAGCGGGGAGCCGGTCGCCGTGGCGGTAGCCGTGAAGTTCAAGTCGCAGGTCGCGACCGGTACCGCGCTCACGGTCGTGTCCATCGCCGCCATGATCGCGGTGCTCGGCGCGATCAACGGGCTGCTGTGGGTGGTGGGGGTACTGCACCGCAGGCAGCGCACCCGTCAAGAAGCGGCCGTCGACGTGCTGGTCGCCGACCTCACAAATGTAAGCACAACACATTAACCATGGAAGGAATCTCAATGACGCTACGCCTGATCTTCATGATCGACGGGTTCGGCTCGGACTACCTTGACAGCGGAGTGACCCCGTTCCTGTCACACCTGTTCAAGGAGAGCGGCGGTGAGATGGTCGGGGCCCTTTGGCCTACGGTCACCAACGTCAACAACGCCGCCATCGCCTGTGCTGCTCCGCCGGCCGTCACAGGGATCACCGGGAATTCCACCATCGATCCGGACACAGGCGCGGACAGGTACATGGACGCCGCGCATATGCTCAACGCGCCGACGCTCCTGAAGACCTGGTCGGAGGCGGGGCGACGGGTTGGTCTGCTCAGCGCCAAAAGTAAGACCTTGCGCCTGCTCGGGACTGGGTTGGAATACCTCGCGACCGGTCAAGAGCCGCCAGCGGAGCTGGTCGATGCGGTGGGCGCCCCTCCCAACATCTACTCCAGCGAGATCAACATCTGGCTGGTGCATTGCCTGGCATGGCTGATCGCCCATCGCCCGGACTTGGACACCTTCTATGTGCACACCACGGACTACCCCATGCACATGTGGGCGCCGGGCGAAGACGGCTCCAACGAGCACCTACGCCAACTGGACGCCGCCATCCGGGACGTCGTCAACGTGGTCCCGGACGCCGAGGTGCTCCTCACCGCCGACCACGGGATGAACGCCAAGACCCGTGCGCTTGATCTGGGACGGATCCTGACCGCACGGGGCGTCACGCAGGCGTCGGCCCTGTCCGTCGAAAAAGACGGCTACGTGGGACACCACCGTGACCTCGGCGGCGCTGCCTGGGTATGGGTCGACGAAGCGCAACGGGACCGGGCGGCGGACATCATCAGCTCACTCGACGGGGTCGAGCTGGTGCTTCCACGCGCTGAAGCAGCCGCCAAATTCCTGCTCGATCCGACCCGGATGGGCGACCTCGCGATTTTCGCTGACCGCCGGACGGTACTCGGCGAACTCGCGACCGAGACAGAGGACCTGGCCCCCGGCTATCGCTCCCACGGCTCAGCCCACGAAGCCGAGGTTCCCCTCTTCCGCTGGAACGTCAGCGGCCCCAAGCCTCAGCAAGGGTCCCCGATGAACTGGCACCTGCTCCTTCCCTTCGTCGACGATCACGCACGCTGATGAAGGTCCAGCGCACCGAGGCGGACTCTCCGCCGACCTCCGCGTCGTCCGCCGACACCCCCGTCCAAACCACGAACGCGTTGCAGGTCACCGGCCTGACCCGCCGGTTCGGCCGCGCGGTCGCCCTCGACGGCATCGATCTGACGGTCACTGCCGGGCAGTTCATGGTCCTCCTCGGGCCGTCAGGGTCAGGAAAGACGACACTCCTGAGACTGGTGGCCGGGATCGACCGGGCGACAACGGGCAGCATCACGATCGGAACGCGCGTCGTGGCAGACCAAGGTCGGCACGTTCCACCTGAACGGCGCAGCCTGGCCATGGTGTTCCAGAGCTACGCGCTGTGGCCCCAGGTCAGTGTCCTCGCGAACGTGGTCTACGCCCTGGATCGACTTCGCCTCCCCCGCAAGGAATCCAAGCGGCGTGCCCTGGCGATGCTGGAGCGGGTGGACATGGTCCGATTGGCGAACCGTCGCCCTCCCGAACTGTCGGGCGGGGAACAACAACGGGTGGCGTTGGCTCGCGCATTGGTCGCCCGACCGGCGGTACTTCTGTGTGACGAACCGCTTTCCAACCTCGATGCCGACTTGCGGGACCGGCTGCGGGCGGAGATCGCCGCGCTCGCCCGAGAAAACGACACGACCGTCGTGTACATCACCCACGACCAGGTCGAGGCCTTCGCCCTCGCAGACCGGATCGGCGTGCTCCAAGCCGGGCGACTCGTTCAATGCGACCTGCCCGAATCGGTCTACCACGCGCCGGCCACGCCGTTCGTGGCCCGCTTCACCGGGATCGCCGGAGAGCTGCACGGTCGTGTCGCCGGCCGGCCGGACTCCGCAGGACGGTTCCGGGTGGACACGCCCAACGGGCCCCTGATGGCATCCGGGCGTGCGCCCGAGCCGCTGGGATCCGCTGTTACGGTTCTCGTTCGTCCCGCCGCGGCACACGTGGTGCCGACGACCGACACCGACAGCGGCCTCCTAAGCCGAGTACAGGATGTCGCTTACCGCGGTCACGGATATGACCACCTGGTCGAACTTGCCGACGGCACGCGCCTCGCCGGCGTGTTCGCCGAACAACGCCACCAGCGGGGCGAGGAAATCCGGGTCCAACTCGACCCCGGCGGGTCCTTCGCGTACCCGGTCGACGCCGGCACCTGACCCGGAAGGGCCGGAACCGCGCCCGGTGAATCGAGAGATTCACGCCGGGATCTGTGGGAGCCGGGGGCTGAGATGCCCCCGGCCACCCGACTACGGGTGGGTCAGCTGCCAGAGCGCCGCTGAGGACCACAGGATTGTGATGAGGGTGACCAGGGTGCCGCCGGCGAGTGGCAACGCCCAGGCGGGTAGGTGCCGGCTGCGGACGAGGAGTACCTTCGCGGCGAATGCGCCGTAGAAGAAGCAGCCGGCGAGGGAGTGCAGGGTGACCCGGGTGCTGTAGGTCTGTACTCCGTAGGCGGTGATGCAGTGGTAGGCGATGGGTAGGGAGAGCGCGAACAGTATGGCTCCGCCGATGCGGTGGGCGAGGGGTACCGGGCGGGGGGCGGCGCGGGCGCCGGGTAGCCGTCGGTACATCCACAG
>JAOPYM010000100.1 GCA_025964615.1 Actinomycetes bacterium
TCACCCCGGTGGCGGTCAGTGGCCTGACCAAGGTGACCCAGATCGCGGGCGGCGCCGGCCACAGTGTCGCGGTGCGCTCGGACGGCACCGCGGTGGCCTGGGGCTCCAACAATGCCGGGCAACTCGGTGACGGCACCACCACCAACCGCACCACCCCGGTACCCGTGTCAGGGCTGACCGGAGTCACCCAGGTCAGCGCCGGGGGCGAATACAGCCTCGCGGTGCGCTCGAACGGCGGCGTGGTCGCCTGGGGCTACAACGCCTACGGGCAACTCGGTGACGGCACCACCACCCGCAGCTCCATCCCGGTCACCGTGTCGGGGCTGACCAACATCGCCCGGGTCAGCGCGGGCGATTACCACGGTGTCGCGCTGCGAACGGATGGCACCGTGGTGGCGTGGGGTTACAACGGCTCCGGGCAACTCGGTGACGGCACCACCACTAACCGCCTCACCCCGGTACCCGTGCCAGGGCTGAGTGGGGTGACCCAGGTCTCGGCCGGGGGGTACCACACGCTGGCCAAGGCAGGGCCGCCGGAGCTGACCGCAAAGGCGGCGATCACCGGCACCCGCAACGTCGGCGCGACACTGGCCTGCAGCGCCGCCTTCCTGACCGCCACCTCGATCGGCTACACCTGGCTGCGCGACGGGACCACGATCCCCGGCGCGGCCACCGCCGCCTACACGCCGGTGGCGGGCGACGCCGGCCACCAGGTCACCTGCCAGGTCACCGCCACCAACAGCGCGGGCAGCACCGACACCTCAGCGACCATCACCATCCACGCCCCGGCACACTTCACGACCGGCACGACACCGATCGCGCACGTCGGTAAGCACTACAGCCACCGATTCGCCGCCACCGGCTCACCCACACCGAAGATCGCCCTGGCCGCCGGGACGCTCCCACCCGGCCTGAAGCTGGCCGCCGACGGCACCCTGGCCGGCACGCCCAAGCGCAAGGGCACCTACCGGTTCACCCTGTCGGCGACCAACGGCATCGGCACCCCCGCCAAGGCCACCGAGAGCGTCATCGTGCGATAAGGCGCCGACCGGACGGCACAGGTGAACGACGCAAGCTGAACAAAGCCCTCCGGCCTACTGATCCCTGGCGGACAGTAGGCCGGAGGCCTTTGCTACTTCCGAGTTGGAGCGGCTACCTTTTCCGGGCCGCCGGTCGCCCCAGACCGACGCCGTCGCCAAGGAGGTGTGCAGCAAATGCGCACGACCGGTCAGCAGTCAGACCCAGGTACTGACACCTTCCCACTCCCCACGACGGAGACACCTTGTCCGTTCGCATCACTCCGCTGATCGACCCCGATGGCGGCACGTCCACCCGCCGCCTGGCATGGCTGGCATCCGACACCAACGGAATCCCCGTCGGGTCGGCATTCCTGCGTCTTTTCACCAGGACTGGACAGGACCACCTCGCCGAATTGGACCTGTGTGTCCATCCGGCCGAGCGGCGAAACCGCACCGGCTCCCGACTCCTGGAGGCGGCCGTGGCCGCTGCACGCCAGGACGGCCGACGTTGTGTCATCGCCCAGGCCGAGGCCGGCTCTCCCGGCGATCGATTCCTGCCGGCCCGGGGCTTCCGCAGGGTTCTGACCCTGATCTTCACCCGCCTGACGTTGGCCGAGGCGGACATCACGGCTCTCACCGAGATCACCGAACAGTCACATTCCGGCTATCGGCTGTCGTCATGGGAGGGTACGGTTCCTGACGGCCTCGCCGAGACGTTTGTCGCGTCGCGTCACGCCATGGACGACATGCCGATGGGCAGCACCGACTTCGGCACGGTGACCTGGGACCTGAAACGGGTCCGGGCCGCAGCCGCAGCCATCGAAAAGCGGGGTGACCTGCTGCACACCGTTGTTGCCATCGACGAGTCGGATGACTCGATCGCTGGGTTCACCGAACTGGTCGTCCCCGGCGACGGCAAGGGTAATGGCCAGCACTACAGCACCGGCGTCCTGCCTGAGCACCGCGGGCACGGCCTCGGACGCTGGATGAAGGCCGCCTCGATCCGGTATGCCTTTGAGCGGCACCCCGACCTCAGCGGCCTGCTTACCGACACCGCCGACAACAATCCGTATATGAGGCACATCAACGACGCGCTCGGCTATGCGCCGATGCACACGACATTCGAGTACCAGCTCGATCTTTAGGACGACGGGGGCCGGGCCATCGTCCTGACCCGGCCCTCACAGCCTTGTCTGGGGCTCCGTTTTCGTGCTTGCCCGAGAAAGCCGTGGACTACGCCTTCGGCCTCTATCTCGGCGACCCCATGCCCGGATCAACACCCCTCCACGAACTTCTGCGGAGCAGCACTACCGCGGCGGTCAGAAGGCGCCGACGACCTTGAAGTCCTGGCTGACGAAGACGTGGTGCGGCCAGCTGACGCCGATGTTGTGGGCCTCGTACTCGCCGTTGCTCAGCTTCACAACACGGTCGACGACGCCCCCCGGGTAGGCGGCCAGCGCGGCTTCCGTCGCCTTATTCGCTGTCGTTCCGCTGACGATCGTCCCTGACCCCTCGGTGTAGTTCGCCGGGATCTGACCGACCTTCTTTGACGTGGCCGGTGCACCGCGCTGGAAGGGGATCACCTTTGCCGCCGAGGAAGTCGCAGATCCGCCGCCAGTCGGTTGCACGATGACCTGCGTGGCCGTGATGGTCGTTCCGTTGGTCGTCCCAAGTACGAGGACGCTTTCCCCTGTTGTTATGGCACTCGCCGAGGTCGAGTTCGTCCCCTTCTGGTATGTCGTGGAGGACGCCTCGTTGACGGTCACCTTCTGACCTGTTGATGTCGACAGTGTGAAGCTCGACGTGGACAGGCTGCCGACCGTGCCGACTGCTCCCCCTGCGGCCGGTCCCGACCGAGCGTTGGATCCCCCGCCGCCGAGACCGCCAGCGGCGCCGCCGCCGGGCCCGGGGTGCCCTGATGCTGCCGAGGGGGACGTGGCTGTTGCCGACAGGGGCGTGGCTGTTGCCGGGGGGGACGTGGCGCAACCGGCGGAAAGTCCGATCACCGCACACATCAGCGCAGCGGCCACGAACCCTTCACTTCTTCTGTTCGACAGCAATCGCCGTACCCTTGGCCGGCGTGCCTGCTTGGCCATGGTCACCGAAGCCGACCAGTCTGGCGAAGACGCTGGCGGGGGAGGCGGCGCAGCGCCGGCGGCGCCTGAACTTCCGGCAACCGACGGCCCTGACGTCGCGCTCATGGTGAGCTTGCGGGAAAACATGGAGACCACTCCTTGCGTTCGTTGGGAATACACAGAGCTTCGCGAGTCGCGCTAAGACTCCCCCAGGAACGGGATGAAAGATTTCTTTGAACATGGACGCGGGCCGCGTGGGCGGGTGCCGGAGGGTCATCATTAGCCGCTCGTCAGCAGCGTTGCCGCTGTGGTGGTGAGCGACTGGCCGAACTTGGCACGCTAGCTGCTGGCGCTCGCTCCGCTCGCGCGGTGCTTGGGCCTTGACGCGTGGCGCGTCAGGCCTTGGGCGGTACTTGGGCGACCGCGACGAGGTTCTGGCTCATGCCGATGGTCGAGGGCTCGCTCTCCAGTACGCGGAGTACGGACAGCAGGTATTCGCGTTGCTCGGCTTCCCGGGCAGCGGCAGTCGCCTGATCGACGTGCAAGGGCGACCCGCCGATTTCGGCCGGTGACCACGCGCCCAAGAAGCCGCAGGACGGTGGTATCCCCGGG
>JAOPYM010000111.1 GCA_025964615.1 Actinomycetes bacterium
CGCCCTCGGAGAACGCGCTGCCGCCGAGCTCAAGCAGCGCTGGCGCACCCTGCAACACATCACCCTCAGCCCGAGCCGAATCGGCGACATCGCCAGGGCCGCCCTCGTCCTCAACCGAATCTGGAAATGATCGTCGCTGAGAAGACGTCATTGAAGTGCCAAGATCATTGAGAAAATGCCATCAAGGCTGAGACGCTACAGCTCAGGATGGGTGGCCGCCGCCTTGGAACTGCGAGCGGTAGTAGCCGGAGGAGATGTCGGAGATCTTGACGACGTCACCGGTGTGCGGGGCCTGGATCATCTTGCCGCCGCCGAGGTACATGCCCATATGACCGAGGGAGGCGTCGAAGAAGACCAGGTCGCCCGGTTGCAGGTTCTGGTAGGAGACGCGGGGGAACATCGCCCACTGGTTCCAGGTGGTGCGACCGGTGGATACCCCTGCCGCTCCCCAGGCTCGCATGGTCAGGCCCGAGCAGTCGTAGTGGTCGGGTCCGGTGGCCCCGTAGACGTAGCTCTTGCCGAGCTGCGCGCAGGCGAACCGGATGGCGATGAGGGCCTTGCCGGATGCCTGGACGTTGCAGGACCCCTGGCCTGGGGTCGGACCGCCGACCTGGGAAAGGAGCTTCTTCTCCGCAGCGACCTGCTTGTCCAGCACGGCTTTCTGGGCCCTGAAGTCTCTGGCCTGCTGCTCGGCCTGATCGACCGCCTGCTTGGCGTGACCCTGGGCGAGTTGCAGGCGCTGTGCGGAGGCCAGGAAGTGGCTCAGGGGGGACCCCGGGCGACGGCCACGTGGGCCCGGTCGGTGGGCGACGGGAGTCGGAAGGCATGTTCCGAAGCCGCTGAGCGGCTGCTGTGTTCAACGTCCGGCTTGCGGCTCGTGGGTTTCGTTCGGGGTTCGACTGGCTGCCTGGGCTGCGCCTGCGATGATCGGCGCTGCGGGTGAGGCGGCGGTGTGCGTGTCCAGGTCGGCGACGTCGGCGACGATGCAGGTGATGTTGTCGGGGCCGCCGCCTGTGTTGGCGAGGCCGATGAGGTGGCCGACGGCCTGCTCGGGGTCGGTGATAGTGCTCAGTGCGTGGTGGATGGCCTGGGGGGCCACGATGCTCCACAGGCCGTCGGAGCACAGCAGGTAACGGTCGCCGATGTGCGCGGTGCGTAGTTGCAGGTCGGGGGTGATGTTCTCGCGTCCGTCCAGGGCCTGTAGGAGCAGGGATCGGTGCGGGTGGGAGGCGACCTGGTCTTGGCTGATCTCGCCGTCGTCCAGGAGTAGTTGCACCAGGGTCTGGTCGTGGGTGATCTGGTACAGGTCGCCGTTGCGGAGCAGGTAGGCGCGGGAGTCGCCGACCTGGACCACCGCGAGTGTGGATCCCGACCACAGCATCGCGGTGAGCGTGGTGCCCATCCCCCGTAGTGACGGGTCGGATTCGGCGATGCCGTGGACGCTGTCGTTGGCCCGCCGTACTGCTTGTTCGAGGGCGGCGAGCAGCTCTTGTTCGGGGAGGTCGACGTCCAGGCTTCTCAGTGCCTGGATCGCGGCGGCGCTGGCGATTTCGCCGCCGGTGTGGCCGCCCATCCCGTCGGCCACGGCGAGCAGCCGTGAGGTGGCGTAGGCGGAGTCTTCGTTGCCGTCGCGGAGCATGCCGACGTCGGAGCGGGTGGCGAAGCGGATCCCCAGTGTCATGCGCGCCACCCTATGACCTCCCGCGGCTGTTGTTCTGGTGTGGGTGAACCAGGCCGTTTCGGGGGCCGTGCCCGCTCTAGGGGGTACTGGCATGGACGATGCTCTGGAGCTGCTGCGTGCGGAGTTCGGCGCCGAGCCGGGTACGTTCCTGCTGCTTCTGCATGTCGATCTGGTGTGGGACACGACGGCGTTCGCCCGGTTGGAGCGGGCGATGACGGCGGTGTGCCAGGCGCTGGCCGATGCCGAGGAGCTGCCGCGGTGGCTGGTGGCCGGGTTCTGGTACACCTGCGATTTCGTGCCCCGCGAGATCGGCCATCCGGGCTTCCATCCCACGCAGCCGGCAGCGTACTACCAGCGGTCCTGCAGGCGGCTGGCGAAGCTGAACGCCTGGTTCACGTGCGGATACCCGATCTGATCACGACAGGGAGCGGGTCAGCGGAGCGCCTCGATGAGGCTAACCACGGCCAGCACCGCCGTGACGGCGGCGGCGATCCGGGTGATCAAGGTGATCGGGACGACCCGCAGCAGGTTGCGGCCGCCCACGATCGCCAGCGCGCCTACCGCCCACAGTCCAAGGACACTGCCGACCCCCACCGAGACGGGGTCGTGGAATTTCGCGGCCAGGTTGGCGGTGACGATCTGGGTGAGGTCCCCGAACTCGGCGACCAGGATCACCAGGAAGCTGGTGACGGCGACCTTCCTGAACCCGGCGCCTTCCTTCAGGTCCAGGTGCTCGTCCTGGTGCTCGTGCCCGCCCAGCCGCTTCATCTCGTACGCCGTCAGGGTGACACGGCAGTGCGGGAGTCGGGCGGGGTCAGCTGCAGGACGTCGCTGCCGACTCGGGGCCGCAGGCCGTCCCGGGCTGCTGCGAGAACGGTGTTCGCCTTGATGGCATATATCGGTATCTGTTATATATCTCGTCATGACGAAACCACTGCGAGAACAGAGCTATCTGATCCTGCTCGCGTTGGCTCCGGAGCCGCTGTACGGCTACGGCATCATCAGCGCGGTCCGTGAGCTGTCGGAGGGGCGGATCACGTTGGGCGCCGGGACCCTGTACGGGGCGCTGGACCGGCTGGGCGGCGAGGGTCTGATCATCGTCGACCATGAAGAGGTCGTGGACGGCAGGTTCCGCCGCTACTACGCGCTGACGGGTCAGGGCCACCAGATGCTCACCGCCGAGACCGAGCGGCTCGCGGCGCTGGCCGCCCGGGCTCAGATCCGGCTGTCGGGCCTGCGCATCGCGTCGCTGCCACAGGGATAGGGAATGACCGACATCTACGAACGCCGTTGCCGTGCCCTGCTGCGCGCCTACCCGCCCCGTTACCGTACGGTCCGCGAGGCCGAAGTGCTGGCCACGCTGCTGGAGGCCGCCGCCCCGGGGCAGCGGGTCCCGTCGCCGCGAGACAGCTGGGATGTGGTCCGGGGCGGGCTGCGGACCCGGCTGCGGACCCGGCCGCCGTTGTGGCGCTGGCTGGGCTACAGGGTGCTGAACGCCAAACTGCCCACCCGCTGGCAGTGGTGGGTCCACGACGATGTCCTCGGCCGTCTGTACTTCCTGCGCCGCTGGCTCGCCGGCCTGTCGTTCATGCTGATCTCGGGCGGGCTGCCCCAAGCCCTCCTGGCCTTCCAGGGAATACCACCGACGATTCCGGGGCCGCGTTGGGTGCTGGCGCTCATCGGCTTCTCCGTCTTCGTCGAGGCCGTGGCCCTCCGCCGCCAGCGGCGGCGGGTGCTGAGCGGGCACGGGTTCGCCAAGGACGGCACGCTCCTGCCGACCGGGCCATGGTCTCGGGCCGGTGTGCCGGAACTGCGCACCCACCAGGTTCCGCTTCCCCGCCGGCAATGCTGGCCGGTACTGCTGATTCTGGGCGCGATCGGCCTGGCCGCCGCACCGGCCGCAGCCATCGCGCTACTGGATCCCGTCGGCCACGAGGTTGCCGTAGGCGCCGAAAGTTTCGGACCAGCCGAGCGCTTGGGCGCCATCGTTCCCCTGCTGATCGGGACCGGCCTTGTCGCGTCCGTGGTTGCGCCGACGCTCCTGTGGTGCACTGTGCGGCGCCTGTCTTCCCGGCTGCGGCTGCGTGCCTGCGACACCGAGCGCACAGATGTTCCCATCAACGGGTGGAAGGTGGCGGTGGCGAGCCTGGTCGGTATCGGCGCGAGCATCCTGATCATCGCTGGGAACTATCTCCAGGCGATACCGGGCATCTCCGGCCTGATACTCGCCGGGGCGGGCATCGGATTCGGGCCGCCCATGATCCTGGCGGCCCTCATCGCCAACGCCGCCGAGCGCCGTACCGGCATCCTGGTGACCTTCACCGAAACCCTCTGGGCCGTGCTCGGCCCTACGAACTCCCCACCACCGACGGGTCGGCGGACCCTCACCACGACCCTCTATCCTCAAGCCCCATCCGCAGCGGCCGATTCTCGGTAGGGCATCATGCCCGTGACCGGTCCGACCGGTCTGACCGGCTTCCGGAGCCTCGCGACCACCAGGAAGGCCGACGCCGTCGGCCTGGGATCGAGCTTCCGGAAGCCGTGAACCATCCAGTCCGCGGACGGCACGCCAACCCTGTCCAAGGACACCAGCGACCAGATCACCGAGCACCCGACCAGCGATCTCACCGTGACCTGGTCGCGGATCTCCGGCACCTGGCTCGTCACCGCGCTGGCGGCCGCCGGCAAGGGAACCACCGCGGTGCTCTACGACCAGCAGGGCCGGGCGGCGTCAGTCGCCGCCCCGATCGCCGGCACCGGGACGCCCGCGGTCTGCACCAGCCCGACCAGCACGGGCTGCGCGTCGATCTCCCTGCAGTACGCGACCCAGACGACGGCCGTGGCCGGCACCCCTGGCGACTACGCGGGTCAGGCTGCTTTGTGATCCGGGTCAGATTCCTTGCTGTCGGAAAACCCGCGATCAGCTTCGATGACGTCCCGAAGAGCAACAGCCACTGCAGAGCATGATCGATTCAGTGGCCGCCGGCCTGTTCATTGTGCTGCTTTTGGCATCAATGTTCCGGAAGGGCAAGCGCCCG
>JAOPYM010000176.1 GCA_025964615.1 Actinomycetes bacterium
TGGCCCCGGCGAAACCGTGCTCACGCAGGGCCGCGACGGCCCCTTCCACCAGTGCCGCGCGGGTCTCTACCGAGCTGGGGTTCCCGGACGGCTCGACGGACCGCTTTCCACCGGCTCTGGCCATGCCGCTCCTACCCTGTTGACTGTTCGGATTGAGCAACTGCTCAAACAGTAGGGACTGTCGGATCTGGTGGCAAGAGCCTGGCCCCTCCGCCGCCATTGGCGACCTCAACTGGCGATCCACAGTCAACCTGTTGTCTGACGGCGGAATCGTGGCGCTGGCCCTTGCCGCCGCCGCAGCGGGCCTTTGGACACAGATGAGAAGTCGCGCCTAGCGGCCTGTTGCCCGGCCCTGCTGACATCGACTCGGAGCGCAACGGGTCAAAACGGTTCTCGGCTGGCCTGCGAGCCGGCGACACGCCGGATGATGGCCGCGCACGGCATGTTCAACGCCACCGACCTTGCTCCTGCGTTGGCCGACCGGAGGATCAAGCGCTGCTCGACGCGGGGATCTCCGCCCGGCTGCTGGTCGTCGGCTCGCGTGGGCTCGGCGGGGTACCAGGGCGGATCCTCGGCTCCGTCAGCCAGGAGGTCCTGCACCGGGCTCCCTGCCCGGTCGCCGTCGCCCCTATCCCCAGCGATCCGCTCACCCGATAGCTTTCGAAGGGGCGCCGGGTCTGGCAGGCCTGGTGCCCCGCTCGTTGGTGGTCAGCTCTTCTTGTCGGTCTCGTCGGGGGTTTTGAGCATGCCGAGCTGGACGGTCCGGGCCAGGTCGTCGGCGGTGACCATGCCCACGAGCTGGTGGCCGTCGAGGACGACGGCGACGAGCCGGCCGGCGACCAGCCGTTTGCCGTACAGGTCCTCGACGGGTGCGTCCGGCCCGCACAGGTTCTGCTCGCCGAGCGGGTGCATGAGGTTGCGGAGCGGTTCGATGGCGCGGTGCTCGGCTGGTACACGGGTCAGCATGGTGGCGGTGATGGCGCCGACCGGGGTTCCATCGAAGTCCAGGACGGGGAAGACGTCCTGACGTGAGGACGGCAGCACGTGCTCGACAAAGTCCCCGACCTCCTGCCAGGCCCCTCCGCAGTCGGGCCGGGGCGTCATCACGTCGGCGGCCTTCAGGCCGCGCAGCGCCTGCCGGGCCATCCGGGAGGTCTGCTCGGCCTGCGCGGCGGCCATGAGGAACCAGCCCATGAGCATCAGCCACAGCCCGGTGGTGAGGCGGTAGAACAGGAATTCGGCCAGGCCGACGAAAGCCATGGTCAGACCGAGCGCTCGGCCCGCGTGTGCGGCGGCGAGGTCGGCGCGCGTCCGGTCGTGGTAGCGACGCCACAGGACCGCCCGCAGCACCCGCCCGCCGTCCAGCGGGGCGCCGGGCAGCAGGTTGAAGGCGCCCAGCACCACGTTGATGAGTCCCAGCCAGCCCAATGAGCCCGTCAGTAGAGCAGGCCAGCCGAGGACGGAGCTGAAAAGTGCAGCGAGCCCGAAGAGCGCGCCGATGCCCAAGCTGGTGAGCGGTCCGGCGGCGGCGATGGCGAGGTCGGCCTTGGGATCGGGTGCCTCGCTCTCCAGCTCGGAGATCCCGCCCAGCATGAACAGTGTGATCGATCCGACCTTCACGCCGTAGCGCAGCGCGACCAGCGAGTGGGCCAGCTCGTGGGCGAGCAGGCAGGCCAGGAAGACGGCCGCCCCGGGAAGGGCCACGGCCCAATAGACCACGGTGGGCCGACCCGGCACATACGACGGCAAGACGCCCGTCGCGAGGGTCAGCGCGATCAGGACGACGATGGCCAGGGCCGACCACTGCACCCCGATGGGGATTCCGGCGATGCGGCCCAAACGCAGGTTCTGCTTCATGGCGCCAGCACTCCTACTTCCACGATACCGAAGAGGGCGCGCTCGGGACCCGCCCTCCTCGTCCCGGCTGACCTGAAACTCACTCGGCCGGGCTATTTGAGGACGGGGAAGCATGCTTCGCCTCGGCGGGCTTCGGAGGCAGAGCCGACCGGCCGGACGACCCGGGACCTTGGTCCTCTTTCTGGGCGGACGGCCAGGTCGAAGGAGACCGCCGCGGGCGGAGCGGCGGCGCGAGCCGAGCCGCCGCCGCCGTACCTCCCCGACGTCCGCGGTCATCGCGGCGGCGTGGATTCCCGAGCTGCTGATCCCGGGATGCGCCGCGAGCAGCCGGCGGGCCTCGCCGCTGCGGAGCATCGTCGCCATAGTTGAGGCAGGCCAGCAAAAGGAACTCCGACACCAGGTCCGTACCGGCGGGAACCGTGTCCGGGCCCCTGTCGGTGCCGAAAACCGTGTCACCGGGTATGACCTGGGCCGATGCCATGTGATCGATCTGCCATTCAGGCCGCGTTCGCGGCGGCGTCTCGGCACAATCGGTACTCGTGGCCCTACGCCTGGTATATCTCGCTGTGACCCGGATCTTCGCCTGGCTGGTGCTGCTCGCCCGGTCGCAGGCGTCCAAGGACGCCGAGATCCTCGTGCTGCGCCAGCAACTGTCGGTACTGGCGCGCACCGCCAAACCCCCTGCGGCATCGTGGGCCGAACAGGCTCTGGCCGCCGCGCTGGCACGGCTGCTGCCCAAACAGCGGCGACTGGGCCTGCTGATCACCCCGCGGACCCTGCTGCGCTGGCACCGCGACCTGATCACCCGCAGATGGGCTCAGCCCAGCACGCCAGGACGACCATCCAAGCCGGCCGGGTTGCGGGCGTTGATCGTGAGGATGGCCAGGGAGAACAGCGGCTGGGGGTACCGGCGTATCCACGGCGAACTCGTCGGCCTCGGCTACAAGCTGGCACCCTCGACGGTCTGGCAGATCCTGAAGAACGCCGAGATCGACCCCGCCCCACACCGCGAGAGCCTCGATGACGCACTCGGGAATGGCATAGTCGGGGAAGTAGGTGGGCCGCACCGCTTCCGCGCGGTCGAGCGCCGCCCGGGCGACCTGGACGATCTGCGCGCTCGTCTCGAAGCGCAGAGCTGGATCGGCGCGCATCCGTTTGGCGATGACGGCGAAGTCGGTCTTGCCGAGGGCCCTGCGGCCCGCATCGCTCCACTCGTCCCGCATGTCGGCGAGGACATCGAGGCCGATCTGGTGGATCTCCTCAGGACTGAGGGACGTTGTCGTATGGCGTGTCACCGCGGCCGCGTAGCCCTCGGGCCCGCCCGGGATGAAGCAGACCCCAACCCGGTCTCATCCGGGCGGGCGACCGGCAGCAGCTCAGTCCGGAGCCGGCCGGCCAGGGCCGCCATGGCTGGCCGGATCTGGTGTGTGACGATCCGTAGGGCGCGCTGCATGACCGACGGGTCGATCGCAGGACAGCCGTGCGCCGAGTCATCGGGCCGACCCGCGCCGGCGCGCAGCGGCTTGAGGAGGACGTCCTCGGTGGGGTCGAGGGCGAGGTATCCGTCGAGCTGCGCGATCGACAGACCCACACCGGTCGCCGTGGGAACGCGACTGCGAGCTGCCTCAGCGGCGTACCTCTCACCCAGTGCCTCGAAGCTACCGGCGATCCCGTCGAGCCGGGCCAGGTAGCGCTCCGCGCTCGCGGCGTCGGTCACCGTCATCGCAGGCACCGCCTGGAAGACAAGGCCCTGACGGCTGACGTAGCTCTTCGCCGAGGCGTTGGCGGCCCAGAGGGAATGCTCTGCGTCCTGCTGGGCCCCACGTACGAGGCTGGTCAGGATCGCAAGGTCGACGTGCTGATCCGCCTCAAGGCCGGCTGGGTCCAGTCTCGCCGCCTCCCGGGCGATCTGCGCGAACGTGTCCGCGGCCCGTGCACTTGCCTCCTCGCTGGGATCACCTGGCAGGTGGTCGAATTCGGTGAGGCCGAGCAGGGTCGCGTTGTACGGGTCGTAGGTGTGCTCCGTGGCGAAGTAGCGCTCGCCGAGTTCATGCAGCCGCGCCGCGGTGGCGTCCGGACTCATCGTGGGTCGGGTTCCAGCTCTCTGTGATGTCGTTCGTTTTGCCGTTTTGTCCGTCATGGTGTGCGACCCTTCTTGCCGGCCATCGAAAGAGGGCATGTCCTCCGTCGATGGAGACCGCTGACCCACCCGGCGTCGGGCGCGACGAAAAAACTCCACACCGCCGGCGATGTCCTCCGGGGTCCCGATCCGCCGCATGGCGATGCTCTCTACGGGCGGATCGGCGAAGCTCACGTGAGGGTGACGAGCCCATCATGGTCTTCGAAGGCGGCGAACATCGTCGGTGAGTTGTGTGCCACGACGACGCGCCCGTCGGCATCGACCGACACCAGTCCTCCGCTGGCGTTCTTCGCTGTCAGCTCATCGGCGATCGTCGTGGTTACTGCCTCGGGCAGCGCAAGGCCGAGGTAGCGCATCCTCGCCGCGATGTCGTGGGAGACGACGCCGCGGATGAACGCCTCACCCTCTCCGGTGCACGAGACCGCGACGACTCCGCCGCGCGCATACGTTCCGGCACCGATGATCGGCGAGTCCCCGACCCGGCCGCAGTTCTGGCCCGCCATACCTCCCGTTGACGTCGCCGCGGCGACGCCGCCGCCTGCATCACGGGCCACGGCACCCACCGTTCCGTGGCGCGGAGCCACGAGGCGCGCGTTCTGTATGCGGGCGAGCTGGCGCTGCCGGGCCTCGGTGATGAAATAGGCCTGAGCCACAGCCTGGTGGCCCCACTCGGTGACGAGGCCCTCGCTCGGTGAGACGAGGAACAGGTGTTGGCCGCGCTCCATGACGCTGCGGGCGAGCAGTACCGGGTTCTTTGCGTGGCGCGATGCCGCGACGGCCCCGGCGGCGCCCGCGCCGTCCATGACCGCGGCGTCGAGCTCGACCGAACCCTCGGCCGTCAGCGCGGCGCCCCTGCCGGCGTTGAAGAGGTGGTCGTTTTCGAGCTCCACGACGGCCGCGCAGACGGCGTCGAGCGCGGAGCCTCCGGCCGCGAGTACGCTCCGCCCTGCCTCGTAGGCCCGGGCCAGGCCGGCCTCGAACGCCGCCTGCTTCTCCTGCGACAGTTCGAGAATCCGCCCTCCCGCGCCGCCATGGACGGCCAGTGCGAAGTCACGCTGCGGCGGGATGTCCCAGATCCGTGTCTGACGCGGCGGGGCGACGGACTCCTCGACGTGCACGTTCACCGTCCACCTGCCTTCCGAGTGATGTAGTTGAGCGCCACGAACGAGGTGAAGATGCCGAGGAGGTCCTCACCCTCGATCTGCACGGCCCGCTCGGCCGTCCGCGTCGCGCCGCGGCCCCGGATGTCGAAGTACGGGATGTCGAGCCCGCAGATGCTCAGCGTGCGTCGTGTGATCACCGCTTCGCCACCCCCAGGTCCGGCAGCGCCGCGGCGAGGAACTCGCGCATGGTCTGCTGGAACAGCTCCGGCTCGTCGAACTGCGGCGAGTGGCCTGACCGCTCGAAGACGACCAGTTCGGATTTCGGGATCAGCGAGGCGATCGTCTCCGAGCACGACACCGGGGTCACCCAGTCAGTGCGCCCCACGGTGACCATGGTGGGGCAGCCGACCGACGGAAGCTGCGGCTTGACGTCGTAGACCCGCGTGTTGTGCTGGAAGCACCAGTTGTGCGCCTCATGGCGATAGATGCCGGCCTCGACGCGGGCCTTGGCCTTCTCCGCGTCGTACTCGAAGTCGTACAGCGGGATCAGTTCGGCCCAGCACGCCTTCAGGTCCTCGTCGTCGCGGATGTTGCCGCTCCAGTAGCGCTCGTAGTTCTCCCAGTTCAGCTTCACCCGGGTCTGCTCGCGCGCGTTCCGGTGCGCGAGATCGAGGTTGCCCCGATCCGGTGAGGTGTCCCGCAGGATCATCGCCCGTACTCGGTCCGGGTAGGCGATGGCGTACTCCATGGCGATGAACCCACCGTACGAGCCGCCCGCGATCACGATCTGCTCGGCGCCGATCCACTCGCGCAGCCCGTCCACGTCCGCGGCCCACTGCGCGTGAGAGTACGGTGGCACGCCCTCGCTCCGGCCGCAGCCCCGCGCGTCGAACACCACCACTCGGAACAGGTCGGAGAGCGGGCCGAACGTCGACTTCGGCTCCGCCAGCGAACCGATGCCGCCGCCGCCGTGATGGGCGATCAGCACCGGCGCGCCCTCCTCGCCGAGCACCTCGACGTTGAGCCTCGCACCGTTGATCTCTACGAACATGTCACTCCTCGCTGAGGGGGAACCGCGCCGGTATCAGGCCGCCGCGGAGTCGGTCCAGGCGGCCACGACCTGCCCGAGCACGTCGAGCGGGACGGCGCCGTTGCCGAGCACCGTGCCGTGGAAGGCGCGGATGTCGAACCGGGAGCCGAGCCGGTCCTGGGCCTGAGCGCGCAGCCGTTGAATCTCCCGACGGCCGATCATGTACGCCAGCGCCTGGCCCGGCCACGCGGCGTACCGGTCGATCTCGTTGCGGACGTTGGCGCGCGTGGTCGCGGTGTTGTCCCACATGAAATCCATCGCCTGCCGGCGCGACCAGCCCAGGTGGTGCATGCCGGTGTCGACCACCAGCCGGCAGGCCCGCAGCGCGTCGAACGAGAGCATGCCGAGCCGGGCGAGATCGGTGGTGTACAGCCCCATCTCCTCGGCGAGCCGCTCGCTGTACAGGCCCCAGCCCTCGACGTAGCCGCACACCTCGGCGTCGAGGAAACGCCGGTATGCCGGCAGATCCGTCAGCGCCTGCGCGGAGGCGATCTGCAGATGATGGCCCGGGGTGCTCTCGTGGAAGGCCAGCGCCTCGTACTCGTAGACGAACCGTTCCCGCGGGTCCGTGGTGAGCACGCAGTGCGCGCCGGGCCGGGACCCGTCGCCGGCCGGCGGCCGGTAGTGCGCGAGCGCGGCGTTGCCCGCCTCGATCGGGTTGATCTCCTCGATGACGCAGTCGGCGATGTCGTACCGGGGGAACCAGTCGTTTCGGACCTGTTCCGCGCGGCGCAACGCGTCGGTGACCGTCGCGACGATCTGCGCACTGTCGGTGAACCGCAGCGACCGGTCCTCCCGGAGCCGGGCCCGGATCTCCGCCAGATCGCTCGTGCCGAGCGCCCGGCCGCCCAGCTCGGCCCACTCCGCCCGCAGGTCCACCAGGCAGTCAAGGCCGATCTGGTGGATCTCGTCCGGGGTCAGGTCGGTGGTGGTGTGGCGCCGTACCGCGGCCTGGTAGCCCTCCTCCCCGCCGGGGACGAAGCGGATGCCGACCCGGTCGTCGGAGCGGGCCACCGGCAGCAACTCGTCTTCCAGGCCGACGAGCAGGCGGCGCATGGCGGGCCGGATCCGGTCGGCGACGATCTCAGCGGCGCGGGCCCTGACCCGCTCCGCGTCCACCCCGTCCGGCAGCTTCGGGCTGAGCAGCGTGTCGTCGGCCAGGTCGAGCGCCAGGTGGCCGGTGAGCTGTTCGACGGCCTGGCCGACGCCGACCCGGGTGGGGATCCGGCCGTCCGCCTTGGCCTCCCGGTACCTGTCCATGATCGCGTCGAGGAACGCGGGCAGTTCGGACAGCCGGCCAAGGTACCGGTCGACGGCCGGACCGTCGGTGATCGAGGCTGTCGGCACCGACATGAGCATCATCGCCTGCGGCGAGGAGTAGCCGTCCGCGGACGCCGTGGTCTCCCACAGCCCGTGCTCCAGGTCGGACCGCATGGCCCAGGCGAGGCGGCCGAGCACGGCGTGGTTGATCCGGTCGGCCGGGTTGAGTTCGCCGGGGTCGATGGCCGACAGCCGCCGCTCGATATCGACCAGCTTGGCCGCGGTGGAGCGCGCACCGGCCCGGCTGACGTCGGGCACCAGGCCGTCGAAGCCGGACACCCCGAGCAGGGTGGCACTGAACGGATCGGCCGAGTGCTTCACCTGGAAGAACATGTCGCTGAGCCGGGAGAGTTCCTGGTTCGGCGCTGCGGGCTGGTGGTCAGGCACCGGCGTTCCCTTCATGTCGGACTGACATGTCGTACGGCCCGGTCACCGGCCCCAGATCCGCTCGAGCGCCCGGAGGATGTTGCCGCCGAGAACGGCGGCGATCTCGTCGTCGGAGAAGCCCTCGCGCACCAGCCAGCCGGCGATGTTGCCGAAGTTCTCGGTCGGGTTCTCCAGCCCGTCGACGTACTCCACCCGCTCGAAGGAGGGGCCTCCGGGTGCCGCCGCGCCCACTTTGAGCAGATGCGCGAAGACGGTGTGCAGCCCGACGTGGTCGCCGTAGAGCGTGTCGGGCCCGAACGCGACGTGCTCGATGCCGACCAGGTCCAGGCAGTACCTGAAGTGATCCATCACCGAGAGGATGGTGTGCCGGGGATGCGCGTGGGACAGCGTGGTGTGCGGCGCCGCGGACATCCCGATCACCCCGCCGGTCTCGGCCACGGCCCGCAGCACGTCGTCCGGCTTCATCCGCGGCGTGTCCCAGACCGCGCGCGCCCCGGCGTGCGTCATGAACACCGGGGCCTCGCTGGCCGCGCACGCGTCCAGGCCAGTGCGGTCGGAGGAGTGTGAGATGTCGATGGCCAGGCCCAGCTTGTTCATCCGGCTGACGCAGCGCCGGCCGAAGTCGGTCAGGCCGCCGTCGGTGGTCTCGTTCAGGCCGCTGCCGAGGGCGTTGGCGTCGGAGTACGCGATGCCGATCTGCCGGAGGCCGAGGCCGTACAGGACGTCGAGCCGGTCGATCTCGTTCTCGATCGGCGTCGCCGCCTCCAGGCCGAACACCAGGCCCACCTTGCCGTTGCGGTACGCGTACTCGATGTCGGCCAGCGTCCGGACCACGATCACGTCGCTCTGGTGCGCGACGTCGGCCTGGCGCATGCCCAGGTCGGTGATGATGTCGAGCCAGCGCCACGGGGCGTTGCCGGTCACGCAGGCGGTGCCATCCATCATGTTGTCGAACACCACCGTCATGCCCGACGCGAACAGCCCGGCGAACGCGGTGTGCTGGCGTCCGGTGCGGTTGTACTCCGGCGTCTGCCGCATGTCCGCCGGGAACCGCACCGGATGGTCGTGCAGGCTGATCACGATGTTGTCCCGCAGCAGCCGCTCCGCCCGCCCCCGCTCCGGCTCGGTCAGCCCGGCGGCGTACGGCGGGATCCGGCCGAACTCCGGCGCCAGGTCGAAGGCCGGGAAGTCCACCCCCGGGGTGAGGTAACCGTACGACTGGTAGGGAGCCTCCGTCATGACGCGACTCCGTCCCTGACCACCGGCGCCAGCCGGTGCGGCCCGTCCGCGAGCAGCCGCCACAGCGTCTCCCAGGCGCGCATCCCCTCACGCAGCCGGGAGATCCGCATGAACTCGTTCGGCGCGTGCAGGTTCTCATCCGCCGTCGAGAAGGAGAAGAACAGTGTCTTGGCGCTGAGCACCTCCTCGAACAGCGCGGTGGCGGGCAGCGTGCCGGCGATGACCGCGAGGAGCACCTCCTGGCCCGGGTAGACATCCGCGAGCGCCGCGCTCGCGGCCCGGATCGCCGGGTGATCGGCGGGGATCGTGTACGCCGGGACGCCGCCCTCGTCGGGACGAACCGTGACCCGTACGCCGGAGACCTTCTGCGCGAGAAGGTGGTCGGTGATCGCCTGGAGCACCCGCTCGGGGCGCTGCCCCGGTACCAGCCGGCAGGACACGTGACCGGTCGCTACGTGCGGGATGACGGTGTACTTGCCGCCGGCCCTGACGCCATTGATCTCCAGGGTGGGGCGCTCCCACAGCCGCTCCAGCGTGCTGTAGCCGGCCTCGCCGAACAGCTCGTCCAGGCCGAGACCCGCCCGGTAGCCGTCGTCGTCGAACGGCACCGCCGCGATCGCGGCGCGGCGCTCCTCGGTCAGCTCGGGGATCCCATCGTAAAAGCCGTCCACCGCGACCCGCCCGTCCGCGGTGTGCAGGCTCGCCAGAATCTCGCCTAGCGCGTGCACCGGGTTGGCCACGGTGCCGCCGAACCGCCCCGAGTGCAGGTCGCCGTTGGCCCCGGTGACCTCGACATCCAGGGTCACCAGACCCTTCGAGGCGATCGACAGCGAAGGCTCCGTCGGCCGCCACATCGCGCCGTCCGCGGAGATCACCAGATCGGCCGCGAGCTCGTCGGCGTGCTCCCGCAGGTACGCCGGCAGGTGCGGGCTGCCGATCTCCTCCTCACCCTCGAACAGGAACTTGACGTTCAGCGGCAGCGCGCCCTCCTGGGCGAGGAACGCCTGCGCCACCTTGAGCACGATGAACACCGGGCCCTTGTCGTCAGTGACGCCACGACCACGGATCACGTCGCCGTCCACGGTGAGCTCGAACGGCGGGATGCGCCACTCCGCGAGATCGCCGGTCGGCTGCACATCGTAGTGGCCGTACACCAGGATGGTCGGCGCGTCCGGCGCGCCCAGCCAGTCACCACGCACCACCGGGTGACCCTCGGTCGGCACGACGCGGCCGTCGGCGAAAGAAAGCTGCGCGGCGAGCCATTCCGCCGCCGAGCGCATCGTTTCCGGGGTCGCGTCCCGGCTCACGCTCGGAACCGCTACATAATCCGTCAGCTCGTCGATGTACTCGGCGTCGGTCGGATCAAAAGAGAGCATGTCCACCATCAATCGAGATTGTCTGACCGGTTACCCAGGATGATTCCTCGGAGACGAAGAACCGGACGCCGTTGGCGATGTCCTCCGACTTGCCGAGCCGCCGTACCGCGATGCCCTCGACGAGCGCGGCCTGGCCCTGCTCGCCGTAGCTTTCCCATTGTTTGATCGTGCTGGGGTTGGACAGCACGAATCCGCAGGCGATGCAGTTCACCGTGATGCCGTACCGGCCCAACTCGTGCGCCATCTGCCGGGTGAAGCCGATCTGGCCGGCCTTCGCGCTGGCGTACGCCTGGATGCCGGTGAGGCTGACGCTGCGGCCGGCGCCGGAGGAGATGTTGACGATGCGGCCCCAGCCCCGCCGCTTCATGCCCGGCGCGACCGCCCTGGTGCACAGGAACGTGCTGGTCAGATTGGCCGCCACCACGGCGGACCAGGCCTCATCGGTGATCTCTTCGATCGGGTGGTGCACCTGGCCGACGACCCCACCCGCGTTGTTCACCAGGATGTCGACCTCGCCGACCTCGGCGAAGAAGGCGTTCACCGCAGCGGAGACGGTCAGGTCCGCGGTGTCCTTGTCGACGCGGTGCACCCGGATGCCGTCCGCTTCCAGCATGTCCGCGATCGCGGTCCCGATCCCGTGCGCCGTGCCGGTGACGACGGCGACCTTGTCGCTCATGTGTCCAGCCATCCTTTCTCCAGGAGTTCGCGGACTTCCGCAACGCCCGCGTCCCAGACCGCCTGCATGTCCTCGTCGGAGCGCCGGTAGGCGCCGCCCAGGCTGCCGTCTGGGAACGTCTGCCGCATCTCGTCCGCGGTCAGGTTGTTCACCAGTTCCCTGGGCAGCACCGGAGCGGCACCGTCCGGGATGTCCACTCCGGCGACTCGGGTCCACGGAAAGTTCTCCAGCCAGGAGCCGTGATACTGGTCCTCGTCGAACCGGCTGGCGGTTTCGGCCGTCTTCGGCGCGTTATACCAGCTGTGGAACAGCACCTGCACCCGCTCGGCGCGCGGCTCGGAGATCCACTCCCTGATCAGGCCGGCCACCGGCGCGTTGCCACCGTGACCGTTGACCACCGCGATCCGCCGGAAGCCCTGCGAGGCGATGCAGTCCAGCAGGTCCCGCAGCACCGCGATATAGGTGCCGATGCGCAGGCTCATAGTGCCCGGATACCGGGTGAAGTACGGCGCCATGCCGAACGGCAGTACCGGCAGCACCGGCACACCGAGCGGCTCGGCGGCCTCCACCGACACCCGCTCGGCGAGCAGCGCGTCGGTGCCGAGCGACAGGTACCCGTGCTGCTCAGTAGAGCCGACCGGCAGCACGATCCGATCATCGCGTTCAAGGCAGTCGGCGATTTGCATCCAGTTACTGTCAAACACCCGCAACGATGCTCACACTCCTTCTATAGTGCTTATCGGGAATCTCGCGATGTTGGGCGTAGATCGCAGGTCAGACGAGGGAATCGATACCGCTGCCCGCTCGTGAGGTTCTGACCTCATACCTAGTTTTCGGAGTTCATACCAGATAGCGCTTTTTGTCGACCAATACGGGGTAAACTTCCGACATGCCTCCCAGTCGCCGCACCATGGGAAAAACCGCGCCTTTTCCTTCGCACGAAAAGGCCGACGCACTCGCACAGTCCGCGGCGGTGCCGCTTGACGACGTGGACCGGCAAATACTCGTGCTTCTCAGCGAGGACTCCCGGCGCTCGCAGCGGGCGCTGGCCAGCGAACTCGGCATGTCCGCCCCCGCGGTGCGGGACCGGATCGGGCGACTGGAGCGGC
>JAOPYM010000243.1 GCA_025964615.1 Actinomycetes bacterium
GCCGGTTTCAACACCAGCCTCGACCGCTTCGACGTCTACCTGGCCGGTCTGGGTGCCGAGCAAGAACACCAGCGCGACTAAGGAGCACGAAATGCCAGTAGTCACCTCAGCCGACGGCACCGCAATCGCCTACGAGCGCACCGGCAGCGGGCCGGCGCTCGTCCTCGTCGACGGCGCCATGTGCTACCGCGCTGCGGGGCCGATGCAGCCACTCGCCGCTCTGCTGCAGGACGGCTTCACCGTCTACACCTACGACCGGCGGGGCCGGGGTGAAAGCTCGGACACCACGCCCTACGCGGTCGCCCGCGAGGTCGAGGACCTGCAGGCCCTCATCGCGCAGGCCGGCGGCGAGGCATACGTCTACGCCATCTCCTCCGGTGCGGCTCTCGCCTTGGCGGCCGCGGCGGCCGGCCCCTGGATCACCAAGCTGGCGCTCTACGAGCCGCCGTTCATGGCCGAGGCCGAAGACGGCGCCCAGATCAAGGAGTACACCGAACGGCTCAACGAGCTGCTCGACGCCGGGCGCAACGGCGACGCCGTGGCGCTGTTCATGACGAACGTCGGCATTCCCGCGGAGGCCGTGGCCGGCATTCGGACACAGCCGGGCTGGGCCACGTTGGAGGCGATCGCCCCGACGCTCGCCTACGACGACGAGGTGCTCGGCGACGGCAGCGTCCCGCGCGACCTGGCGTCGACGATCACCGTTCCGGCGCTGGTCCTCGCCGGTGGCGCCAGTCCGCAGAGCCTTCAGCAGGCGGCGAAGGCCACCGCGGATGCGCTTCCCACGGCCGAGTACCGGACACTCGACGGCCAGACGCACGACGTGGCCCCGGACGCACTCGCCCCGGTGCTGGCCGAGTTCCTCGGCGGCCCGGTGAGTGTCTGAACGGTCAGGTTGGTGGTAGCGATGTCCGCCCATCGCCTGTCTGGATCGGTGAACGGCCCAGCAGGACGTGGTGCTGTCCCGCATGGATGTCGCGATCGTGCAGGCTGCCCTGGCTCACTTGGCGGGGGAAGGACACTTTCACCACGTTGAGGTCGGGGATGCGAAAGATCTGGATGTCGTCCACCGGAACGGCGTACAAGCCGGCGATGAGCTCGGCGGTGATCAGCCGGTCCGCGACGGCATAGCCGCTCGGATCAGTCATGAAGGCCTCGATGGTGACCCAGAATGGGCCCGCGTTCTTGCACCGTACTTCGGTGGCCAGATCGGACAGTGTGACGGCCGGCTCAGACATGTGCCGTGCGATTCGACTTGATCGGGAACATCTGGCAGGGATCGTCCACGTCGACCACGTGGTTCAGGGTGAACTCGTACACGGCGCCGCGTTCGGTTTCGGCGGGCGAGGTCGCGAAGGCGAAGCTGGGCAGGTGGGTCATGTCGGCTGTCGGGAGGTGCAGCATGAGTGGGTTGGCGACTTTCGCGATGGCGGTGGCGAGGTCTTGCGTGGCTGCGTTGACCAGCAGCATCACGCCGACCTCCTGCGGGGGTGCGGGGTGGGGGTCGAGCTCACCGAGGATGGCGTTGTAGCCGTACAGGCGCAGGTCAGTGTCATAGTCGCCCGGCTCAAGGCCGAGGACCTGGCTGATACGAGAAGTGAGCACCTCCTCCAGCGTGTGGGCCCAGACGTCGATCTGGGCGAGGATCTTCGGGTCGCGTATGCCGGTGAAGGACATGGTCTGGTAGCCGGTGATCGCGGCGCCTTCCAGTTTTATGGTGTACTGCGCCGCCTGCTCGAAAGCCGATCCTTCGACGCGCACCCGGCGATGGTCCAGGGCGGTGTACGTGGCGTCGGAGACCACCAGTGTCCCGGCGGGCTCCCGCATCTGGAAGGGGTTCGCGGTTTCGTACAGCATGTGCGCGGCCACTGATTGCGGGGTGCAACGCGCGTTGGGATCAAGCGGTTCGATGGTGAAGCCCGTCGCGTCGATCTGGGCGAAAACGCCGCCGTCGCGGGGACTGGTGGTGCACTGGCCGCCGCATTCGGCGACTTTCGCGGCGTGCCAGGTGGGGCCGGCGGGCATACCGTGCATGAGAGCGAGGGCCGCGGCGATCGCGGTGTCCGTGGCCCGGCCGGCGAGGATGACATCGGCACCGTCATGGAGTGCCTGCATGATCGGCTCGTGCCCCATCACCCCGACGATGTGCTCACACCGCCGCAGGTCGGCCGCGTTCAACGATCGAGGCGGCGCGAGGGGGTGGACTCGTCCGGCCGCAAGGTGCTCGATGACCGTGTCCGGCGTCTGCTCGCTGTAGATCCTGGCCACGCTGAGGTCCAGTCCCGCACTGCTCAGGACCTCCTCGACGATGGCCGCGACCCAGTCCACCCCGGAGTCGGTGCCTGAGGTTCCGCAGGAACCGATGATGAGCGGGATGTGCGCGGCCGCGGCGGCGCGCAGCAGAATCCGGAGGTCGCGCAGGACCGCCTCCTTGGGGTTCTTGCCCATCCCGGTGCCCAGGTAGTACGGCCCTGAGTCGGTGGAACCGCCGTCGATGGCGATCACGTCGGCGCCCAGAGCGATGCCACGGGTGATCGTGTCCGGTGGGAAGCCCGCGCCGAGCATGCCGGCGGGAACGAGGATGCCGACTTTCTGCGCCTTGGCAATATCGGTCATATCAGGATCGGTCATATCAGGGTCGTTTCCGTGTGATTGGTCATGGCCCTGCAGGCTTCGACAGGGATGTGCACGGTCAGTTCCGCGGCGGAGAACGCGGTGGGGTGGGTGACGGTCAGGGGCAGGCCGGCCAGTTCGAGTTCGTAGACGTAGTGGTCGCCCAGGAAGGCCCTGCTCCGCACTTTCGCGCGGTAGGTGTTGACGCCCTGTGAGAGCTGGGAGAGGTCCTCGCTCAGGATGATGGCCTCGGGTCGTACGACCACGTCGATCTGGTCGCCGGGCGCGCCCGCCCCGACCGGGAGGGTCAGCCGTTGCTGTGTGGTGTCCAGCTGGACCGTCGCGAGCTGGTCCTGCACGTGGGTCACGTGGCCGGTGAAGATGTTGCAGTGGCCGAGGAATTCGGCGACGAAGCGGTGGTCTGGGCGGCGATAGATCTCCTCGGGCGGTCCGACCTGGAGGATCGATCCCTTGTTCATGACGACGATCCGGTCGCTGAGGCTCAGCGCCTCGTCCTGGTCGTGGGTGACGAACAGAGTCGTCAGTCCCAGATCGCGTTGCAGGCCCATCAGCCAGGTGCGTGCGCGTTCGCGCAGTTTCGCGTCGAGGTTGGAGAAGGGTTCGTCCAGCAGCAGGACCGACGGGGAGTACACCAGGGCGCGGGCCAGGGCCACCCGCTGTTGCTGGCCGCCGGACAGTTCGTGCGGATAGCGCGCGGCGTAGTCGGCCATCTCGACCAGGCCGAGCGTCTCCATGACCCGGCGGCGCCGCGGTTCGCCCTTGACCTTGCGGACCTTGAGCGGGAACGCGACGTTCTCGAACACGGTCATGTGCGGCCAGATCGCGTACGACTGGAACACGATGCCCAGGTTGCGGTCTTCGGCGGCAAGGTAGATCTTGGCGGCGTGGTCATAGAACGCTTGAGTGCCGCAGGAGATCCGGCCGGAGTCCGGTCGCAGAAACCCGGCCACTGACATCAGGGTGGTGGTCTTGCCGCAGCCGCTCGGCCCGAGCAGGGTGAGGAATTCCCGTTCGTGCACGGTGAAGCTGACGTTGTCGAGGACCTGATTGGTCCCGAAGCTCATGCTCAGGGCGTCGACGGCGATCTCAGGCATGCGTCCTCCTGCTGCGGCGCCCGAGGACGGCGGTGCCGATCACGATCGCCACGACCGTCACCGCCACCTGCACCATCGCCAGGGCCGCGGCCGGACCTGTGGAGCCCTGTTTGAGCGAGTCCAGCATGGTGACTCCCATGATCTCGTGTCCCGGTGTCACTAGGAAAAGCGCCGGGTCGTAGTCGTTGAGGATGGAGACGAACAGCAGGATGAAAGAGGCCAGCAGCGCCGGCCGCAGGATCGGAAGCACCACTCGCCGCATCGTCATCCACCAGCCGGCCCCGGCGGAGCGGGCGGCGTCGTCGAGTGAGCTGCTCACCGCCGCCAGTGCCGGGTAGAGAACCAGGTAGGCCAGCGTCAGGCTGCGGATGCTGAGCGCGAGCACGATTCCCCAGATGCTGTTGCGCAGCGCGCTGCCGGGCGGATTGACCAGCACGAAGGTCCAGAAGAAGCCGATGCCGACGATGATTCCGGGCATCGACCGCGGAAACATCATGATGAACTGGAGAGATCCGCGCAGTTTGAACGTCGAGCGATGGGCCACGGTCGTGGCCAGCGCCACCACCGCGGTGGTCAGCACCGCGCCGACCGCGGCTATCTCCACGCTGTTGCGGATCGAGCTCATGAAGACCGGCTGGCCGAGCTGCCTCCAGTTGCCGGCCGTCCACAGATGCCAGGGCGCTTCCAGTGGGGTCAGCAGCGACACGCTGGACTGCAGCGCCAGAGCGAGGATCGGCGCGAAGGTGGTGATGAGCAGGTACAGGGCCACCACCACCCCGAGGATCGGGCGCCAGATGCGCCCGAGTTCCAGGAGCTTGTCCGATCCCCGGCCCCGGCCGGTCACGGAGATGAAGCGCGCCTCGGAGCCGAGTAGCACGCGGCGCAGAAGCAGCAGGCCGACAGCGCACAGCAGCAGGATCATGGCTCCGGCACTGACCGCACCGGGATCAATGGTCGAGGCGTTCGACCAGGTGTTGTAGAGGTAGCTGGCCACGAATTCATTGCCGGCCGGTGCACCCAGGATGAGCGCGATGCCCAGTGATTCGATGCACAGAGTAAAGATCAGCAACGCGGAGTTCAGCAGCGCGGGCCGCATCATCGGCACGATCACGCGGGACAGGACCCGCAGTGGGCGGGCACCGACGCTGCGAGCGGCGTCTTCCAGCGAGGACTCGACGTTGGCCAGGGACGCCTGGCAGATCAGGAATGCGACCGGCATCGCCACGACGGTCCCCAGCGCCGACATCCCGATGACGCTGGTCAGGTTCAGCGGGATGTGGAGTGTCCGGGTGATGAAGTTGGTGGCGTAGCCGCCGGGCCCGTACAGCGCGTTCCAGCCCAGGATCACACCGAGCGGGGGCAGCAGGATCGGCAGCAGCAGCAGTTTCGTCCAGACCCGCCGGCCCAGGATGTCGGTGCGGCTGCAGGCCACCGCCGCCGCCCCGCCGAGGGCGACCGAGAGGCCGGTGGCGATGGTGGCGAACTCAAGGGTGTTGCGCACGGTCTGCCAGAAGGCGGGGTCGGCGAACAGCTGCCGATAGGGCGAGACCGTGAACACGCCGCCGGCCTCGTAGATGGGTCTGTCCTGCACTGAGGCGTACAGCAGCGGAACGATCGGGAGCAGGACACCGACGACGACCACCAGCCAGGTCACGGCCTGCACGGCTGAGGCGGGCAGCAGGCGACGCAGCCGCGCGGCCGAGGGCGGTGCGTGGGTGAGGGTCGTCATCGGTGTCCTAACTCCGGAGTTCGGTACCACTACCGGTGTGCGAATGCCTGCTTCCAGCGGGCGACGAATGCCGTGTGGTCGTCGGCGACCTTCTGGCTGATCGGCACCAGCACCGCGTTCGCCTGCCCGCCGATGGCCGTGTACAGGTCCTTCAGGGTGTTCTTGCAACCATCGGCCGCGGTGAAGGTGTTGCTGTACGCCTCGAAGCCCGCGTCGCAGGCGACCTGCTGTCCGGGGGTGCTGAACAGGTAGTTCATGAACAGCTTCGCCGAGTTCGGGCTTGCGGCTCCCGAGGTGATCCCGATGCCCCGCGGGATGAGCGGGGTGTAGTCGGTGGTGTACTCCCAACCCACGACCGGGTCGTTGGGCTTGATCGCGCCGCGGACCAGACCGGACTCGAACACCGCGGTGGTGAAGCCGCCCTGGGCGACATCGGCGTAGAGCACGTCGCCGTCACCAGGGGTCTTCGCGGATTTGCCCAGCTGGTCGAGGGTGTTCCACCCGTACTTCTGTACGAAGCCGTAGAAGGCGGCATAGCCGAAGTCGTTGTCGATCGTGTAGCTGGCGACCGTGTACTTGCCGGCAGCCCCTCCCTGCGCGATCGCGGCGACCGTGGTGGGTGGCGGCCCGCCCTTGAGCAGCTTCTTGTTGTAGATGGTCACCGCGGGGTCGGGCGACATGATGTACAGGCCGCCGCCCTGGGAGGCGAAGCTGGGAAAGTCGGAGATCCCGGCCGGGGTGTAGTTCTGTACGTAGCCCTTCTTGACCGCGGCGGTCCACAGGTTCGGGGCGCTGGCGATCAGGACGTCCCCGCTGCGGCTGCCGGTGCCGTGTTCGGCGGCGTACCGGGAGAAGATCACCGGGTCTTCGAGGTCGTAGGCGGTGACCTTGATCCAGGGGTAGACCTTCTGGAAGGCGTCGGTGAAGTACTTGAGCGCCGGGGCCGCCGCGTTGGCATAGATCACCAAGCCGTGCTCGGACTTGGAGGCCGCGACGGGGTCCGCGGCGCTGCTCGCCGTGGCGCCCGAAGTGCCGCCACCGCTCGTCCCGCTGCACGCCGCCGTGAGCGACAACGCGAGAACCGCTATGCCGATCGTGGCTCTGGAGACTTTCATCGTTCGTCCTCCTCGGTTGATCGATATGTCATATCTGCTATAGCAGCGGCCTTAAAGGCGTGTCCTTGGCTGCCGGTATCGGCCTTCAGCTTGTGGGTTCGGCTGCGAGCTTGTCCTGGGCCGCGGCGATGTCGAGGAACGCCGTGGTCCGCTGGAGTATGTGACCGCGCATCGCTTCCTCGGCGCCCTCGCCATCGCCCGACTGGATCGCGATGGCCACTTGGCGGTGCTGTTCCAGACTCCGCCGCAGGCTGTCGTGGTCTCGGTGGACGTGCGCGGACCACTTGATGCGAAACGCCCAGTCGAACGCGGTCGCGGTGGCGATCATGTCGATCAGGGTGTGGCTGTGGGACGCCCTGTCGACCAGGTCGTGGAAACGGCGCGTCAAGGTGAGCAGGTCGGCGGCGCGGGCCTCCAGGTCCGGTGCCGACTCCAGGGCGTCGGCCCGGTCGCACACTTCGGAGATCGCAGCCGCCTCGCCCTTGCCGGCTCGTTCCGCCGCGAGCCGTGCCGCCACGCCGCGCAACGATGCCTCGATGAGCGTCAGTTCGTAGAGACGGGCGATGGACGGGTCGGCGACGCGGATCGAGCGCACCGCGTCACGCTCGATCAGGCGCTCGTGTTCCAGGCGCTGCAGAGCCTCGCGAACCGGGGTCGCGCTCACCCCCAGACTGTCCGCCAGGGCCCGCTCGGTGAGCCGCTGACCGGCTTGAAATCTGCCCGTGGTGATGCCCTCTCGCAAGGCGAGGTAGGCCTGATCGGACAGGGTGGGGCTCGTGCTGAGCTTGCGCACGTTCCCGGTGAACCCGGTCATACGTCCTCCATCTGCTATAGCAGATACACTACCTCTCTCCGTCGGGTCTCTGTCAACAGTGTGTGACGGCTGGCCCCCGGTTACGCCGTCCAGGCGCGGCTCTGTTCTGTAAGCGTGCTGAAAGGTGGCGTTTCCTAGGGTCCGCCGTGACGGTAACCGACTGATACAAGGGACGAACTCGTGGAAGCTCTCAGTAGATGGGTCGTACGGCACCGATTGGCGGTGGGACTGCTGTGGCTGGCTGTCACCGTCATCGCGCTGGTACTCGCACCCTCGGTGTCGGGGCGCCTCAAGAGCGGGGTGCAGTTGCACAGCGCCGCGTACACCGCCAACCAGCAGATCGCGAAACAGTACGGCGGGGCCGGCTCCGATCCGGGCATCCTCACCATCGACCTGCCCGTGGGCACCACCGTGAACTCCCCGGGAGTGAAGACCCAGCTGCGGGCCTTCGACACGCAGGTCGCCAGGACCGGTCCCGGCCTGCGCGAAGTGTCGTACGCCTCCACCGGCAACGCCGCCCTGGTCGGCAACGGCGGCAGCAGCACCATCGTGCTGGTGTACCCGCCGAAGCCCGGCGACGACATCGCGACGACCCAGCTGGACCAGCTCAGCGCGGCCGCGAAAACGGCCGTACCGGGCGCGACCGTGCACAGCACCGGCGTGAACGCCCTGGCGGCGGGCAACGCCTCAACCGGCAACTCCAGCGTGCTCGCCGAGCTGCTGATCGGCGCGCTGGGTGCGCTCATCGTGCTGGCGTGGGTCTTCGGATCGTTCCTGGCGTTCCTGCCGCTGATCATGGCGCTGGTGTCGGTCCTGACGATGCAGCTGTTCATCTACGCGCTGACCTTCGTGATGCCGTCCTCGGTCCCGTTCAACCCGGCCGTGCAGTACATCGTCGCCCTCCTCGGGCTCGGCCTGTCGATCGACTACTCGCTGCTGATCGTCAACCGCTGGCGAGAGGAGCGGGCCGCGGGCAGGTCCAACGCCGAGGCCGTACAGGCCGCCATGCGCCGGGCGGGGCACGCGGTCATGTTCAGCGGCATCACCGCCTCCCTCGGTCTGTTCGCCCTGGTCGTGGTACCGGTGTCGTTGGTACGCGGTATCGGCATCACGGGCCTGTTCATCCCCTCCACCGCCACCCTCGTGGCGCTGACCCTGCTTCCGGTGGTGCTCTCCGCAGTGGGACCCCGCCTGGACTGGCCGCGCCGCCGCTCGGCCGGTAACGCCAGCCGGTTCTGGACCGGGTGGTCCCGTTACGTCATCCGCAACCGTGTCGCTGCGGCGGTCCTCGGCCTGGGCATCCTGGGCGGCCTGGCCGGGGTCGCCACGACCATCAACATCTCCCTGCCCACCGGCTCCGCGCTGGCCAGTACCGGTGCCTACGCCGACGGCCTGCGCGCACTGGAGGCGGACGGCTTTCCCAGCGGAACGCTGACCACGGTGCCGGTCTATGTGCCCTCAGCGGGGCAGGCGCAGTCGGTGGCCACCGCACTGGACAACGTTTCCAGCCTGCATGGCGCGATAGCTCCGACCGGCACCGCGTGGCGTCAGGGCGGCAGCGCGCTCGTCGTGGCGATCCCGAAGAACGAGGTCGGCACCTCACACGGCGGTACGTCACTGGCCGACATCCAGCACACCGTGCCTCCCTCGGCCCTGGTCGGCGGCGACAACGCCCAGCAGATCGATCAGGTCAACACGACGTACGGCGCGTTCCCCCTGATGTTCGCGCTCGTCGCGGTCGTGACCTTCCTGCTCCTGGCCCGCGGGCTGAAATCCATCCTGCTGCCGCTCAAGGCGGTTCTGCTCAACGCGCTGTCCGTCGCCGCCACCTTCGGCATCGTCGTCCTGGTCTTCCAGCACGGCATCGGCACCCACACGCTGTGGGGTACGTCGGGCACCGGATCGATCAACACATTCGTACCGATGCTGATGTTCGGCTTCCTGTTCGGCATCTCCATGGACTACGAGGTGTTCATCCTGGCCCGAGTCCGCGAAGGCTATGACCGTACCCACTCCACCCACGAGGGCATCGTCGAAGGGGTATCGCGGACCGGGCGCCTGGTGACCAGCGCGGCACTGATCCTCTTCTTCGCGCTGGCCTCGCTGGCCAGCGCCAACGACGTCACCGTCCGCGAGCTCGCCGCCGGAATGGCCGCCGGGGTGCTCCTGGACGCGGTCGTGGTCCGGATGCTGCTGCTGCCCGCACTGGTGTCGCTGTTCGGCAAGGCGAACTGGTGGATGCCCGACCGGGCCGCCCGGCTGCTGCGGCTCCCCCGGCCGACCATGCCGGAGCCGGCCGCGCTCGATCGGATCACGGTCCCGGTCGGAGATGCCTGAGCCATGCGGGTACTGGTAGTCGAAGACGAGCAGGCCATGGCGGCCTCCCTCACCTGGGGACTGCAGGCAGAGGGTTATGTCGTGGATGTGGCCGTCAACGGCGAGGACGGGCTGTGGAAAGCTCGCGAAACCGCCCACGACGTCATCATCCTCGACGTGATGCTGCCGGGCCTGAACGGCTACCAAGTCTGCAGGCAACTGCGAGAAGAAGGTCTGTGGACACCCATCCTGATGCTCACCGCCATGGATGAGGACCTCGACCAGGCTGAAGGGCTGGACAGCGGCGCGGATGACTACCTCGCCAAGCCCTTCGCCTACCCGGTTCTGCTCGCCCGGCTCCGCGCCATGACCCGGCGCGGACTCGGGGAGCGGCCGGCGGTCCTCACCGCCGCCGGTCTCCGCCTGGATCCGGCCGGCCGTACCCTCACCCAGGACGGCGTGGCCCTGGACCTGACCAGCCGCGAACTGGCGGTCATGGAATACCTGATGCGCCGCCAGGGCCGGGTCGTGTCCAAGACCGAACTGCTCGAGCACTGCTGGGACGTCGCCTATGACGGCGGCCCGGCAGTGGTCGAGGTCCACATCCACCGGCTGCGCCGAAAGATCGGCCGACCGGTCATCCTCACCGTGCGCGGCGAGGGGTACCTCATCGACGACCACACCCATGAGCACTGACCGCCCGGCCCGGTGGCGGACCCTGCGTGTCCGGGTCACCGTGGTCGCCGGCCTCGTCATCACCGCCGCCGTCGTCCTTGGTGTGATCCTGCTCTACCTGCTGCAGATTCAGTCGGTCCGCCAGACCCTGGACGGCCGGCTCCGCACGTACGCCACCCAGATCGCCCAATCCGCGCCGACCGGCAAATGGCCACGCATCCTGGCCCCGTCCACCTTGGACGCCAACGCCGAAGCCCAGGTCATCGCCGCAGACGGTCACGTACTCGCCGCCACCCGCACCTTGGTCGGCGTGCCCGCCGTCTACGCCCTGCCCGCGGGCTCGACCACATCCGTGCGGCTCAAGGCCGCCGACGGCGTCGTCCCCGAGGATGTCCGCGTCGTCGCCATCCGGCAGACCGTCGCGGGGCAACCCGTCACCATCATCACCGGCACATCGACGAGCCTGCTCACCCAGCTCCGTGCAGCCTTCACCTCCAGCCTCCTCCTCGGCTTTCCGATCATCCTGCTCGTCGCCGCGGCCGCTGTCTGGGTGATCGTCGGGCGAGCGCTGCGACCGGTCCAGCAGATCCGGAACGCCGTCACCGCCATCACCTCGGCTGACCTGTCCCAGCGCGTGCCCGAGCCGGGAACCTCCGATGAAATCGGGCATCTGGCCCACACCATGAACGACATGCTCGACCGTCTCGAGGAGTCCGCCCGCCGCCAGCGCCGCTTCGTCGCCGACGCCTCCCACGAACTACGCAGCCCGCTGGCCGCGATCCGTACCACCCTCGAAGTCGGCCTCGCCCACCCCGACCAAGCACCCTGGCCCGTCATCGCCGAACGGGCGGCACAGCAGTCCAACCGCCTGGAGGACCTCATCCAGCAACTGCTGCTGCTCGCCAAGGCCGACGAACGCATACTGGCCACCCACCAGGAACGCGTGGACGTCGGAAGGCTCCTGCGCGAACTGCGCAACACCACCCTCACCGACCGCATCGTCATCGATCTCGACCTGGCCGATCAGGCCGTCACCTTGGGCAACCCAGATCATCTGGGACGCCTCTTCCGCAACATCATCGACAACGCCGTCCGCTACGCCGCCTCGACCGTGCGCATCACGGCGACGGCGACGGCGCGGCGGGTTGTCGTCGAGATCACCGACGACGGCCCAGGCATCCCTGTGGCCGACCGTGACCGGATCTTCGACCGGTTCGTGCGCCTGGACAGCAGCCGCGACCGCGGCAGCGGAACGACCGGCCTCGGCCTGGCCATCGCCCGCGAAATCGCGACCGCCCACCACGGTGGCATCAGCGTCGCCGACAACCCCCACGGCGGTGCCCGGCTCATCATCTGGCTGCCCCAGGTGAGCCCCGGTGGCGTCGGTCCCCGCACGGACAAGGACCCTTCCTGACATCCTCAGCCGCCCCACACAGCAGCGCCCACGGCGCGCCACCCTGCGGGTAGCCGAGGCGTCTCAGCCCCGAGTTGCCCGACTGACGACCCCGGCCGTGTCGATCCCCACCCGATAGTTAGAGACGTACTTGCACCAGTCCGTGGGTACCGCTTGTACGCCAGGCGGGTTCGGCCGCGTCGAGCGTGGTGACGACGGTGGGGTCGATGCCGGTGACGACATCGGACTTGAGTGTGCGCACGGCGGCGACGGGTCCGGGGAAGTAGGCCGTGGCACATCCGAATGGGGTGCTCGGGGGCCAGCCCAGGTCACCGACGACACGCCGGTAGTTGAGATCGCCCTTCAGCACGGTCACAGTCGCGGCGGAGAACTGGTCGGCGAGGTCGGCGGGCATACGGTGGAAGG
>JAOPYM010000295.1 GCA_025964615.1 Actinomycetes bacterium
GCCGGGCGGCTGGCGGCTGACGATCGGCCCGACCAGGGAGCCCTCCTACCTCGACGCCGACGCCGTCATCATCGCGGTGCCCGCCGCGCCCGCCGGGCGGCTGCTCGCCGGCGAGGTCCCGGCCGCCGCCCGGGAGCTGGCCAGGATCGACTACGCGAGCATGGCCATCGTGACCCTCGCCTACGCGCCCACTGCCTTTCCCCGGCTACCGAAGGGCAGCGGCTATCTGGTGCCCGCCGTCGAGGGACGCCAGGTCAAGGCCGTCACGTTCAGCACGGTCAAATGGCCGCACCTGACCGGACCGCGTGGCGGCATGGTCGCCGTGCGCTGCTCCATCGGCCGGTTCCGCGACGAGCAGCTGCTGCAGCGGTCCGACGAGGAGCTGCGGGCGGTGGCCATGGCGGAGCTGGCGGAGACCTGCGCCGTCGGCGAGCTCCCGATCGAGACCCGGGTCACCCGGTGGGGCGGCGGGCTCCCGCAGTACAACGTGGGACACGCCGACCGGGTCGGCCGGATCCGCTCGGCCATCGCCGGGCAGCCGGGCCTGGCCGTCGCGGGCGCGGCCTACGAGGGGCTCGGGATCCCCGCGTGCATCGCCACCGCACGCGCTGCCGCCTCCCGGGTGATGGACCAGCTGAGGGGTCGGGGAGAATCGAGCCATGAAGAAAGCGCGAGATCTCAACCAGGTCATCAGGTACACGATGTGGTCGGTCTTCAAGGTGAGGAGTCTGGCTGATGGGCACCGTGGCGCGGTCGCCCATGAGGTCGACGAGATGCTCGAGCAGTTCGCGGCCAAGGACGTCCTCACCCGGGGCGCGTACGATCTGAGCGGGCTGCGCGCGGATGCCGACCTGATGTTCTGGTGGCACGCCGAGGACTCCGACGACCTTCAGGAGCTCTACAAGCGGTTCCGGCACACCGCCCTGGGCAAGGTCAGCGAGCCGGTCTGGTCGCAGATGGCGCTGCACCGCCCGGCCGAGTTCAACAAGAGCCACATCCCGGCGTTCCTGGCCGAGGAGGAGGCGCGCGACTACGTCTGCGTGTACCCGTTCGTCCGGTCGTACGAGTGGTATCTGCTGCCCGACGCGGACCGGCGTGCGCTGCTCGCCGAGCACGGCAAGATGGCGCGGGACTACCCGGATGTGCGGGCCAACACGGTCGCGTCGTTCGCCCTCGGCGACTACGAGTGGATGCTGGCCTTCGAGGCCGACGAGCTGCACCGCATCGTCGACCTGATGCGGCACCTGCGCGGCTCCCAGACCCGGCGGCACGTCCGCGAGGAGGTCCCCTTCTACACCGGCCGCCGCAGGGCCGTCGCCGAACTGGTCGCCGCCCTCCCGTGAGCTAGTCCTTGGCGCGGCTGGGCTGGACGCGCTTCGGCTCGCCCTGCTGCTTGGGATAGTTGGGCGGGTACGGCATGTCGCCCAGGCCGTGGTCCTTCTCGTCCCGGTCGGCCAGTTCGAGGAGCGGCTCCAGGGAGTACGAGCGGTCGTCGATCGCCGCGTGCAGGTCGCCCTGCACGACGAACCGGCCGGGCATGGTCCGCACGGTGAAGTCCTCGGGCGCCACCGAGGCCAGCTCGTCCCAGGTGACCGGGGCCGAGACCGGGGCGTGCGGGAGCGGCCTGACGCTGTAGGCCGAGGCGATCGTGGCATCCCTGGCCATCCGGTTGTAGTCCACGAAGACCTGCTCGCCGCGCTCCTCCTTCCACCACTTGCTCGTGACCTGGGCGGGCATCCGGCGTTCCACCTCGCGGGCCAGCGCCAGCGCCGCGCGCCGTACCTCGGTGAAGGTCCAGCGCGGCTCGATCCGCACGTAGACGTGCACGCCGGCCTTGCCCGAGGTCTTGGGGAACCCGGTGTAGCCCAGTTCGGTCAGCAGCGGCCGGACGCCGTCGAGCGCGACCTTGACGGCGTCGGAGAAGTCCGTGCCGGGCTGCGGATCGAGGTCGATGCGCAGCTCGTCCGGATGGTCGACGTCGGCCGACCTGACCGGCCACGGGTGGAAGGTGAGCGTGCCGAGATTGGCGGCCCAGGCCACGACGGCGAGTTCGGTGGGGCACACCTCGTCCGCGGACCGGCCGCTGGGGAAGTCGATTCTGGCCGTCTCCACCCAGTCGGGGGCGCCCTTGGGCACCCGTTTCTGGTAGAAGGCGTCGGCATTGCGGGTGTCGGTCCGGGTGGCCAGCTTGGCGCCCTCGAAGACCCCGCCCGGCCAGCGTTCCAGCGTGGTGGGCCGCCGGTTCAGAGCCCGCATGATCCCGTCGCCGACCGCCAGATGGTAGTCGACCAGGTCATGCTTGGTGATCCCGGCGGCCGGAAAGTACAGTTTGTCCGGGTTGGTGATCCTGACGAGCCGATCCCCTACCGGGATCTCGATGTACGGCGATGCCATAGGAGGAACCTAACCGGATCAGCGGCGGCGAACCCTCCGAACTCCGGCGACCACCCCCGTACCGGCCACCAGTACGGCCGTGGTGCCGAGCATGCACGCCAGCCGGATCAGGGCGCCGGTGTTCTCCATGCCGAGGAGCTCGTCGGCCACGATGGTGGTGAACACCGAGGCGGCCAATCCGTAGCCGGCCGCGACGCCGAGCGCCGTCAGCCGGGGCCTGCCAGTGTGATCACGCACCCATATCAGCTCCAGATGTGAAGAACGTGTGTCTGTTCTTACGACAGTCTTACAGTCCCAGGGGTTGCCATCCGGGATGGCTACATTTCCCTGTTACTTTCGTTGGTATGGCTAAGAGGACCGAGGAAGAGTGGAAGGCCCAGCTGAGCCCCGAGGAGTACCACGTGCTCAGGGAGGCGGGCACTGAGCGGCCGTTCACCGGCGAGTACACCGACACGAAGACGGTGGGGGTCTACCGCTGCCGGGCGTGTGGCGCCGAGCTGTTCCGGTCGGACACCAAGTTCGACTCGCACTGCGGGTGGCCCAGTTTCTACGCTCCCGCGGACGCCGAGGGCGTGGTGCTCCTCGAGGACCGCTCCCTTGGCTCGGTCCGCACCGAGGTGCGGTGCGCGAGCTGCGACTCCCACCTCGGCCACGTGTTCCACGGCGAGGGATACCCGACCCCGACCGACGACCGGTTCTGCATCAACAGCGTCAGCCTGACCCTGGAGCCCGCCGATCAGTGAATGAATCCGGGTTCAGTGCTCGATGACGCAGGACCGCTCGCGGGTGTTGGCGAGGACCGAGTCGTGCCCGTAGCCGCTGTCCTTCATGCCCTCGAAGGGCAGGCCCGGGACGATCTTCCGGTAGGTGTTCACCCAGACGTAGCCGACCTGCAAGTCGCGGAACATCCGCTGGGACCGGCCGAGGTCGGTGGTCCACACCCCGGCGGCCAGACCGTAGGTGGAGTCGTTGGCGATCGCGACGGCCTCCTCCTCGGTGTCGAAGGGGATGGCGACGGCCACCGGGCCGAAGATCTCCTCCTGGCAGACCCGGAGTGAGTTGTCGGTGGTCGCGAAGAGCGTCGGCTCGACCCAGTAGCCGCCCGCGTAGGCCTCGTCGTCGACCAGTTCGGCGCCGAACCGGCCGCCGAACACCAGCTCCGCGCCCTCCTTGACACCGATCTCCAGGTACGAGGTGACGCGCTCGTACTGCTCCCTGGAGGCGATCGGCCCCATGGTGGTCTCCAGGGACAGCGGGTCACCCATCTTGATGTTCTTCGCGATCGCGGTCATCCGCTCGATCATCTCGTCGTAGATCGGCCGCTGGATGAGGATCCGGGAGCCGGCCACGCACACCTGCCCCGCGTTGGCCGTGAAGATGCTCATGGTCGTGATGCCCTCGGCCGCGGCGTCCAGGTCGGCGTCGGCGAACACGATGTTGGGGGCCTTGCCGCCCAGCTCGAAGTCCATCGGCTTCAGCGCGTCGGTGCTGGCCCGAGTGATGATCTTCGCGGTCTCGGTGGAGCCGGTCATCGTGATCTTGTTGATGCCGCGGTCGCGCACCAGCGCGTCGCCGACCTCCTCGCCCAGCCCGGACACGATGTTGAGGGTGCCAGGCGGCAGCACCTCACGGAGCAGTTCGCCGAGCCGGAGCGTGGAGACCGTCGCCTGCTCGGCCGGCTTCATGATGACCGTGTTCCCGGCAGCCAGCGCGTACGCGGCCTTGGCCGAGAAGGTCGAGATCGGCGAGTTCCACGGGATGATGCCGAGCACCACACCGTACGGCTCGCGCCGGGTGAAGCCCATCGACTTCGGGCCGAGGATGACGCTCTTGCCCTCGACGGCAGCGCCGCACTCGGCCGCCGCCATGTGCCAGAGGTAGGTCATCCCGGGGACGTCCCGCTTGGCGGTCTCGCTGATGATCCGGCCATTGTCGGTGGTCTCGATCTCAGCCAGTTCCTTCGCGTTCTGCGCGAACACGTCGGCGACCTTGCGCAGCACGTGCGCGCGGGCCGCGGCCGGCAGTGCGGACCACCGCGGCAGCGCCTTCCGGGCCGCCGCCACCGCGTCGGCGGCATCCTGGGCGGTGCTGCGCGGGATCTTCGCCCAGACCTCGCCGGTGGCCGGGTTGACGGAGTCGAGTGTGCCGCCGCCGGTGGCGGGCCGCAGCTCGCCGCCGATCAGATTCGAGTACTCCCGCACCTCAGCCATGAGCGTCCCTCCAAGAATCCAGACCTTTGGCGCCCAAGCGTACGCTTGCTCAACCTTCGGGTGGAACCCAGGGCTTCAGGATGTCGTCGAGGTCGTAGGCGACCGGGACCTCCAGCTGGTCATAGGTACAGGAGGCCGGGGAACGGTCCGGGCGCCAGCGCCGGAACCTGGCCGTATGCCGGAACCGGTTGCCCTCCATCGCCTCGTAGGCGACCTCGGTGACCAGCTCGGGCCGGAGCGCCACCCAGGACAGGTCCTTCTTGCCGGTCCAGCGCGACACGGCGCCCGGCATCCGGTCCGCGGTCGCGCCGGCCTGCTCGGCCCAGGCCCCCCAGGGGTGCTCGGAGAGATCCTCGGTGCGGTACGGCTCCAGCTCGGCGACCAGCTCCGCCCTGCGCTGCATGGTGAACGAGGCCGCGACCCCCACATGCTGCAGACCCCCGTCTGCGGCGTAGATGCCGAGGAGCAAGGACCCGACGACCGGCCCGCTCTTGTGCCAGCGGAACCCCGCCACGACACAGTCGGCGGTCCGCTCGTGCTTGACCTTGAACATCACCCGCTTGTCCGGCTCGTACCGCCCGCCGAGCGGTTTGGCGATGACCCCGTCAAGACCGGCGCCCTCGAACTCCTGGAACCAGCGCTGCGCCAGTTCCTCCGACCTGGTCACCCGGGTCAGGTGGATCGGGGCCTTCGCGCCGGCCAGCGCGATCTCCAGGCGGGCCCGGCGCTCCCCGAACGGCAGGTCCATGAGGGACTCCTCGCCCAGTGCGAGCAGGTCGAAGGCCACGAACGAAGCGGGGGTCTCGGCGGCGAGCAGGTTGATCCGCGACGCCGCCGGATGGATGCGCTGCTGCAGCGCCTCGAAGTCCAGCACGTGACCGGACCGGAGCACGATCTCCCCGTCCACCACGCACCGTTCCGGCAGCTCCTTCAAGGCCGCCGCCACCAACTCGGGGAAGTACCTGGTCAGCGGCTTCTCGCCGCGGCTGGACAGTTCCACCTCGTCGCCGTCCCTGAAGACGATGCAGCGGAATCCGTCCCATTTGGGCTCGTACAGCACGTCCCCTGAGGGCATGGTCTTGACCGCCTTGGCCAGCATGGGCGCCAGCGGCGGACTGATCGGTAGCTCCATGGACCCATACAACCCTAGGTGCTTGGGCCGTGTGGCATCGAGTGACACTTGGTACCGCAGGAACGCTTCGGGGGCAAGGGACAGAAGTGGCCGCCTGAGGACAGTGAGACTCCTTGATCGTGACAAGATGATCAAGGATCTTCGAACTCGACGGCCATTTCCGACCGCCGAACAGTGATTTTCACTTTCCCCCGAGGAGAAGTCCTGTGGTTCCGCCTATCAAACGCATCCTTATCCTGCTGGCACCTGTCGTGCTGGCCCTTTCTCTGGCCACTCCCGCCCATGCCGCGTCAAATACGTTCACCCAGAACGTGAAAAGGGCGTTCGCCGTGGCTGCGCCCGGCTACAAGCTCCGTCGTGCTACTTCCCAGACGGCGGGATCGGAACTCGACCCGGCGCAGGGGTCCCGCGGAGACGTGGTCGCCTTCTACCTGGGAAAGAAGGTCCTCGGCGTCACCCGGGAGGTCGGCGCGTTCCGCGATGCGGTGACGACCGCCCGTGCGGAGAGGACCCTGGTGTCGGCGGTCTCGCTGCGCCGTCCGGGTGCGGGCACCCGCCCCGCCGTGGTCACCTCGACGGCCACCGCGGGATCGTCCGGGTTGACCGTGTTGTCGTGGTCCGAGCGGCCGGGCGTCAACTACGAGGTCGTCTCCAGGGACGCCATGGACGGGGCAGGCCTGGTGAAGATCGCGCAGGCGCTGCCGGCCGACGGGTCCACGGTGAGCGCGACAGCGCGGGCGCTCATCGCCAGGGCCAAGCCGGCCGTCTACCCCAAGCTCGACCTGCTGACCCCCAAGCCGGGTGGTCCGGGCTTCAAGCCCGGCGGCGTGGTCCAGCTGGGCGCGACCAACTACTACGTGGACGGGGCCGGGGCCACCACCGACGACCTCGACAACGAGGCCACGCTCTGCGCCGGCTGCGCCTGGTCCAACGGGAACTACGCGGGCATGTGGCAGATCATCCTCTATGCGGACGGGTACCTGAACTGGTCGCTGATCGACTGTGCGTTCGGTGCGCAGACCGCGGCGTCCACGAAGAGCTGGCAGTGGGCCAAGGGCCTGACCAGCGACGGCATCGTCGGCCCGAACAGCAGGGCCACCGCCAGCTCCAAGCTGACGGGCAACATCTACGTCAGCTACTGGGGCACCTACGACATGCCGACCTTCACCCGTGACCCGAACAACTACCGGTACTCCTACAAGAACGTCGAGCTCAGCTATGACTTCAGAGCGGGGCGCATCCCGATCTGCTGAGCCACGGTCCGCGATCTCCCCCCGGCACCTGGGGAGATCGCGGAGCTTTTCTGACAACCATCCGGCTCCGGAGGGCGTGTCTCCGGTGACACGTGTTGTGGAAGGGGACCCTCTGTGGTTCGAGACGTCGAGGCCGGCTTCACCGCGTTCGTGGCGGAGAACGGTCCGCGTCTGCTGCGCTTCACGGCCGCGGTGACCGGCGATCGGGACCAGGCCGAGGATGTGCTGCAGGTCGCCTTGGAAAAGGCGTACGGAAGCTGGGAACGGATCACCCGGCGTGGCGAACCCGAGTCGTACGTCAAGAAGATGATCGTCAACGCGGCCAGGGACGTCTGGCGGCGGCGGAAGCGCCGCCCCGAGGTGTTCGGCCTCGACCACCAGGGACCCAGTTATGTGCCGTTCGATGAGATCGTCACCAGGGACGCGGTCCGGACCGCACTCGCCGGGCTGCCGCCCCGCCAGCGCCTCGTGCTGGTGCTGCGGTACTGGGAGGGGCTCACCGAGGCCGAGACCGCGGAGCTCATGGGCACCTCGGTCGGCACAGTGAAGAGCCAGGGGCACCGCGCCACCACCACCATGCGGGAGCTGCTCTCCCTCGCCGACGAAACCTACGCCGCCCTGGGGGCCCGCCGATGAACACCGAAGATCGGCTCGTAGCCCTCGTCCGGGCATCCGTCGACGACGACCTGCGCGGCCTGGCGGTCTCCGCGGACCTCGCGGCGCGGGTCATGCGCGCCCGCCCGCCGCGCCGTGCCCTCCGCTGGCGGGTGCACTTCATGGTGGCGGCCGGCTGCGCCGCGGCGGTCGCTGTGATCTCGGTGGTCCCCGTCCTGTTCGATCGCCCGGCCGATCCGCAGACCAGTCCGATCGCCTCCCAGACCAAGACCATGGCCCCGTACGATCCGGTGCGTCTCATCTCCGTCGGCTGGGTGCCGCCGGGGCTGAACAGCGGCAGTCAGGCCCAGCTCCTTGAGGTGACCCGGACAGCCGACTCGAAGGCGGGGGTCCGGGTCTGGCAGGCGGACTATGTCCCGGCGGGCACAGCCGGAGCGGCGCTGCAGATGACCGTCGCGACTGGGCAGGCCACCATGAGCTCGGTCAGGAAGGGTACGACCGTCTCCGGCGTGGGTACCTTCCGGACGTTCTCCGTCCCGGTCGGCAGTGCCGAGTACCGGGCCGATGGCACGGGCGCCGTCACCGTGATCTGGCAGCCGCGTGGCGGAATGGTCATTTCGATCCTCTCGAGTGGCCTGTCCAAGGCGGATGTTCTGCGATTCGTCAGGGAAACAGCCGTGACGATGCCCTGATCCTGACAACCTTTTCGCGCGCGTTTTCGTGTCTCAGCTGAGACGGGCGACAAGGGGGCGGCGAGATGGCTCGGAAAAGAACTCTGGCTGGTATCGCAGTGGCCGGTGCCGTAGTGACCGGAGCGGTCCTGACAACGGATTCCGGCCCGGTGCGGACCGACCCCGTGGCCTTCCGCACTCCGGTGCCGAGCGGAATCCCGGACGCCGCCAAGCTGGTGACGATCGGCCATGTCCCGGCCGGCTGGCACGAGGACCGCTCGGTACAGTTCCCGCTGCCGGGCCTCGACCTGCTGCCCACGCGTCCCGGGCCGGCGGGCGTGCGGGCCTGGCAGGTCGGTTACCTTCCCCCGGTACGGCAGAGCGGGACGGGGCTGCTCATCCTGGTGGAGACCGGGCAGGTCGGGCTCGACTCTGTGCGCCACGACGTCGACGTGGACGGGTCCTTCGTCCCGCTGGCCGTGAGCAGGGGAACGGCCATCCAGCGGACCCCGCCGGGGATGCTGGTCGTCTGGCAACCGAGGCCCCGCCTTGTCATCGCCATCGAGGCCGCCGGGATACCCGACACCGAACTGCTGGCCGTGCTCCGCGGTATCTCCGTCGGTACGTAAGGCGGTACGTAACGACACGTGTCGCGATCTGTGCGAATTCCTGTGATGCGGGGTGGTCTGGGGAGAAACTGGTCTGGGGCACTACTCCATGAAGAAGGGGTGTGAGGGGGGTTGGAGTTCGCGGCACTTGTCGCATGGGTGCTGTCCGCCATCCCGGGGCTCTACCTGCTGGTGGTCTGGCTGGCGCATGGGGGGTTGAAACAGCAGGCGACCAAGGTGACCAGGTTCCCCGTGGCGCTGGTGCTGAGCCACCCGCTGCTCGGGCTCGCCGGCCTGGTGGTCTGGGTGTTCTACCTGGCGACCGGCCACCAGGTCTACGCGTGGACCGCGTTCGGGGTGCTGGTGCTCGTGGCGCTGCTCGGCTTCCTGATGCTGACCCGGTGGCTGGTCGGCAGGGGCGGCAGGCACGCGCGCGGCGCCGAACAGGCGTTCCCCATGGTCGCCGTCGCGGTGCACGGACTGGTGGCGGTCACCACGTTCATCCTGGTGTTCCTGACGGCGCTCATCGTCAGCCGTTCATAGTCTGCGCAGAACCGTGAGCGAGCGGCCCACGACCTCTACCGGGTCGTGGGCCTTCACCGGCGCGTGCCCGCTGCCGGCCGACCGCAGCGTGGTGTCCAGGGCGAACTCCCAGCGCTCGCCGAACGTCGCCCCCGGCAGGGTGAAGACCAGGTTCTCCGAATGGGCGTTGATCAGCAGCAGGAACGAGTCGTCGGTCACTGGCCGGCCGCGCGGGTCGGGTTCGGTGATCGCGTCACCGTTCAGGAACACCGCCAGGGACTTGGCGTAGCCGGCCTGCCAGTCACCGTCGATCATCGGCTCGGCGGACGGGGTCAGCCAGGTGATGTCACCGGCGAGCCCGCCCTCGAAGAAGCTCCGCCGGCGCAGCACCGGATGGTCGCGCCGCAGCCGCACCAGGCGCCGCACGAACTCCAGCTCCCCGGGCGAGTGGTCCCAGTGCACCCAGGAGATCTCGTTGTCCTGGCAGTAGGCGTTGTTGTTGCCTCGCTGGGTGCGGCCCAGCTCGTCGCCGGCGAGCAGCATGGGCACGCCCTGGGACAGGAACAGCGTGGCGAGCAGGTTGCGCCGCTGCCGCTCCCGCAGGGCGTTGATCTCCGGGTCCGCGGTGGGCCCTTCGGCGCCGCAGTTCCACGAGCGGTTGTCGTCGCTGCCGTCCCGGCCGCTCTCGCCGTTGGCCTCGTTGTGCTTGTCGTCGTAGGAGACCAGATCGCGCAGTGTGAACCCGTCATGGCAGGTGATGAAGTTGATCGAGGCCACCGGCCGCCGGTTGTTGCGCTCGTAGAGGTCACTCGACCCGGTCAGCCTTGAGGCGAACTCCGGCATCGCCGCGTAGGAGCCCCGCCAGAAGTCCCGTACGGTGTCGCGGTACTTGCCGTTCCACTCCGTCCACAGCGGCGGGAAGTTCCCGACCTGGTAGCCGCCCTCGCCCACGTCCCACGGTTCGGCGATCAGTTTCACCTGGGAGATGACGGGGTCCTGCTGGACCAGGTCGAAGAATGCCGACAGCCGGTCCACGTCGTGCAGTTCACGCGCCAGCGCGGACGCCAGGTCGAAGCGGAATCCGTCCACGTGCATCTCGAGGACCCAGTACCGCAGGGAGTCCATGATGAGCTGCAGGGCGTGCGGGTGCCGGACGTTCAGCGAGTTCCCGCACCCGGTGTAGTCGAGCAGGTAGCGCTTGTCGTCGTCGCGAAGCCGGTAGTAGGCGGCGTTGTCGATGCCGCGGAAGGACAGTGTCGGGCCGAGGTGGTCGCCCTCGGCGGTGTGGTTGTAGACCACGTCGAGGATCACCTCGATGCCCGCCGTGTGCAGGGCCTTCACCATCGTCTTGAACTCCGGTACGTGCTCGTACCCGCTGTCGCCGGTACGGCCGTATCCGTTGTGCGGTGCGAGGAACCCGATGGTGTTGTAGCCCCAGTAGTTGGTCAGGCCGCGCGCCACCATCGCGTGTTCCGGTACGTACTGGTGGACCGGCATGAGCTCCACCGCGGTGATCCCCAGCTCGCGCAGGTGGTCCACCATGCCCGGATGGCCGAGGGCCGCGTAGGTGCCGCGCAGCTCCTCGGGGATGCCCGGGTGCAGCCGGGTCAGGCCCTTCACGTGCGCCTCGTAGATCACGGTCTCGTGGTACGGGGTCCTGGGCGGCCGGTCGTCGCCCCAGTCGAAGTGCGGGTCGATGACCACGTTCCTCGGCAGGTACGGGGCGGAGTCGCCGGTGTTGAGCACGTCCGGGTCGGTCAGTTCGTAGGAGAACAGCGACCGGTGCCAGCGGACGTTCCCCTCGACTGCCTTGCCGTATGGATCGAGAAGCAGCTTGGCGGGGTTGCACAGGTGCCCGGCGGCCGGGTCGTACGGTCCGTGCACCCGGTAGCCGTACCGTTGCCCGGGGGCGATGCCGGGCAGGTAGGCGTGCCAGACGAAGCCGTCGCGCTCAGCCAGGTCGACTCTGGTCTCCTCCGCACCTTCGAAGAGGCACAGTTCGACGCGGTCCGCCGCCTCGGAGAAGAGCGCGAAGTTGGTGCCGCTGCCGTCCCAGGTGGCACCCAGCGGATAGGGCTCGCCCGGCCAGACCTCGCGCATATAGGTCACATTACGTGTTCATGGCGCTCGCTCCGCCGATGTTACCGTGATTTAGGGCTTTTCTGATTAAACAAGTAGGAATAGTTGACTTGACTCTCGGTGGCGTGATCTCCTACCGGTATGCGCGTTCCGCTCCTCCTCACCCGCCGCCGCCACGTGGACCTGCTCCGCGTCGCCGCCGCCGGCTGTCAGCGCTGACGCTCCCGGCGCACGAGCCCGTACGTCCACATCACATCCCTGACTGACAGATCGAGGAGCGCACTCCCCATGCGCACAAGAGTTCTCATCGGCATGCTCGCAGCCGGTTCCGTCGCACTGTCCGCCTGCGGATCGTCCGCGTCGGACAAGTCCCATCCGACCCTCAAGGTCGCCTACTTCCAGGGCGCGGTGGCCGGCCCGGACGCCGTCGTCGTCGCCAACCCGTCCCTCGCCTCCGCCGTCCAGGCGAAGATCGAACTGCACCCTGTCGACAGTGGCGTGGCCGGCATCGCGCAACTGCGGGCCGGGGCGTTCCCGGTCATCTCCGGGGTCGGCAACCCGCCCTTCGTCGGTGCCGTCGCCAACGGCACCGACGTCACCGCCGTCTACGTCGAGAGCCTCGACCAGGCGGGCCTGGTCGTCAGCGACAAGATCAAGACCAACGCCGACCTGGTCGGCAAGAAGGTCGGCGTGCTGGTCGGCTCCACGCTCGACTTCGAGTTCAAGGGCTGGGCGAAGTCCAACGGCCTCGAGGGAAAGGTCGAGGCGGCCGGCTTCGCGAGCGAGGCGGCCGAGGACGCGGCCTTCAAGTCGGGCAGGCTCGACGCCGTCTACATCAGCCAGAGTTTCCTGCTCGACCTGCTGAAGCACAACGGCCGGGTCGTCGCCACTGCCGCAGACATCGCCAAACTCGGGTACGCGGCGGTCAACATCCTCGCCGTCTCCACGCCGTACATCAAGAGCAACCCGGCAATCGTCCAGCAGCTCGTCTGCCAGGTCTCCAAGGCGCAGAGCCTGGAGGCCGGGCCGGACGCGCCGGCCTACATCACCCCGGCCGCCAAGTTCCTCGGAGTCGCCGCGGCCGACGCCATCGCGGGGACCAAGGGCTACCCGTTCATCCCCGACAGCGAGGAACTGGCCTGGCTGAAGGGCCCCGACGGCACGACCAAGACCAGCAGGCTCGCGCAGAACTTCACCCTCACCGGCCAGTTCCTCCTCGCCCAGGGACGGGTGAAGTCCGTGCCGGGCGTGGACGAGCTCGGCAGGCACATCGACGCCACCTTCTGGGAGAAGGCCCAGTCGGGGGGTTGCAAATGAGCACCCTGACAGCGGCACCACTGGTGGATACCGAGGCCTCGGCCGTACGGGTCCGGGACGTGTCCAAGAGCTTCAGGACCCGGCGCCGTTCCCACCGGGCCGCACTGGAGGGCGTCGACCTGGACATCGCGCCCGGCGAGTTCCTCTGCCTGCTCGGGCCGTCCGGGTGCGGCAAGTCCACACTGCTCAACATCCTCGCGGGCTTCGACTTCCCGGACTCCGGTGAGGTCCTTGTCGGCGGGCACCGGGTCACCGGGCCCGGACCGGACAGGGGCGTGCTGTTCCAGACACCCCGGCTGTTCCCGTGGCTGACCACCTGGCAGAACGTGCTGTACGGCCCGCGGGCCCGGGGCCTGCTCACTCCCGCGCTGCGGGACGAGGCGGCCGGGCTCCTGGAGACGGTCGGTCTGTCGGACGCACGGGACGCGTACCCGCACGAGCTGTCCGGCGGGATGCGGCACCGGGCCGCGTTCGCCCGGGTCCTCATCAACCATCCCGGCGTACTGCTGATGGACGAGCCGTTCGGGGCGCTCGACGCCATCACCCGGGCCAACCTGCAGCGATTCCTGCTGTCGCTGTGGCAGGAACGCCGCACCACGATCGTCTTCGTCACCCACGACGTCGAGGAGGCCACCCTGCTCGGAGATCGGGTCGCCGTGCTGTCGGGCAGCCCGGGCCGTACCAAATCCATCCTGGACGTCGGGCTGCCGCGGCCCAGGACCTACGACGACACCGAGACCCTCGAGTTCGTCACCGCCAAGCGCAGGATCAGGGAAGTCCTGGAGGCCGCGCCATGAGCGACGTCCTCGTTCCGCCGCGACCACTGACGGACGCAGCCCCACGGGCCGCCCGGCGGTTCACCGGCCGGGTGCTCATCGGGGCCGCCGGGCTGCTGCTCGTGCTGGTCGTCTGGGAGGTCGCGGCCCTGGTCATCAACGACACGGTGACCCTGCCGACCGTGCAGGAGACCGTGTCGGAGACCATCGCCAAGCTGTCCGAGCCGTACCCCGCCCAGGGGCACACCCTGTGGGTCAACGCGCTCATCAGCACCGGGCGGATCCTGTCGGGGTTCCTGCTCGGGACACTGGCCGGGCTGCTGCTCGGCGGGGCGATGGCCAGCGTACGGGTCGTACGCGAGCTGGTGGATCCCATCCTCCAGGTCACCCGGCCGCTGCCGCCCATCGCGTTCATCCCGCTGCTGATCGTGTGGTTCGGGATCGGCGAGACCGCCAAGATCGCGCTGATCTTCTCCGGGGTCCTGCCGATCGTCACCATCGCCACGCTGGCCGCGCTCGACGCCGTACCCGCCGAGCTGGTGCACGCCAGCCGGTCCCTGGGGGCCTCGCCCCTGCACACCCTTGTCCACGTACGGCTCCGGAGCGCGCTCCCGGCCGTCATCACCGGGCTCCGCATCGCCATGGGCGGGGCCTGGACCAGCATCATCGCCGCCGAAATGATCGCCGCCACCGGGGGAGTCGGGTTCGTCATCCTGCAGGCGGGCAACTACCTGCAGACCCCACTGATCTTCAGCGGCATCGCGTTCATCGCCGTACTCGGCTTCCTTTTCGACGGTCTCCTGCGGCTGCTGCTCCGCGCCGTAGATCCCACCTCCCGCTGACCGCGGACACTCGCTCCGCTGCACGCTAAGAAGGGTTCGCTCATGTCCCAGTTCGACATCCGCCGGGTCGGCGGGCGCATCGGTGCCGAGGTCGTCGGCGTCGACCTCCGCAACCTGTCCACCACCGAGTTCGAGGAGATCCACACCGCGCTCCTCGAGCACAAGGCGCTGGCCTTCCGCGGCCAGACGCTGACCGACGCCGACCAGCTCGCCTTCGCCTCCCGGTTCGGGCCGCTGACCGGCGCGCACCCCACGGTGCCGTCCGTCGAGGGCCAGCCGCAGGTGCTGCCTGTCGACAGCGAGGAGGGCACCCGGGCCAACCACTGGCACACCGACGTCACCTTCATCCGCACACCCCCGAAGGCGTCGACGCTCCGTTCCCTGGTGGTGCCGCCGTACGGGGGGAACACGCTCATCGCCAGCTCCGCCGCCGCGTACGCCGACCTGCCCGCCGACCTGCGGGAGTTCGCCGACAGGCTGTGGGCGGTGCACACCAACGACTACGACTACGTCCGGCCGTCCTCGGTGGCGCCCGACAAGGCCGAGGAGTACCGGCAGGTCTTCATCTCCACGAAGTGGCAGACCGCGCACCCGGTCGTCCGGGTGCACCCCGAGTCGGGGGAGCGCTGCCTCTACATCGGCGGATTCGCCCAGAAGATCATCGGGCTGTCCACCCCGGAGTCGCGGGCCATCCTGGACATCCTCCAGGCCTACGTGACCCGGCCCGAGAACGTGCTCCGCTGGCAGTGGGCCCCGGGTGACCTGGTCCTGTTCGACAACCGGATCACCCAGCACTACGCGCCGGACGACTACGGCGACCTGCCCCGCCGCCTGCACCGGGTGACGGTCGCGGGCGACGCCCCGGTCGGCGTCTCGGGCCGGGAGAGCTACCTCATCGAAGGCGACGACGCCTCCCACTACACCCCAGCGGTCGTCGCTGCCTGACCGCTCGGGGACGACTTCGGGCCCGGTGCTGGGGTGGCACCGGGCCCGAGGCCTTTGGCCTGGTTCACGGCTGGTTGTCCCTTCGGCGACGTGCGTATCCCACGTCCACGAAGAGGTCGCCACCCTAACGGACCGCGTTGACTCGTGGCGTTTCCCGCACCGAAACCTCAAACGGTGCGGTAAACGCCACGAGTCAACGGTCAGGCGGGGGGCGGCGGAGCAGACGTCGATCACGCTCACCGACGTCGGCGAAGATCGGTTCGTAGAGGCCACCGACGACGAGCGCTGAGGGTCACGGTGCGGGCACCTGCATGCTCTAGGCCGGGTACGACATGGTCTTGAAGATGGTGACCGCGGCGAGCGTCACGCTGGTTAGGCCGACGATCCCGGCGAAGAGGGCCGCCGCCAGGCGGTGCCACCGGGTTCTCAGCAGGGCGAACACCGGCCAGGCCAGCAGCAGGCCGGCCGCCAGGACCGCGGACAGGCCGGCCGCGGCGAGCAGCGAGATGCTCACCGCGGCGACCGCCGGGCCCAGGAAACCCAGCAGGCTGCCGCCCACGGTCAGGCCGAAGGCGAACAGCAGGAGCGCACCGCCGCGAA
>JAOPYM010000312.1 GCA_025964615.1 Actinomycetes bacterium
GGACCTTCTCGATCGTCCACGGCGCGATCTCGCGGGTCAGCGTGAGGATCGCATCGAGGGCCTGGCGCTGCTCGTCGACGAGCGCAGCGTAGGCGTCGACCTTCGCGCGCCGGTCGGCGGGCAGGCCGGGCAGCGCCTGCCTCGCCCCCTGTGGCCGTACGGGCCCGGCCGGGTGGAGCTCGGGGAGAAACCCGCGCGGACCGGGGCGCGCGCTGAATAAGTCGGTTGCCGCGCGGGTGCTGACCTGCACTTAAGCAGCGAAAGTCACACCGCGCCGACCGGGACCGGTTCCACCGCGAGTTCTGGCGACGACTCCCCACCAACTACCCCATCCACGAACCAGCCGCCCCGAACTTCCGCGTCATGATGCTCTGCGGCCCCGCCGCCGAGTGGTTGGAACGATCCCCAGAGAGACCTTCACTTCGAACCCGGACGAGCCGGCACCCCCAACACCTGGACAATCAGACCACCGGCCGTCCCAACTCCAGCCACGTCCACCAGCATGGGTGTTCCGCAACTAGACCCTCCCAGGCCGTCGCGGCTAGCAGGCTCCGCCGGGTGCGCTCGCCCGTCCTGCCATCGAGACCGGCTGTTTCGGTGATCAAGCCGTGCCGGTTATCAACCGGTTATCAATAGGTGAACTTCTCCGGCCACGCCTACCGATTAGGACATACTGGCTGTTAGATCATGCTGGTGACTATTTCTCGCCGAACGTTCGTGGCCGGAGCGGCAACCGCCGCGCTCGCTGTGTCCACCGCTGGGCGCTCCGCCGTTGCTGCTACGAGTGCCAGCCAGGGACAGTTGCCCTTGCCCGAGGACTCGGGCATCGACCATATCGTCGTTGTGATGATGGAGAACCGGTCGTTCGACCACTACCTGGGCTGGCTTCCCGGGGCCAACGGCAAGCAGGGCGGGTTGACCTACCTCGACAGGTACGGCGTTCCGCATGGCACCTACCATCTGCAGGACACCCAGGGCTGTGGTCACCCCGACCCTGACCACTCCTTCGAGGGTGGCCGGGTGGAGTACAACAACGGCGGCTGCGACGGGTGGCTGCGCGCCGGCCAGAACGACGTGTTCTCCATCGGCTACTACCTGCAGCAGGATCTGGCGTTCTACGGCAACGCCGCGCCGTACTGGACGGTCTGCGACCGCTACTTTTCGGCGATCATGGCTGAGACGTACCCGAACCGCTTCTACCAGCACGCCGCCCAGACCGACAGGATCCACAACTCCACGACGATCTCGACCCTGCCGACCATCTGGGACCGTTTGGCGGCGGCCGGACTGAACGGCCGTTACTACTTCTACGACACACCGTTCACGGCGCTGTGGGGTACCAAGTATCAGTCGATCAGCCGCCCGTTCGGTGAGTTCCTCGCCGACTGTGCGACAGGCGCTTTGCCTCAGCTCTCCTATGTGGACCCGAAGTTCCTCGACGAAGACAGCGGGACCTCGGCTGACGACCACCCGCACGCCGACATCCGCGCAGGGCAGTACTTCCTCAGCCAGGTCTATCAGGCCGTGACGTCCAGCCCGCTCTGGGAGCGGACGCTGCTCGTGATCAACTACGACGAGTGGGGTGGGTTCTTCGACCACCTCGCGCCCTCGGTCGCCCCGGACGCCAACCCGGCTTGGGGCTTGCGCGGGTTCCGCGTGCCCTGCCTGGTCATCTCGCCACGGGCCCATCGCGGGTACGTCGCGCACAACGTCTATGACCACACCTCGGTACTCAAGGCCGTCGAATGGCGGTGGGGGCTCGCTCCGCTGACCCCGCGCGACTCGGCCGCCCGCAACATCGCCGAGGTGCTCGACTTCACCAACCCGCCCGACCTGACCGCGCCGCGCTGGAACGTACCCCCGTTCGCCGGCCAACCCTGCGCGCTCAGTTCCTTGTCCGACTACGAGCAGTGGCACGCGCTGCGTGACCTCGCCCTCTCCTACGGTTGGAGTCTGCCGTGATCCGATCTCGCATCCTCTGGCTGGCCACCGGTATGGTTCTGGTCGCCGCGCTGCTCAGCGGGAACGGCGCGGCCGCACAGGCCACGAACTCCTACCCGCCGCCGGTCGGCCACGTGTTCGTGATCAACCTGGAGAACAAGGGCTATGACGAGACCTGGGGCCCGGCGTCGGTCGCGCCGTACCTGAGCCAGACGCTCCGTGCCCAGGGCGTGCTGCTTTCGCAGTACTACGGCATCGGGCACAACAGCCTGGACAACTACATCGCCCAGATCTCGGGGCAGGGCCCCAATGCCGACACCCAGAGCGACTGCCAGATCTACTCGCCCTTCGTGCAGGCCGGCACGGTGGCGCCAGGTCAGGCGGTCGGCCAGGGTTGTGTCTTCCCCTCCTCGGTGCCGACGCTGGCAGGTCAGCTGACCGCGGCCGGCCGCACCTGGAAGGGCTACATGGAGGACATGGGCACGCCCTGCCGGCACCCGGCGCTCGGCACGGTGGACTCCACCCAGACAGCGCGGGTCGGCGACCAGTATGCGGCCCGGCACAACCCCTTCGTCTATTTCACGTCGATAGCCGGGTCGCCGGACTGCACCAGCAACGTGGTCGACCTGTCCGCGCTGCCAACCGATCTGCAGGCCGGGCAGACCACCCCGAACCTCGCCTACATCACCCCGAATCTGTGCCATGACGGGCACGACTCGCCCTGTGTGGACGGGGAGCCGGGTGGGCTGGTCTCCGCCGACGCGTGGCTGCGCCAGTGGGTGCCGGTGATCACTGCATCGCCGGCGTTCCAGAAGGACGGTGTGCTGGTGATCACCTCCGACGAATCCGACGGCCCCCAGTCCGACGCGAGCGCCTGCTGCGGGGAGGGGCCCGGCCCGAACGCCGCGCTGCCCGGAATCACCGGCCTGGGCGGTGGGCGGGTCGGCACGCTGGTGCTGTCGCCGCGGTTCGTCGCGCCGGGCACGTGGAGCGACACCCCGTACAACCACTACTCGCTGCTGGCCAGCATCGAGGACCTGTTCGGGCTGCCACACCTCGGCTACGCCGACGCGCCCGGCCTGCCCCGGTTCGGGCTCGACGTCTACAACCGACGCGTTTAAACCGGCGATGTGGTTGTGACCTGCGAGCCGACGTTGACTCTCTGCCCACCATCCCGGCAATACGCTGTTCACCGGTGAGAGCACCGTCGTGTTGTGGAATGTGATCGCGTTCCGGGTTCACATGGCTCCCTGGCTCAGGTCGGCGAGCAGGGGGCGCAACAAGGGCAGCTGCAGGTGCTGCTGCCGGGCACCTGGGAGTGGGTCGCGGCCCGGTTCGCCTACGATCCCGGTCCCACGATTCATCGGTGCGCCGTCGAGCTGGTGAACGGTGAGCGGGTCATGGCCCGCAACGGGCCCGGGGACCTGGTCCCTCTGGAGGGGACCTGGTTGTGGCGGCCGTCCCGGCAGTGATCGCCCCACCAAAAGACCAGGCCGGGCCACCCCCTCGACGGCCCGGACCAATCTGCGGATCGCGGGCCGCCGTCATCGTGGCGCATCCGCCCACCAGCAGGGATCCGATTGAGGAAGCGTCCACTGACCTGCGGAGACGCCTCGAAAGACGGGAATGCGGATTCCCGGGATGTGGATCTTCAGCCGTTTTCGCCGTACCCGTACGGGCCGAGCAGCGCTTTGATGCCGAGCTGCAGGTCGCTCTTGGTGAGGACCTTCTCGATGGTCCACGGCGCGATCTCGGCGGCCAGGTCGAGGACCGCGGTCGCCGCCGACGACAAGATCTGGATCGTCATCAGCTCGACCCCGGACGCTCACGCCGCCCGGGGCGTGGCGGGGCGCGGGTCCACGGGCCCGGCTACGGCCATCTCGGCGACCTCAGCGTCGTCATGGTCCCCGACGACGACGCACGCGGCGGCCACTGGACGGATCTCGATCGCCACGCCGCCCCCGGCTGATCCTCGCCCGGGCTAAGAACGCACTATGCGCCAGACCACCCGAGCCAGGCGTCGATGGGCGCGGCCGGGGAGGACGAGGTCAGCCGCTGATGGAGCCCGGCGGGGGGATGGTCCCCGGGCCGGTCACCGAGCAGGCTAGAGCGGCGGGAGTGTCGCCCGGTGGAGCCAGTGGAGGCAAACTGCGGAACGTCGGCTGGCGCGTGGTCAGCGCTTTGAGGTCCAAGAAGTCGGTGAGGTCGTTGGCATTGGCGTCGCGGTAGGTGAGAGCGGGAAGGTTCCACTTCCGCTCGACCATGGCCAGGATCGACGTGTGGTCGTACAGCACGTGGCTCACGTAGTTCCGCTTGGCGTACGGGGACA
>JAOPYM010000323.1 GCA_025964615.1 Actinomycetes bacterium
CGGTCGCCTACGCCAACTACACCGCCGCCACCAGTGCGACGACCCAGCAGACCTACGCCACGTACATCCAGGCGAAGAACACCTACAACGACGCGGTCCGGTCGGTCGCCGGCACCGTGCTCACCGCGCCGTTCGCCGGCACGATCACCGCGATGAACGGCACGATCGGCGGATCCTCCAGCGGAACCTCCAGTGGAACCTCCAGTGGAACCTCCAGTGGAACCTCCGGCGGAACCTCCGGCGGATCCTCCTCGTCGTCGTCCTCCTCGTCCAGCTCCTCCAGTCCGTCGAGCAGCGGCTTCATCACGCTGATCGACACCAAGAAGCTGGCGGTCACCGCGACCTTCACCGAGGCGGACGTCACCAAGCTGAAGGTCGGGCAGGCCGCCACCGTGTCCTTCGACGCGCTCACCGGCACCAGCGCCACCGGCCGGGTCAGCGAGATCGACATCTCCCCGACCACGTCGAACAACGTCGTCTCGTACGGCGTCACCGTCTCGCTCACCTCGGTGCCGTCCGCGGTGCGGATCGGCCAGACCTCCACGGTCTCGGTCGTGGTGGCCAAGGCCGCGAACGTGCTGTACGTGCCGACCGCCGCGGTCCAGACGGCCGGTGGGCAGAGCACCGTGACAGTCGTCCAGAACGGCAAGCAGGTCGTCAAGGTGGTACAGGTCGGCATCAAGGGCGACGTGGGCACCGAGATCACCTCCGGGCTGAACGAGGGCGACCAGGTCGTCATCACCCTCGCGAAGAGCACCACCAGCACCGGCGGCGGCTTCGGCGGCGGCGGGGGCGGCTTCGGCGGCGGCGGCGCTGGCGGCGGCGGCGGCCGGGCCGGTACTAACTGATGGCCGCTCCGGTACTTGACGTACGCGCCGCCACCAAGAGGTACGGCGAGGGCGACATGGCCGTGCACGCCCTGCGCGGAGTCTCGCTCAGGGTCGAGCGCGGCGACTACGTGATGATCATGGGGGCCTCGGGCTCCGGAAAGTCCACGCTGATGAACATCCTGGGCTGCCTGGACATCCCCACCGAAGGCCGCTACCTGCTCGACGGCACCGATGTCGGATCGCTGGAGGAGCGGCAGCTGTCCGTCCTGCGGAACCGGAAGATCGGGTTCATCTTCCAGTCCTTCAACCTGATCCCCCGGATGTCGGCGCTGGCCAACGTGGAGTTGCCGCTGGCGTACGGCGGGGTGAAACCGGCCGAGCGGCGGCGGCGCGCACTGGCCGCCCTCGACCAGGTGGGTCTCGCCGAACGGGTCGGCCACGAGCCGAACGAGCTGTCCGGTGGTCAGCAGCAGCGGGTCGCGGTGGCGCGGGCGCTGGTCACCGCACCGGCATTGCTGCTCGCCGACGAGCCGACCGGCAACCTGGACAGCAGGTCCACCGCCGACGTTCTCGGGATCCTCGACCGGCTCAGCATGTCCGGCCGTACCATCGCGCTGATCACCCACGAGGATGAGGTCGCCGCGCACGCCAAGCGGGTGGTCCGGCTGGTCGACGGCCAGATCATCGAGGACCGCCGGCAGGCGCCCGTCGACGGCCCACCGCCCCGCCTCGCAGCGGCGGAGGCCCGGTGAACGCCCGCGAGATCCTCACGTTCGCGCTGCGCGGCCTGTCGGCGAACAAGATGCGGAGCGCGCTGACCACGCTCGGCATCCTCATCGGGGTCGCCGCGGTCATCCTGCTGGTCGCGGTCGGCAACGGCTCGTCCGAAGCGATCAAGAAGAGCATCACCCAGCTCGGTGCCGGCTCGATCACCGTGATGAAGTCCACCACGGGCAGCGGCCGCGGTCCGGGGGGCGGCGGCGGCTTTGGCGGCGGCGGTCCCGGCGGCGGTGGTGGTGGTGGCGCCGGTACGGCCAGCGGGCCGCGCACCCAGGCGCACAACCTGACCGAGGCGGACGCGAAGGCGCTGGTCGACCCGGTCAACGCACCTTCGGTCAAGACCTCCTCACCGGTGGTCGAATCGTCGTCGGTGACGTCCACCTACTCGGGTACCAGCCATTCGATCAGTTCGCTGATCGGCAGCGACACCGCTTACTTCGAGGCCGCCAACGAGCTCCTCGCCTCGGGGTCGGCCTACACGGCCGACGACGTGACAGGAGCGCGGAAGGTCGTTGTGATCGGCCAGACCGTGGCCACCGCTCTGTTCGGCACGATCGACCCGGTGAACAAGCAGATCAACATGAGCGGATCGGCGTTCACAGTGGTCGGCGTACTCCAGAAGTCCGGCGCCACGTCGGGGTTCAAGGACGCCGACGACGTGGCGATCGCGCCGATCTCCACCGTCCAGCAGAGCCTCACCGGGTACGGCCAGCTGAGCTCCATCGTGGTCCAGGCCAAGAGCGCCGCGGCCGTCGACGCGGCACAGTCCGAGGTCACCTCGATCCTGAACCAGCGGCATGACATCACCGGGTCGGCCACCGCCGACTTCAACATCCTCAACCAGGCCACCCTGCAGTCCACGGTGGCCGCCTCCACCCAGACCTTCACCGTGCTGCTCGGTGCGGTGGCCGCGATCAGCCTGCTGGTCGGCGGGATCGGGGTCACCAACATCATGCTGGTCACGGTCACCGAGCGGACCCGGGAGATCGGTATCCGCAAGGCGATCGGGGCCCCCAACGGCGCGATCCTCGGGCAGTTCGTCGCGGAGGCGACGGTGCTGAGCCTGCTCGGCGGGGTGCTCGGAGTGGTGATCGGGGTCGCCGGGTCCATGTTCAAGATCGCCGGTACCCAGCCGGTGATCGTGCCGTCGTCCATCGCGCTCGCCCTCGGCGTATCGGTGGCGATCGGCCTGTTCTTCGGCAGCTATCCCGCCTCCCGCGCGGCCAAGCTCCGCCCCATCGAGGCCCTGCGCCATGAGTGACCCCCGCGCCACGGCCGATCCCCGCGCGATGGCCGATCCCTGTGCCATGGCCGGGCAGGCCGAGCGCCACGACCTGAGAGGCCGGTGCCATGAGTAAGAAGGAGAAGGCCGTGGGCCGACGCAACCGCACCGCCAGCGCGGCACCGATGACCGGAGAGGAGCTGCTGGAGTCGTCACCGTTCGAGGGCGACCTCGAGGCCGAGCTGACCGCACGGCCGCCCCGACGCCGCCTACCGGGACCAACGCTCTACCTCGGTACGGGCCTGCTGATCGCCTTCGGATTCCTCGGCGGGATCCAGGCCCACAAGACCTGGGGCGGCTCCTCGTCCTCCACCACCGCCGGGGCCGCCCGCGCGGGCGGGCCCGGCGGCCTGTCGGGCAGGCCCGGTGGGTTCGGCGGCGCGGGCGGCGCGGGCGGGCCCGGCGGGTCCGGTGGGTTCGGCGGGTCCGCGCCGGGCGGTTCAGGCGGTTCAGGCGGTGCGGGCGGTCCGGGCGGTAACGCGACGACGGGCACCGTAGTGAAGATCGTCGGCAACACCGTCTACGTACAGACTCAGTCCGGGGTCGTGAAGGTGAAGACCACCACCTCGACCAAGGTCAGCGTCTCCAAGAGCGGTAAGGCCAGCGACCTCAAGACCGGCGCGTCCATCGTCGTACAGGGCTCCAAGGGCTCCGACGGCACCATCACCGCCCAG
>JAOPYM010000330.1 GCA_025964615.1 Actinomycetes bacterium
GGGCTGCCGACTCAGGGCAACGTGCACCAGATCGCCCAGGAGGTGATACCGGACGCGCGCGTCGTCTATGTGGACAACGATCCCATCGTGCTGGCGCACGGCCGCGCGCTGCTGGCCGAGAACGACACCACCACGGTCGTCCAGGCCGATCTGCGCGACCCCGCGACCATCCTGGAGCACCCGGAACTGCACGCGCTGATCGACTTCGAGCAGCCCTTCGCCCTGCTGCTGGTCGCGATCTTCCACTTCATCGCCGACGAGTACGACCCGGAGGGGCTGGCCGCGGCCTACCGTGACGTTCTTCCGTCCGGTGGCTACCTGACCCTGTCGCACCTCACCAGCACCGGGGCCGACCCGGCCGGCGTGGCGGCCACCGAGGCGGTCTACCAGAACGCCAGCTCGCCGATCATCTTCCGGCCGAAGGACCGGATCGAGGGGTTCTTCGAGGGTCTCGACCTGATCGACCCCGGTCTCGTCCACCTCTACGACTGGCACCCTGACGGGCACGAGGAGTTCCGGACCGGCTGGCTGTACGGCGGGGTCGCCCGCAAACCGTGACGCGCCGGGATCTCTGGTCGATCGCACTGATCGTGCTGGTGGCGCTCAACCTGCGGCCCGCCATCACGACGGTGGGCCCGCTGCTGAACGGCATCCGCGCCGATCTCGGCCTGTCCAGTGCCGGGGCCGGGGCGCTCACCACCCTGCCGGTGCTCTGCTTCGGGGTCTTCGGGCTCCTCGCGCCATCGCTGCGCCGCCGGTTCCCCGGAGAACTGCTGCTGGTCGCGGCGATGACGCTGCTGGCCACCGGGTTGCTGGTACGGACAGGGCCGACGGCGGTCACCCTCTTCGCCGGTACGGCAGTCGCCGGAATCGCCATCGGCGTCGGCAACGTCGCCGTACCCGCCATCATCAAACGCGACCACCCCGCACGGGTCACTCTCGTGACGGCGATCTACTCGACGGCCCTGACCCTCGGCGCGTCCGTCGCGTCCGGGATCGCGGTGCCCATCAAGGACGCCACCGGTGGCGGCTGGCGGCTGCCACTCGGGCTGGTGGCCGTCCCCGCGCTGCTGGCCGGACTCGCGTGGCTGGCCCGCATACGAAGGAGCACCGGACCCGCGCCCGAGGTGCCGGGACCCACGCCGCAGCTGTGGCGCAACAGGCTGGCCTGGCAGGTCACCGCGTTCATGGGGCTTCAGTCGCTGCTGGCGTACGTCATCTTCGGCTGGCTTCCGACGCTCTGCCGGGACCGGGGCCTGAGTGAGGCCGATGCGGGGCTCGTCCTCGCCGTGACCAGTTTCGTCCAGGCCATCGGCTCCCTGCTCGTACCGGCGATCGACCGCCGGCTGCGCGACCAGCGCCTGCTCGTCGTGGCGGTGGGGGCCCTGACCATCGCGGGGTTCGCCGGTATCGCGTGGGGGCCGATCGGCCTCATCTGGGTGTCGGCGGTCGTCCTCGGCCTCGGGCAGGGGTCGGGTTTCGCGCTCGCGCTGGCATTCATCGGGCTGCGCTCCGGTGACGCGCATGTTGCCGCGCGGCTGTCCGGTATGGCGCAGGGTGTCGGGTACCTCATCGCGGCGACCGGCCCGTTCGCTTTCGGTCTGCTGCACGACGTGACGGGTGGATGGAACGTTCCAGTCGCGCTGGCCATCGCCATCGCGGCCCTCGAGGTCCTCCCAGGCCTCGCCGCCGGCCGTACCCGGACCATCCGGCACCAGCCTTAGGGTGCTATCAAGGGTGCTGTCACGGGCGCTATCAGCCGTACCCCCGCCAGCGGTGAGCGGTCCATCGAGGCCAGCGCGGCCGGGGCCTCGCCGAGGCTGATCGTCGCGGTGACCAGCAGACCCGGATCCAGTACGCCCGAGGTGACCAGGGCGAGCAGCCGGGGATAGGCGTGCGCGGCCATCCCGTGGCTGCCCAGGATCTCCAGCTCGCGGGCGATGACCTGGTCCATCGGCAGCTCCGGGCGTCCGAGCGCCGCCGGGAGCAGGCCGACCTGCACGTGCCGGCCCCGCCGGCGAAGGCTCAGGATGGAGGCCGCGCAGGTGGCAGGGGAGCCCAGCGCGTCGATCGACAGATGCGCGCCCCCGCCGGTGGCATCCCGTACGGCCTGCGCCACATCCGGTGTTCCGGAGGCGTTGAGGCAGACCGTGGCTCCGCACCGGCGGGCCAGTTCCAGCGCGGCCTCGCTGACGTCGACCGCGACCACCCGCGCCCCGGACGCCGCCGCGATCATGATGGCGGAGAGCCCGACGCCGCCGCAGCCCTGCACCGCCACCCACTCCCCGGCCCGTACTCTGCCCTGGTCCACGACCGCCCGGAACGAGGTCGCGAACCGGCATCCCAGCGCGGCCGCGTCGCCGCAGGCCAGGCCGTCGGGCAGCCGGACCAGGTTGACGGAGGCCTGCGGGACGACGACGTACTCCGCGTACGATCCCCAGTAGGTGAAGCCGGGCTGGGTCTGCCGCTCGCACACCTGGTGGTCGCCTGCGGCGCACGCCGCACAGGTGCCGCACGCGCACACGAACGGCGCGGTCACCCGGTCCCCGGCCCGCCAGCCGGAGACGCCGGCGCCGACCGAGGCGACGGTCCCGGCGAACTCGTGCCCGGGGACATGGGGGAGCGCGATGTCGGGGTCGTGGCCCATCCACCCGTGCCAGTCGCTGCGGCACAACCCGGTCGCCTCGACGGCGACGACCACCCCGCCGGGCGGCGGCACCGGATCGGCCACCGCATGCACCTCGGCGAGCACGCCGAACTCCTCGAACACCACAGCACGCACGAACGGACCTCCCAGGGAACGGCGGGCCACCAGCGTGGGAGACTTGTGACCATGACCTATGTACCGGCTGAAGATCGATATGGCCATCTGCCCTACCGCCGTTCCGGGCGCAGCGGGCTCAAGCTCCCGGCGGTGTCGTTGGGGTTGTGGCACAACTTCGGCGACGAACACCCGATGGACGTCCAGCGTGCCATCCTCCGCAGGGCCTTCGATCTGGGGGTCACCCATTTCGACCTCGCCAACAACTACGGGCCGCCGTACGGCAGCGCCGAGACCAACTTCGGCAGGCTGTTCCGGGAGGACTTCGCCGGGCTGCGGGACGAGGTCGTCATCTCCACCAAGGCGGGCTACGACATGTGGCCGGGCCCGTACGGCGAGTGGGGGTCGCGTAAGTACCTGCTCGCCAGCCTGGACCAGTCGCTGACGCGGATGGGCCTGGACTACGTGGACATCTTCTACAGCCACCGTTTCGATCCGGAGACGCCGCTTGAGGAGACGATGGGCGCGCTCGACCGGGCCGTTCGGTCGGGCAAGGCCCTGTACGCGGGCATCTCGTCGTACTCCCCCGAGCGCACCGCGGAGGCCGCGAAGATCCTGCGCGAGATGGGCACCCCGCTGCTCATCCACCAGCCGTCGTATTCCATGCTCAACCGCTGGATCGAGGGCGATCTGCTCGACACCCTGGAGACCGAGGGGGTGGGCTGCATCGCCTTCTCGCCGCTGGCCCAGGGCATGCTGACCGACCGCTACCTGAACGGCATTCCGGCCGGGTCGCGGGCCAGCCTGGGCAAGTTCCTGACCCCGGAGATGCTCACCCCGGAGACGCTCAAGCACGTACGGGCGCTCAACGAGATGGCGGCGGCGCGCGGGCAGTCGCTGGCGCAGATGGCGCTGGCGTGGGGGCTGCGCGACGAGCGGGTCACCTCGGTGCTCATCGGCGCCAGCAGCGTCGCCCAGCTGGAGGACAGCCTCGCGAGCGTGGACCGGCTCGACTTCACCGCCGAGGAACTGGCCGCGATCGACCAGTACGCGGTCGACGCGGGCATCAATATCTGGTCGACCTCCAGCCAGACCTGACCTGTCACCTTGAGAACCTGTCACCTTGAGAAAAGGCGGCGCAGCCAGGCGGTGATCCGGCGGAGAAGCGGCAGCCTGACCTGGTGGACCGCCAGGGCGACCAGCGGGGTACGGCTCCGCTTGTCCCAGTCCACCGGCAGGTACCACTCCCCGGCCCGCAGGTAGAAACGGGCCGAGGGATGTGCGGGGTGGCCCGGGGGCGGGTGCCAGGACAGGACGCCGTTCTCGGCGATCTGGGTGGTCAGCCAGGCGGCCTGCTCCAGCACGTCCGGGCCGTACCGGCAGGCCCTGGCCAGCTGCGCCGGGGACAGCTCGAACAGCCGCATGCTCTGGTGCAGGAAGGTGGTCGCCGCGAACGGCCGGCCGTCGGCGGCGTACCTGCGCAGCGGCAGGCAGCACTCACCGAACCCGCCGACCAGCAGGAAGTCGGCGGGTTCGGTGCCTCGGTCCCAGGCCGGGCGCTTGCGGACCACGTGCGCGTCGGGGGTGAGGAGCCTGCGGAGCTGCTCCCGGGCGGCCCGCGGGTCGCGGTGGCCGCCACCGCGCTCCTGGAACCGTTCGACTGCGTGGCCGGTGAAGTCGATCTCGTCGACCAGAGCCTCGCCCTGCAGGGCGAACGGGTCGACGTTCGCGCCGCCGAGACCGTTCTTCCGCCGCCAGGAGGGGAAGAACGTGCACCCGGTCGCGATCAGCTTTCCGGAGCCGCCGCGGTCGGTGGCCAGCGGCAGGATGAGGGTGCCGGGGACGAGCAGGAAGTAGCCCGACGGGCTGCGTCTTCCGGTGTACGGGCGGGGTAGCCGATCGGTGATCTC
>JAOPYM010000343.1 GCA_025964615.1 Actinomycetes bacterium
CTGACCGCCGTCGACGCCGACGACCTCCCGCACCTGCGGTCCTTCGCCAACGGCCTCCGCCGCGACCACACCGCCGTCCTCAACGGCCTGTCCCTGCCCTACTCATCCGGCGCCGTCGAGGGCAGAAACTGCAAAATCAAATTCTTGAAGCGCGTCATGTACGGGCGGGCCAACCTCGACCTCCTCCGCACCATGATCCTTCACAACTGACAGTCACCACTCAGCGGCCCGCCCCACAGAATGAGACAGAGCCACTCCTGGATGGCCGTCAGCACACCGATCCGCAGCTTCCGCAATCGATCGACGGCATCTGGCTCGCCGAAGCGCTCTGCCCCGGCCGGGTCCTCTTCTATCGACGCGATGAAGGCTGGACCGACCACGGAATCTGGTCAACAGAAGCGCCAGAACCCTGACGCCAGCCGCAGACCCCGGCGAACCGCCGGGTCGGTCAGCGCCCCGAGGTGGCCGAGGTGCGCAGGGGAGAGGGAAGTCGGCATGGCGTACCTCGACGAAGAATTCTGTCCGCCTGGTGCCGAGGTTGTACCGGACCGCTGGTCCAGCGCGGCCAGGCCAGGTATGACCTTCAGCGGCATGACAAATAGCCTCATATGCCGCGACCCGCTCCTGGGACTAGAACCGAGGGTCGCGGCGGAGGGGATGGTCGCCGGGTATCTCGACGAGCACGATCTGGACCCCGTCAGGGTCCTCGATCCACATCTCGACCAAGCCCCAAGGCTCGAGCCGGGGTTCGCGGAGCACACTGATTCCTGTGCTGGACAGGCGTTTGTGCTCCGCGTGGACATCCCGAACCTGGATCCAGAGCATCAGTGACCGTCCGAGACCGCCGGACGAGTGGCCGGACACCTCCAGGAACCCAGAGCCGAGGAAGAACACAAGCCCCGGCCCGGACGGCGGCCCGAACTCGCGGTACACCGCCAGACCCAGCACGTCGCGATAGAAGCGCTGGCTCCGCTTCAGGTCGGTTGGGCGCAGCAGGATCCGGCTGCTCAATACATCCATGGTGCGATCCTGACGCGTCATGTCCGCCCCACGCGGGAAGCTCCACGGGTGCGCTTTGACTCTTCGATGTCGAAGTCGAGTGCGCCTTGTGTGCATGGAGTTCTCCTTTGGGGAGGTCAGCCGGGCAGGGGGACGGTGACACCGCCGGAGAACATTGAGTCGTGCAGGTCGATGGACTTGAGCCTGGTGCCCTGCGGTACGTCGTAGACCAGGATCCCGTTGACGCCGTTGCCGGGGTTGATGTCCTTGAGGAAGGCGTTGGCGTCCGCCATGGAGATGGTGGCTACGGTGTCGGAGTCGAAGTTGCGGCCCTGAACGTCGGTGAGCTTCTGGCTGGAGTTGTCGAACGTGCTGGCCTCGGTGCCGATGTTGCGCACGGTCACGTAGACCAGAACGTACTGGCCTTGCGCGGTCTGCCCGGTGTACTGATCGCCGACCCGGTGAACACCCTTCTTGATCCGGGTGATGGTGAAGGCGAACTTCCCGTCGCGGTACTCCCGGCCGATCCCGTTGACCACCTTCTTCTTGGCCGGCGGTGGGGCCTGGGTCTTCTTGGCCGGCGGTGGGGCCTGGGTCGAGTCCGGGGTCGACGCGGCGGTGGTGGGGGAGGCGCTCTTGCTCGATCCGGCACTGAGCAGGGCCGCACAGGCACCCAGCAGGAGGAACAGACCGACGATGACGCCGATGGCGATCAGGCAACCCTTGCCGGCGCCCGAGCTCTTGGGGCGGGCCTGGGGATACTGGATCTGCGGGGGGTACGGCCCGTTATTGGGATGCATGAGGAGATCTCCTGGCGGTGTTGGGTGGCGGCCTCTCGTTATCGGGGGCCGGGTGGGGTCGGTTGGGTCGGCGGATCAGGCGGTCAGAGCGGGGCGAGCGTCGAACCGTTTGGACAGCCTGCGCCGCGACATGGAGGCCAGTGCGTCGGTGAAGGCTGCCTGCGGGACCTGGGGCCTCCCGTCGACGGTGTCCAGTAAAGCACGTGTGAACTCGATCGACCAACATTTTCCTGGACATCTCGTGAGACTTCGTCGTTCGGCAGGTAGCGTGGTCGTGTGCAGAATGACGCGACGGTGACCGCCGCAGACATCGCCCGGCTGGCCGGGGTCGGTCGCGCCGCTGTGAGCAACTGGCGGCGCCGCCATGACGACTTCCCCCAACCCGTGGGCGGAACCGGGAGCAGCCCGAGCTTCTCTCTACAGGAGATCCAGGGCTGGCTGCGAGAGCAGGGAAAGCTGGAGTCCGCTCCGGTCGAGGAGCAGATCTGGCAGGACCTACGGCAGGTCGTCGACGACGCGCGGCTCTCCGACGTCATGGTGTTCGCCGGCGCGTTCCTGCTCTTTCTGCAACGCGCTCCCGAGGCATGGGCGGAGCTTGCCGAACAGGCCGACGAGCAGGTCGCCGGTGGACTGCCGGGAAGGATACGGATCGTCGCCGAACGGATCGTTGGTGATAAGGCCTTTCCTGAACGACTGGCCGTCGACAGCGTTCCGCTGGCACGGGCGCTTGCCGAGCTCGCCGGGGGCAAAGGGGCCAGGGAGACCTTCGAGTTTCTGCGTACGCGCTACTTTGAGCTGAGCTCCCGGCGAATCTATGACACCCCCAGGCCGGTGACCGACCTGATGCTGCGATTCGCCGGCCCGGGCGTACGGACTGTCCTTGACCCGGCCTGCGGATCGGGCGGCCTGCTCATCGGCGCGTTGGACCACTTCGACAAGGTCACCGGGCTGCTGGGCCAGGAGCTCGACGCCCCCACTTCCAGGCTGACCGCCCTGCGGCTGGCGCTTCGTACCGAGAGCGCCGACATCCGCGCCGGTGACGCGCTGAGGGACGACGCGTTCCCGGGCATCCAAGCGGACTTCGTCGCCGGCAGTCCACCGTTCAACGACCGCAACTGGGGTTATGAGGAGCTGACCGCGGACCCGCGCTGGGAGTACGGTCTGCCGCCCCGGATGGAGTCCGAGCTCGCCTGGGTCCAGCACGCCCTCGCTCATGTCGGACCGGGTGGCACGGTGGTGATGCTGATGCCGCCGGCGGCGGCCAACCGGAAATCCGGGCGGCGGATCCGCGGCCAGCTGTTGCGAAGGGGCGCGCTGCGCGCGGTCATCGGGCTTCCGCTGGGTGCGGTGCCGAACATGGCGGTGGGACTGTCGCTGTGGATCCTCCAGAAACCCGGCGGTTCGGCCCGGCCGCCCGGCCAGGTACTCATGGTGGACGCCGGTCAGGACGACTTCGCCGATATCGCCGTACGGGAGTGGCGCCGGTTCGAGCGGGACCCGGAAGGGGAGCTTGATGAGCCGGGAGTGAGTAAAGCGGTACGGATCATCGACCTGCTCGACGACGAGATCGACCTCACACCGACCCGATTCGTGTCGCAGGCGGCCGAGGTCCCGTCCGCCGTCGAGATGATCGGCGCCAGGGGCGATCTTCTGAGTCTCCTGTCGGCGGTGACGGGACTCGTCCCGGAGATTGAAGCGGGCGCTGGGCCCAGGCCGCTGATCTCGATCGCCGAGTTGGCGCGGACGGGTGCCCTCACTGTGATCTCGGCCCATCAGCTCCGGGCCTACGGCGAGGCCGGGGAAGGCCCGCCGGTGCTCACAGCCCAGGACGTGGTCAGCGGGAACCCGCCCTCCGCGCGTTTGAACGACAGGAACGCGGGGCTGCCGCTGACCGAGCCCGGTGATGTACTCGTGCCCGCGCTCGTACGCACCCCGGTCGCTCACGTGGACGAGCAGGGGGGTGCAGTCGTAGGACGTCACATCCATGTCATACGGCCGGACCCGGAGAGGATCGCCCCGCACTTTCTCGCCGGCATCCTGCGAGGTTCACGCAACCTGCGCCACTACAGCTCGATATCGACCTCATATCGGGTGGATGTCCGCCGGGCAGAGGTTCCGGTGCTGCCCATCGAGGAGCAGCGGGTGTATGGGGAGACCTTCCGCCAGCTGGAAGGCTTCAGATCCGCGCTGCGAAGGACGGTGGAGCTCAGCGAGGAGATGGCTCGTTCCATCACCGATGGTCTGGCCGACGGGAGCCTTCGCCCTTCCGGGGGGTGACGTGTGCCTTGCCCCCGTTAGCCGCGTGTGTTCGGGGGATGGGGTACGGGTGGCGAAAGGAGGTCAGCGGTCAGTGCCGAGGACCATCGCTCGATGTACGGGACGCAGCTTCGACGATGCCGGTCAGGCGCGGTGGGGGAGATGACGGCGGGTTCGGGTTGACCGTTGTCACAGCGCTCGCTGACCTCAGCTTCCACCCCCAGCCCGACGGCAAGATCGTTAGAGCCGTCCTTCCGGT
>JAOPYM010000346.1 GCA_025964615.1 Actinomycetes bacterium
GCCAGGCCCTGGTGGCACTTGCGTCGGGCAGGGTCACCGTGGAGCAGGTCCTGGAGTCCGAGGATCCGGCCATCGGCCTGACCATGGTCGCCGCCGTACTCCAGACGCTGCGCGGAATCGGGGCGGCCACGGCCGCCGTCCTGCTGGATCACGCGGAGCTGACCGCGGACCACCGGGTCGCCGGTCTCGGGCCACGCCAGCGCGCCCGGCTCCTCGCGGCCATCGACGACCTCCGCCGTACCTCAACGGCCGGCGGTAGCGTTTGAAGCGCCTGCGCCGTGGTGCGGTGCTACCGGATTGCGGGCCAGTGCTCGGGCCTTCAGGCCGGGGGTGAAGGCCCGCGCGGGAGGGCCTTCAGGCCCGAGCGTGTCCTAACCCGGACGGTTCTGCTGCTCGATGTACTGGCGCAGCACTGAGATGGGCGCACCACCGACAGATCCGGCGAAGTACGACCCGGACCACAGCTTGTTCGCCCGGTAGTAGTGGCGGGCCAGTTCGGGGAACTCCTGGCGCATCCGGCGCGACGACACACCCTTCAACGAGTTGACCAGTTTGGACAGCGCGACCTTCGGCGGGAAGTTCACCAGCAGGTGGACGTGGTTGTTGTCGCCGTTGAACTCTGCCAGCTCGGTCTCGAAGTCCGCGCACACATCGCGCATGATCTGTTCCATGCGGGTCAGGTGGTCGCCGGTGAACACCTTGTGCCGGTATTTCGTCACGAAGACCAAGTGTGCGTGGAGCACGAAAACACAGTGCCGACCGGTCCTGATATCGCCGTGTTCACCCATAACCCAAGTGTAGAATCATGGTGTGCAGCTCCGGTACAACTTCCGCCTCTACCCGACCCCGGCCCAGTGCGAGTCGCTGGCTCGCGCGTTCGGGTGCGCTCGCGTCGTGTTCAACGACGGGTTGCGCATGAGGACTGAAGCGCACGAGAACGGGCTTGGGTACATCTCCGACGGGGACCTGTCGAAGGCGTTGATCACCGAGGCGAAGAAGACCCCCGAACAGGCATGGCTGGCCGAGGTCTCAGCGGTGGTCCTTCAGCAGGCGCTCGCGGACCTGAACATGGCCTATCGGAACTTCTTCGCCAGCGTCACCGGCAAGCGGAAGGGGCCGAAGGTCGCCCCGCCCCGGTACAGACCACCCTCTGGGGTGGCGCAGGTCGATGAAGCAGGAACCCACCGGAGTGCCGCATGAGCGGCATGGAAGGAGTCCCCGCCGTTCACGGCGGGGAGGACGTCAAAGTCCTATATCGAGCTCGACGACCACTTCGGGCAGCTCGAAGAGGTCGCGCTGTCGCCTGCGGACTCGCTCTTCATGATCGAGCAGGCGCTCGGCGAGATGTGACCGGACCCGGTCACGATGACGGGTGTTGTGAGGGTTTTCGCGGGGGTACGCCCGTGATGCGCTCATCTATGGGGGTGGCCTGCGATGTCCGGGATCTCACATGTGGTGATCATGGTTCAGGAGAACCACACCACGGACAACTACTTCGGCGCGATGGCTGCGTACGGTGCGAACGTGGCCACGGGCTGGCCGGTCTCGCCGAATCCGCCGCTGTCGGATCAGCCGCACGACCGGCACGCGTACTACCGGTGGCTGACCGGTGTCTCGACCGGCGACCACGTGCAGTTCGACACCGCAGCCGTGCTCCCGTACTACGCGTGGCTCGCCACGTCCGGGGCGTTCCTGGAGAACCACTGCTCCGGCTTCGGCACCAACTCGACGCCGAACCATCTGCTGATCGTCGGCGGGCAGTCGCCGACGTTGCGCAACCCGCCGCGCAGCAAGCAGCCCCTGTGGGACATGCCGTCGCTGCCGGGGCACGCCGCCGATCACGGCCTGACCTGGCGCGGCTACACGGGCAGCTCCGGCTATCCGCTGCAGTTCTACACGCAGCTGAACGGGTCGCCGAACATCGTCGCCGCCAAGCAGTTCGTCGCGGACGTGGCCGCCGGGACGATGCCCGCGCTGTCGATGATGTGGCACGACTCGCCGCTGGATGAGCACCCGCCGTCGGACGTCTCGCTCGGCCAGAACGTGATCTGGCAGGCGGTCGACGCGGTGGTGGCGGCCGGGCTCTGGGACGCGACCGTGTTCCTGCTGACCTGGGACGACTGGGGCGGGTACGACGACCACGTCGCGACCCCCAGCGTGGAGACCTCCGCCGACGGAGTGCAGCTCTCGTACGGGCCGAGGGTGCCGCTGCTGATGTTCGGGGGACGCGTGAAGCCGGGGATCGACCACCGCTGGTGCTCGCACGTGACCCTCACCAAGACCGGCCTGCAACTCCTCGGCCTGCCCGGCCTCGGCGTACCGCGCGTCGACACCGACCAGGGCCTGGCCGACCTCGTCGACCTCACCGCGAACCCCGTGCTCAGTCCGCCGCCACCGGCGTTCGGGACCACGATCACCCTGCCCGTACCTCCGCAACCGGCACCGGGACCGCAACCGCCGCCACCATCACCGGTGGCGGCGGCGCAGCCCGTCGGGCCGGTCCTGCTGCGGGACGGCACGACCCTCCCGGCACCGGCCGACGTCCTCATCAGGCCGGGGAAGCCGGCCGGGCACTGACGGGTCACTCCTCCTTGGCGTCCCCGGCGGCGGCCCTGGCCTGGATCTCCTGGACCACGGCCGGGTCGGCAAGCGTCGTGGTGTCACCGAGCTTGCGGTGGTCGGCGACATCCCGCAGCAGACGCCGCATGATCTTGCCCGAGCGCGTCTTGGGGAGGTCGGGGGTGAAGACGATGTTGGCGGGCATCGCGATTCTGCCGATCTTGCCGGCGACGTGCTCGCGCAGTTCGGCGAGCTTGTCCGGGGAACCGTCCAGGCCGCCCTTCAGCGTCACGTAGGCGACGATGGCCTGACCCGTTATGGCGTCCGCCCGGCCGCAGACCGCGGCCTCCGCCACTTCGGGATGGTCGACGAGCGCGCTCTCCACCTCGATGGTGGAGATCCGGTGGCCGGAGACGTTCATCACGTCGTCCACGCGGCCCATCAGCCACAGATCGCCGTCGGCGTCGATCCTGGCCCCGTCCCCGGCGAAGTAGACGCCGGGGAACCGCGACCAGTACGTCTCCACATACCGGTCGGGGTCGTTGAAGATCCCGCGCAGCATCGCCGGCCACGGCCGCTTGAGGACCAGGTACCCGCCGGCTCCCGGCGGGACCTCCTTGCCCTCGTTGTTGTAGACGGCCGCCTCGACCCCGGGGAACGGCCGGGCCGCCGAACCGGGCTTGAGGGTGGTGATCCCCGGCAGGGGGGTGATGAGGATCATCCCGGTCTCGGTCTGCCACCATGTGTCGACCACCGGCGTCCTGCCGCCACCGATGTGCGTCCGGTACCAGACCCACGCCTCGGGGTTGATGGGCTCGCCGACGCTGCCGAGCAGGCGCAGCGACGACAGGTCATGGCGGTCGGCGTACTCGGGCCCCCACTTCATGTGGGTACGGATCGCGGTCGGGGCGGTGTAGAGCACCGTCACCCCGTAGCGTTCGACGATCTCCCACCAGCGGTCCTTGTCGGGCTGGTCGGGCGTCCCCTCGTACAGCACGCTGGTGGTCTGGTTGCACAGCGGCCCGTACACGATGTAGCTGTGCCCGGTGATCCAGCCGATGTCGGCGGCGCACCAGTACACCGTGTCGGGCTTGATGTCGAAGATGTGGTGATGGGTGGCGGAGGTCCCCACCAGGTAGCCCCCGGTGGTGTGCACGATGCCCTTGGGCCTGGCCGTCGTGCCGCTGGTGTACATGAGGAACAGCAGGTCCTCGGCGTCCATCGGCTCGCACGGGCAGGTCGCCGGATCGTCGCTCTCCCCGGCGGACGCCTCGTGGTAGAAGACGTCCCTGCCCTCGCGCATGGACACCTCGCCGCCGGTCCGGCGGACGACCATGCAGCCATGCACTCCCGGCGCGGACGCCATGGCCTCGTCCGCGACCTGCTTCAGCGCCACCGGCCGGCCGCGCCGCCACGCCTCGTCCTGCGTGACGAGGACCTCGCAGCCCATGTCGTTCATCCGGCCGGACAGCGACTCGGCCGAGAATCCGCCGAACACGACCGTGTGCGGTGCGCCCAGGCGGGCGCAGGCCAGCATCGCGATCGGCAGTTCGGGGACCATTCCGAGGTAGATCGCGACAGGGGTGCCCTTGCGGACCCCGAGCCGCTTGAGCGTGTTGGCGAACCTGACCACGTTCTGCTGGAGCGTGGCGTAGGTGAACACGCTCCGGTCCCCGGTCGGCTCACCCTCCCAGTAGTACGCGACCTTCTCGCCCGCGCCGGCCTCGACGTGCCGGTCGACGCAGTTGTAGCAGGCGTTGAGCGTGCCGCCGATATACCACTTCGCATACGGGGGGTTCCACTCGCTGAGCCGCTCGAAGGGCGTGAACCAGGTCACCCGCTCCCTGCCCGCCCGCTCCCAGAACGCGTCCGGGTCCTGGTCGTAGATCTCCGGCTGTGCGTTCGCGGTGGCGGCGAAGTCTGCGGGCGGGGGATAGGAACGGTTCTCGACGAACAGCGCGGCGATGTCGTCGGTCACGCCGTCGCCTCCTTCGCCGCGACGAGCGGGGTGCCGACCGGCAGACCGAGCCCGCCGCCCATCCCGTTGGTGACCCCGGCGGCGGAGGCGTACCAGGCGACCAGCGCGGTCAGCACGCCGATGTACCCGCCGAGCTTCACGGTGCCGGTACTGGAGGAGAAGTTGCCGATGAACAGGATGATCTCGGTGATCTCCAGGGTCAGGAACACCCCGAAGACCGCCTTGTTGATCTTCGTGCTCCACAGCAGCATGTACGTGTTGAAGATCGCGAAGGCCAGCAGGATCCAGCCGAGGTCGTTGCCGATCTGGGCGGGCGTCGCGGTGTGCGGCAGGGTCAGGATGTACAGCCCGAGGCCGATCCAGAAGCCGCCGTAGGTGCCGAACGCGGTGGCGCCGAAGACGTTGCGGTTGCGGAACTCCCACATCCCCGCGAGCAACTGGACAAGGCCCCCGTAGGCGAGGGCGTAGCCGAGCCAGGCATCGGTGCCGCGGGTCCAGTCCGCGTTCTTCGCCGACAGCAGGAAGGTGGTGAGGGCGAAGGCGGCCAGTCCGAGCGGCGCCGGGTCGGCGATCGCGGGGGCGGCGGACTGGGTCTGGGACTCTGTCATGGGGGCTCCTCCTGAACCTTCGGGACGGTTCATCGCATTCGGGACGAATCCGATGGGCCTGTGATCTGCATCTCATCCCAGACCGTGCGCACTGTCGCCGGTCGGGAGGCGGGCACGCGGCGAGGCGCGCCCGTGCTGCGCTCGTCGGCGGGTGGCCGCGGCGAACGGTCGGATTCATGGGCCGAGCGGTAGGTGTACCAGGCGGGTCAGTGCGCGCGGCGGAGCAGGAGGTCCCGCAATTCGCGGACGTGCCGGCGGCTGACGGTCAGCTCCACCCCGGCCACCTGTACGGCGCAGTGCCCGGAGTCGAGGCGCAGGTGCTGGATGTGCGAGAGGGCGACCAGGAGGCTGCGGTGGATCCGCACGAACCCGGCCTCACGCCAGCGCTCCTCGAGTACGGCGAGCGGGATGCGCACCAGGTGGGTCTGCGTGGCGGTGTGCAACCGGACGTAGTCGCCGTGGGCTTCGACGTACTGCACGTCGGCGGGGACCACGAAACGGGTGAGCCCGGCCAGCTCCACGGGCAGCGGAGCGGGCGGGACCGGCCCGCGCTCGGGTTCGCCCGGCCGTTTCGCGGGGCCCTCCGACACCCGCCGGATCGCCTCACCCAGCCGCTGCGGGCGGACCGGCTTGAGCAGGTAGTCCGCCGCCTTGATCTCGAAGGCGTCGACCGCGTGCGCCTCGTACGCGGTGACGAACACGATCCTCGGCGGGCTGGCGAACTGGGCGAGCAGCCGGCCGAGTACCAGGCCGTCGAGCCCCGGCATCCGGATGTCGAGGAACACCGCGTCCATCGGCCGCCCGTCCGCGAGGGCCCGGTCCAGACAGCGCAGCGCGCCCGCGCCGTCCCGCGCGGTGGCCACCGCGCCGATCCGCGGGTCGCACCGCAGCAGATAGACCAGGTCATCGAGTGCGGGCAGTTCGTCGTCGATCGCAAGGACCCGCAGACCGTCCATCGTCGCTCCTGACGCGCCGCCCGATGGGGAATTGCCCTTGAGCGTGGTGAATTGTGTCGGGAATGTCAACAGATCCTCACCGCGATGGGCGCAGCAACGCCTCAGGCGTGTGCAGCCGTGCCATCATCCGGCCGACGCCGGCGGGTGCGGACCGCCTGGTCAGCAGCGACACCCCGACCGTCGTGGCGAAGCCGAGCGGTACGGTCCACGCCGCCGGATAGGCCAGCAGCGCATGCCCCCAGCCGCTCGCGGGGCCGCCGCCCACGGCCACCAGGACCGCGGTCAGCGCGGCGCCGCCTCCGCAGATCAGCCCCGCCGCGGCGCCCGCGGCCGTCAGCCGCCGCCACCAGATCCCGAGCACGAGCAGCGGGCACAGTGAGGACGCGGTGGTCGCGAACGCCATCTGCACCACCGTGGCGAGCGGGATGTTGCCGATGGCCAGCGAACCGGCGAACGCGATGACCGAGGCGAGTACGGCGGCCAGCCGGAAGCTGCGCACGTCCCCCCGCAGCAGCACGTCCTGGGAGATGACCCCGGCCATCGCCACCGTCAGCCCGGAGGAGGCCGCCAGGAACGCGGCGAACGCGCCGCCTGCGACCAGGGCGGTCAGCAGCTGCCCGGCCGTCCCGCCGATCAGCCTGCCCGGCAGGATCAGCACCACGGTGTCGGTACGCCCGGTGGCCAGCAGATCCGGGGCCCGGAGCCTGCCGAGTACCCCGTACACCGACGGGAACAGGTAGAACACGCCGAGCAGCCCGACCACGGCCGCCGACGTCCGCCGCGCGGCCCGGGCGTCCGGGCTGGTGTAGAACCGGACGGCCACGTGCGGCAGGCCCATCACGCCGAGGAACAGTGCCACGATCAGGCCGTACGCGACGTACAGCGGATGATCGCCCTGCCGCAGCGGAAGCGCCCAGCGCGCGCCGGGGGAGACCGCCGGGCCGTGCGTGCCGTTCACGACGAGCAGCATGAACACCGCGGGCACGGCGATCGCCGTCAGCTTGAGCCAGAACTGGAACGCCTGCACGAAGGTGATACTGCGCATCCCCCCGGCCACCACGTTCGTCGCCACGACCGCGGCGGTGACCCCGGCGCCCGCCCACAGCGGGGTCCCGGCGACGGTGGACAGGGTGAGCCCGGCGCCCTTGAGCTGAGGCATCATGTACAGCCAGCCGATGCCGACGACCATGACGCTGGCCAGCCTGCGGACCACCAGGGACTCCAGGCGCCACTCGGCGAAGTCGGGCAGGGTGTACACGCCTGACCGGCGCAGCGGTGCCGCGACCAGGGCGAGCTGGATGACGTACCCGGCGGTGAACCCGGCCGGATACCAGAGCATGTCCACGCCGTAGGCGAGCACCAGGCCGGCGACCCCCAAGAACGAGGCCGCCGACAGGTACTCCCCGCAGATCGCCGCCGCGTTCCACCGCGGCGGTACGGTCCGCGACGCCACATAGAAGTCCGACGTCGTACGGGAGACCCGCAGACCGTAGATGCCGAGCACCAGAGTGCCGAGGATGACAAGGGCGACGGCGATGCCGCTGGAGACCTCGTTCATGCCGGGCCCGCCGTCAGGACCGCTCGACCAGGTCGGTGTACTCGCGTTCGGTGTGCTCGGCCTGCCGGACGAAGAACCAGGCGACCGCCACCATCACCGGATACGCGGCGACCCCGAGCAGCAGCCACGGCAGATCGATCCCCAGGAGCCGCACCGTACCGATCGACGGGGCCACCGCGAACAGCAGCGGCAGCCCGCCGAGCAGGACCACCACGGCACCGACCACGAGCAGCGCAAGCCGTAGCTGCGCCCGCGCCAGGGACCGGATGTAGACGTCGCCGAGCACGGTGTGCTCGTCGATGTCCCTGATCACCGAACCCTGCCGGATCACCGTTCTGCCCGCCTGCCGGGGCACGGTCACCTCGACCCGCTGAGCGTCCCTGTCCAAGGTCACGATCGCAGTGTAGAACTTTCAGGACGGATACACCCCTGCCCGGTATTTCGGCACCCTGAGCTGCACCTTGGTGCCCGCGCCGACCGCCGTCTTGACGACCAGCCCGTACTCCTCACCGAAGACCTGCCGCAGCCGCGCGTCGACGTTGCGCAGGCCGACGCCGGCCGTCGCGTCGTCACTCCCGGCGAGCAGCGCGCGCAGCCACTCCGGGTCCATCCCCGGCCCGTCGTCGTCGATGCTGATCATTGCGTCCGCGCCGACGTTCTCCGCGATGATCGTGATGTGCCCGCCGCCGGTCGCCCCCTCCAGGCCGTGCCTGACCGAGTTCTCCACCAGCGGCTGCAGGCACAGGAACGGGATCGCCACCGGCAGCACCTCCGGCGCCACCCGCAGCGTCACGTGCAGCCGGTCCCCGAACCGGGCCCGCTCGAGCATCAGGTACTGGTTGATGGCCCCCAGCTCCTCGGCGAGCGTGGTGAAGTGGCCGGGCCGCCGGAACGCGTACCTGGCGAAGTCCGCGAACTCGAGGAGCAACTCCCGTGCCTGCTCCCCGTCGGTCCGCACGAACGAGGCGATGGCGGTCAGCGCGTTATAGATGAAGTGCGGGGAGATCTGGGCCCGCAGTGCCTTTACCTCCGCCTCGGCCACCCGGGTCTTCGACCTGTCCAGCTCGGCGAGCTCCAGCTGGCCCGACGCCCAGCGGGCGACTTCGGCGGCGGCCCGGACCAGCCCCGCCGAAGCGCTGGCGCTGAACACCACCAGGGACCCGACGACCCGGTCCTCGACCGTGAGCGGCGCGACGACCGCGTGGCGCACGGGGCACTCGAACCGGCCGCACGCCACCTCCTCGGGCCCGGCGACCAGGATCCTGCCGGTCTCGAACACCGGCCGCGCGTGATCGAGTGTCCCGGCGGCGTGGTGCTCGGCGGCACCGTCGAAGGCGAGGAGTCGCTCGCAGTCGGTGAGCGCGAGGCCGTCACCGCCGAACAGCACCCGCAGATGCCGCGCCGCCTTCCGTGCGGCCACCGGGGTCAGCCCGGCACGCAACGGCGGCGCCGCCAGTGACGCGGTGTGGAACGCCTCGAAGACGGCCCGTTCGGCGGGAGATCCGAAGTCACGCGGCGAGCGGCTGTGCCAGAGCAGGACGAGGGCGCAGAGCGAGGCCACCAACAGCACCGTGAGGACCGCGACGGCCGACGTCATGCCACCGAAGCTAACCCAGGTGAACCGGAACAGACCAGGGTCTTCGCCCGATAGGGTGCGCTCGTGCATGATCTTGGAGAGAAGCCGCGGCCGGCGCACGGCGCGGTTCACGAAGTCCATTCCGTCGAACAGGCCGCGAAGCTGGAGTACTCCCCGAACCTGGACGGGCTCGCGGACCCCGGGGAGATCGTCTGGGCCTGGGTGCCCTACGAGGAGGATCCGGCCCGGGGCAAGGACCGGCCGCTGCTCGTCGTCGGCCGGCACGGGCGCAGGCTGCTCGCGCTGATGCTCTCGAGCCGTGAGCACGAGGACTCCTATGAGTGGCATGCTCTCGGCTCAGGTGCCTGGGATCGCGAGGACCGGCCCTCCTACCTGCGGCTCGACCGCATCTTCGAGCTGAACGAGAACGACATCCGGCGTGAGGGATCGGTGCTCGACGGGCGGCGTTTCGCGGAGGTCGCGGCCGTCCTCATGAAGCAGCACGGCTGGGCCGCGCCGCATCGGGGCTGAGCCTCAGCGGGGCCGGGCGGTCGAACCTCGCACGGTCAGGTGGCAGGGCAGCAGCAGCCGCTTTGCGGGCCCGTCCGGCCGGGCGATCCGGTCGAGCAGCAGCCGCGCCGCCTCGGTGCCGATCTCCTCCTGCGGCAGGTGGACGGTGGTGAGCGGGGGGTTGAGCCTGGCGAGCATCGGCATGTCGTTGAACCCGACCAGCGAGACGTCCGAGGGGCACTTCAGTCCCGCCTCGGCCAGGGCGTCCAGGCAGCCCAGCGCGATCAGGTCGTTGCCCGCCACGATCGCCGTCGGCGCCGCGGCGAGCATCTCCCGCGCGGCCCGCAACCCGGAGGCCTCGCTGTAGGAGTCGGCGAACGAGATCGGGCAGTCCGCCGAGGCCAGACCGAGCCGCTGGGTGGCGTCGAGGAACGCGCGGTAGCGGCCGAATCCGGTGGACAGGTCCTGCGGTCCTGCCAGGTGGCCGATCCGGCGGTGCCCGAGCGAGACCAGATGCTCGACGGCCGTGCCGATGCCGGCCGCCTCGTCCCCCGCGACGGCGGGCACCAGGGCGGCCTCGGTGAGCCGGTTGACCAGCACCATCGGGACGAGGTCACCGGCTTCGGCCACCGGGTGCTCGCGGCGCGCGGTGGCGATGATGAAGCCATCGGCGTGCCGCGCCCGCAGCATCGTCATCAGCCGTTCCTCGGTGGCCGGGTCGTTGTCGGTGTCGACGATGAGCGTCGTGTACCCGGCGGCGGCGAGCACCTTCTCGACGCTCCGCACGATGGGTGGGAACAGCGGGTTCGTCAGGTCGGGCAGCACAACGCCGACGGCGTAGGAACGGCGGGTGCGCAGGCCGCGCGCGAACGTGTTCGGCTGGTAGCCGAGGCGCTCCGCGGCCTCCAGGACGCGGCGCACCGTGGCCGGGGCGACCCGGTCGCGGGTCGCTTCGTTCAGTGCCTTGCTGGCCGTGCCGGGATGTACGTCGGCGAACCTGGCCACGTCGCGCAGTGTCACTGTCACGGGAGCAGCATAGGCCGCCGATCGCCACGAAGGCAATCGATTGCGGTCGTTACTGGGCAGGCCCATTGACATTTGGCGTAACCAGGATCTAACGTCACGGCAATCGATTGCGGCTATGACGGCGATCACATCGCAGGGTCCACGGCCCCCACGTTCGTCACACGAGAGGAACGACCACGGTGGACGTAAGTAAGCGTTTGTCCCCACGGGGAAGATCACATAGGCGCGGAGTGAAGGTCTCCGCCCTCGCCTGCGCGGCGGGGCTGGTCCTCGCCGGTTGCGGCGGGTCGCACGGTTCCGCAGGCGGCGCGTCCAAGACGCTGACCATCGGGGTCTCGCTGTCGCTCACCGGCGACTTCGCAGACCCGGGCAAGGCGGCGCAGCGCGGCTACCAGCTCTGGGCCGACCACATCAACGCCGCCGGCGGGCTGCTCGGCAAGAAGGTCACGATCAAGGTCGTCGACGACCTGTCCAGCCCCACCCAGGTGGTCACCAACTACACCAACCTGATCACCCGCGACCACGTCGACCTGGTCTTCGGGCCGTTCTCCAGCCTGCTCACCGCACCGGCCGGGCAGATCGCCAAGAGGTTCGGCTTCTCCTTCCTGGAGCCCGCCGGCGGTGGCCCCAAGGTCTTCGCCGAGCACCTGAACAACCTGTTCTTCGTGCAGCCCGCTCCGGTGGTCGCCTCCGGCCAGGTCTTCGCCGACTACATTCTGTCGCTGCCCGCGGCCCAGCGGCCGAAGACCGCCGCGTACCCCTCGCTCGACGACCCGTTCTCGGCACCGATCGCCGACGCGATCCGCGCCCGGTTCGAGGCCGCGGGGATCAAGACCGTCTACCAGGGCCTCTACCCGGCCGAGGCCCCCGACCTGACCCCGGTCATGGCCAAGGCGATCGCCGGAAACCCCGACGTGATCGTCTCCGGTAGCCAGTCCACCGACGCGTACCAGCAGGTCAAGGCACTGATCCAGCTCAAGTACAGCCCGAAGTTCATGTTCATGTCCAACGGCGCGAACTCGCCGGTCGAGTTCCCCGACAAGGTCGGCGCGAACAACACCGCGGGCATCTTCTCGGCGGGCGACTGGTTCGACGGATCCCCCGAACCGGGCAGCGCCCAGTTCACCACCGAGTACACCAAGAAGTACGGCGGCACCGGGCAGCAGATCGACACCAACTCGGCCGAGGCGTACGCCTGCGGCCAGCTGCTCGAACAGGTCGCCGCCAAGACCGGCAAGGTCGACAACGCCACGATCATCTCGACGCTGCACTCCGGCGCCTGGCCGACCCTGCTCGGTTCCCTCTCGTGGGACGCCGACGGCTCGCCGAAGGGAACGTTCCACCTCGTGCAGTGGATCGACCACCAGCTGCTCCCGGTGTTCCCGGCAGCCACCGCCAAGCACACCCCACTGCTCACCAAGCCCGCCTGGAATGGCTGAAGGGTAGCTCGTGCATACGATCATCCAGGGCGTCATCCTGGGCATCCTCACCGGCGGCGTCTACGCGCTGATGGCGGGCGGCCAGACGCTCATCTTCGGAATCATGAAAGTGGTGAACCTGGCGCAGGGCGCCATGGTGATCCTTTCCGCCTACCTCAGTTACACCCTGTTCACCTCGGCGGGGATCGACCCGTTCCTCGCCGTCCTCATCACCACCCCGGCGATGTTCTGCCTGGGCGTAGCGGTGCAGTGGCTGTTCCTGCGGCAACTGCGCCGCGAGGACGCCGCGGAGCTGTCGATCCTGGTGACGTTCGCGATCGCCCTGGCGGTCGAGGGCGTGCTGTCGGTGGTCTACAGCACCAGCTACCGGAGCATCAACGCCTCCTACGCCAACACCTCATTCACCGTCGGCGGCTACCAGGTCAGCGCGGTACGGCTGTATGCCTTCCTGCTGTCGGTCGGGGTGCTCGGGCTGCTCTACCTGCTGCTGCATCGCACCCGGTTCGGCCGGGCGGTACGGGCGACAGTGCAGAACCCGGAGGCGGCCCGGCTGCTCGGTGTCGAACCGGCCAGGATCAGGGCGCTCGGCTTCGGGCTCGGCACCGCCACCGCTGCGGCGGCCGGTTCGGTGTTCGGGCTGATCTACCCGTTCAACGCGGGCAGCCACTATGACCTGATCTCCCAGCTCCTGTCGGTCGTCGTCCTGGGCGGGCTCGGCAGCCTGGGCGGCGCGGTCGTCGCGGGCGTGATCATCGGCGTCTCGTCGTCGGTGGTGGCGGTCGCCTGGTCGCCGACCTGGAGCCAGTTCACCTTCTTCGTGGTGCTCCTCGCCGTACTGCTGATCCGGCCGCGCGGCCTGTTCGGCACGGTCCTGCGAGGTGCGCTGTGACGCGCGGCGGGCTGTCCCGTGCGGGAGTGCTGGCCGTCGTGCTGGCCGTACTCCCGCTGGCGCTGCCGCAGCACTGGGTGGTCAGCATGCTGGTCTTCACAGTGATGTACGCGGCGCTGGCCTCATCGTGGAACCTGATCGGCGGCTTCGCCGGTTACCCCTCGCTGGGTCACGCGGCGTTCTTCGGCTTCGGCGCGTACACCGTCGCACTGATCTTCCCGAACACGCACAACCTGTCCAACGGGCTGCTGCCGTTCGCGATCCTTCCGGGGATCGCGGTGGTGGCCGGGCTGATCGGCCTGCCGATCGGCGCGATCGCAATGCGCACCCGGGCCGACGTGTTCGCGATCGTCACCATCACCCTGCTGTTCGTGGCGCAGACCCTCGCGCTCAACCTCCGCAGCCTCACTGGGGGAGCCCAGGGGGCCGGGGTGGCGGTCCCGCCGTTCGACGTCGCGAACTTCGAGCGTCCCTTCTACTACGCGATGGCCGTCCTGTTGCTGGTCGCGATGGGCGCGGGGTGGTACTCGCAGCGGTCGAAGATCGGGCTGTCCCTGGCCGCGGTACGGGCCGACGAGGACAAGGCGCGCGGCATCGGGGTGCACGTCACCGGCGTCAAGCTGCTGGCCTTCTCGGTCAGTGTCGGGATCACCGCGATGATCGGCGGAGTGTGGGCGTACTACGTCGACTTCGTCTACCCGCAGTTCGCCTTCGACCCGCTGATCACCATCGGCATGGTGCTGATGGCCTTCCTCGGCGGGCGCGGCACCCTGTGGGGGCCGGTGATCGGCGCGGTCGTGCTGGTCCCCGCGCAGCAGTACCTCGCGTACGAACTCGGCGGCAGCCAGCTCTACCTGATCGCGTACGCGCTGGTGTTCCTGCTGATCATGCGGTTCCTGCCGCGCGGCATCCTGCCGACCCTCACCCACCTGCGGCGCCGCAGACGGCTGATCGCGGCGGCCGATCCGGCTCCGCGCACAGCGGCGGCAGAGCTCGGTCTGGCACACGATGGACAGGGAGGCGCACGCGTATGAGCGTCCTGCTCGAGGTCGAGGACCTCACCAAACGGTTCGGCGGCGTGACCGCCGTCGACGGCTGCTCGTTCACCGTCGACGAGGGGACCGTCACCGCCCTCATCGGCCCGAACGGGTCCGGCAAGACCACGGTCTTCAACCTGGTCACCGGTTGCCTGCCCGCAGACTCCGGCGCCGTCCGCTTCAGCGGCCGGGAGGTCACCGGGATGAGTCCCGGCCGGCTCTACCAGCGAGGGCTCTCCCGCACGTTCCAGCAGGCCCGGGTGTTCCCCGAGCTGACCGTGCTGGAGAACCTCGTCGTCGCCGGGGGCTGGAGTTTCGCAGGGCTCTTCCGGCAGCGGGTCTCGCGGGCCGACCGGGTCCGCGCCGCGGAACTCCTGGATGAGTTCCGCCTGGACCGGGTCGGCGACCTGCTCGCCGCCGAACTGTCCTGGGGGCAGCGCAAGCTGCTCGAGTTCGCGGCGCTGCTGATGAGCGACCCCCGTCTGGTGCTGCTCGACGAACCGACGGCCGGGGTCAACCCGATCCTGATCGAGACCATGGAGGCCCACATCCGGGCCCGGCACGCGGCGGGGACGACGTTCCTGGTCGTCGAGCACGACATGCAGTTCGTGATGCGGCTCTGCGATCCGGTGATCGTGTTCGATCGGGGCTGCCCGATCGCCTCCGGTACGCCGGAGCACGTGCAGTCCGACCCACGGGTCCTCGACGCCTACCTGGGGGAATGATGACCGCGTTGCTGAATCTGGACAGCATCGTCGCCGGGTACGGCGCGGGAGACATCCTCAAGGGTGTCGACCTCAACGTGTCCGAAGGGGACGTGACCTGCCTCATCGGGCCCAACGGAGCGGGCAAGTCGACCGTGCTCAAGGCGGTCAGCGGCCTGCTCCGGCCGAAGACGGGCCGGGTGCTCTTCTGCGGTGACGACGTCACCGGGCTCGGGCCGAAGGCCAAACTGCTGCGCGGCATCGTGCACGTACCGCAGGACCGCAGCCTGTTCCCGGCGATGACGGTATGGGACAACCTGCTGATGGCGGGTTACCTCAAGCGCGACACCAAGGCGCTGAAGAGCCGCATCGACACCGTCGCCGGGTTGTTCCCCATCGTCGTCCAGCGGCGCACCGCGCACGCCGGGTCGCTGTCGGGCGGAGAGCAGAAGCAGGTCGAGCTGGCCCGCACCCTGCTGTTCGACCCGAAGCTGATTCTGCTCGACGAGCCGTCCATCGGGCTCGATCCCAAGTCCCGCCGCCTGGTCTTCGAGGCCGTCGGGCAGCTAGCGGCCGACGGCCGCACGGTGCTGCTGGTCGAGCAGAACGCCAGGTCCGGGCTGGCCGCCTCGGACCGGGGCGTGGTCCTGGAGGCCGGAATGGTCCGGCTCACCGGTACCGGGCAGGCCCTGCTCGCCGACCCCGAAGTGGCCCGCCTCTACCTCGGCGCCGCAGCGCGCCCTGTCACCACCACCACGACCCCCGGGGGGACCGAATGAGCACCTCGCCCACGATCGGCTGGATCGGCTGCGGCCGGATGGGGTACGCGATGGCCGCCCGCCTGCTGAAGGCCGGGCATGCCGTCACCGTCTACAACCGCACCCGCGCCAAGGCCGAGCCGCTCACCGAGTACGGCGCCGTGATCGTGGACCGCCCGGGCGACCTGGCCCACTGCGACATCGTCTTCACGATGGTGTCCGCGTCGGCGGACTTCGTCCAGGTCACCACCGGCGACGGCGGGGTGCTGCGGCAGGATCGGGCGCCGCGCATCCTGGTGGACTGCTCCACGGTGTCGGCCGCCGCCTCCGCGGAGGTACGCGCCGAGGCGGCCAAGATCGGCACGAGTCTCCTGGTCGCGCCGGTCTCCGGCAACGCCAAGGTCGTCAAGGCCGGGAAGCTCTCGCTGGTCGCCTCCGGGCCGAGAGAGGCCTTCGACGAGGTCGCCGGGCTGCTGGGCTGCATGGCCCGTGCCGTCACCTACGCGGGCGAGGGCGAGGTGGCCCGGCTGGTCAAGCTCGCCCACAACATCTTCCTCGGCGTCGTCACCCAGTCGCTGGCGGAGATCACCGTGCTGGCCGAGAAGGGCGGGGTGCCGCGTGCGGCGTTCCTGGAGTTCCTCAACGACTCGGTGATGGGCTCGACCTTCACCCGCTACAAGACACCCGCCTTCGTCAACCTGGATCTCACCCCGACCTTCACCCCGGTCCTGCTGCGCAAGGACTTCGACCTCGGCCTGGCCGCGGCCCGGGAGCTGGAGGTGCCGATGCCGGTCGCGGCCCTGACCCACCAGATCGTCCAGGACACGGTCGGCCGGGGACATCGCGAGAACGACTTCGCCGCCCTGCTCATCGAGGCGGCGGCCGCGGCCGGCCTTGAACTCCGGTCGGAGAACGTGCAGGTCTCCGACGGGCTGGGTGCGTCATGAGCGCC
>JAOPYM010000394.1 GCA_025964615.1 Actinomycetes bacterium
GCGACGATCTCGCCGTCCAGCACCATTCGCCGGGACACCGCGGCGGCCAGGGCCTGCAGCTCCGGCCACGCCGCGGTGGTGTCCTTGTCGTTGCGCGACATGATCCGCACACCGTCCGCGCCACAAGGATCCGCGTACAGCACCCCGCGGACACCATCCCACTTCACCTCGTGCGCCCACCGCTCGTCGTCGCCGGGCAACTGGCCGAGCTCAGCGAGCATCGGCGGATAGCGCGGCAGTCCCCTCCCCATAGGACACCTCTACCCCACCAGCCGAGACAACTCGCTGGCCGACCCCGCCGGCAAGGGCACGGCGGCTGCTCGAACAGCGGTCAAAGTCGATCACCACGAGCTGATCCACACAGCGTCCTGACGACGAAGGAGATCTCTGTGAGTGCACGGCGAATCGTGAGCGAGACCAGGGCGACGTCGAGGTCCCCCGCCGTTTGCCAGAGTTAGCGGTCAAGGTCTTCGTCTTCGGGACGTTCGTGCTCTTCGTCGGGATCGACGTCGAAGATCGCAAGGCTTCTTCCTTGGAGATCGAGATTCGCGATGTAGTCGGTGAGCACGCCTTTCTGGAGTCCCTCTACCGCGTGAGCGAGCTCGGTCATCTGTCGGATGTTCTGACCTGTCAAGCCGCTGGCCGCCTGTTGAGCGGCCTGGAGCGCCGTCCTCGTTGATGCGCTGGGCGGGTCCTGGAACAGTCCGCTGAGGCCCCAGGCGGTTTGAAGCCTCCCCCCGCAGGGCGGCTCCGAAGGGCCAACATCCTTCATCATCCACGCAGCACCGCATCAAGAAGCTCTGCCTACATCAAGCTCCTCTCCACGGTCGTGACACACGCATTCTTTGATCACATCTTCCGCATGTCGCGGGCCCTTCCACGCCGGTCGCAGGTCTTCTGGAGCAGCGCGTAGGGTTGGAAGCACAGCAGGTCGCGGGTCCGCCGACGGCAGCGCTGCAGCGGGATCCCGCGACGTGGACTCACACTGTGGGATCGGCGGTGACGACCATGTCCGAGCCTGTTTTCCATGATCGCCGAGACGCGGGCCGAGTGCTGGCCGGTCTTTTGGAGCATTACCGCGGCCGTGCCGACGTCGTGGTACTGGGTTTGCCGCGGGGTGGGGTGCCGGTGGCCCATGAGGTGGCCACCGCACTGGACGCGCCGCTGGACGTGTTCGTGGTGCGCAAGCTCGGGGTTCCTGGGCAGGAGGAGCTTGCGATGGGCGCGATCGCCAGTGGCGGGGTGGTCGTGCTGAATGAGGATGTCGTGATCGGGTTCGGCATCGATTCGGACGTCATCCGGAGAGTCGCCGAGCGGGAGGGCCGCGAACTGGTTCGCCGGGAGCAGGCCTACCGCGAGGGTCGGCCCATGCCGGACGTGTCCGGCATGATCGTGATCTTGGTCGATGACGGTCTGGCGACGGGATCGAGCATGCACGCCGCGATTCTGGCGTTGCGGCGGCTGGAGCCGAGCCGCATCGTGGTGGCCGTGCCGGCCGCGCCGAGTTCGACGTGTGAGCAGCTTCGGCTCGAGGTCGACGAGGTGGTGTGCGCTACGACGCCGTCGCCTTTCTTCGCCGTCGGCGCATCGTACTGGGACTTCGCCCAGACCACTGATGAGGAAGTCCGTGATCTGCTCCGCGCTGCGGCCGGAGTGACAGTCGGCGGACGCGGCAGCGGCGGTCCCCCTTCGCAGGTGGCGGTGGTCCGGATGTCGGCCGCGACCGTCGAGGACGGGGTGCCCCCGGACGAGGCCCTGTTCGGCATGATCGGCGATGCGCGGCTGGTGCTGATCGGTGAGGCATCGCACGGCTGCGCTGATTTTTACGCGGCGCGGGCTCAGATGACCCGACGGTTGATCGAGCAGAGGGGTTTCTGCGGGGTGGCGGTCGAGGCAGACTGGCCGGGCGCCTACCGGGTGAACCGGTTCGTGCGCGGCCGAAGCGACGACGCGACCGCTGAGGAGGCACTGCGCGGCTTCCAGCGCTTCCCGACCTGGATGTGGCGGAACACGGTCGTGCTGGACTTCGCCGGATGGCTGCGCGAGCACAATGACCGTGTCGACGAGGAGTCGCGGAAGGCGGGTTTTTACGGGCTGGACCTCTACAGCCTGCGCCAGTCCATGGAGGAGGTGATCTCCTACCTGGAGCGGGTCGACCCGCGGGCCGCGGCAAGGGCGCGAGAGCGTTACTCGTGTTTCGACCACCCCAGCGGCGATGACGGTCAGTCCTACGGGTTCGCGGCGGCCTTCGGGGCCGGTGAATCATGTGAACAGGAAGTGGTCGAACAACTCGTCGACCTGCAGCGGCACGCCTACGAGTATGCGAAACAGGACGGGTTGCTCGCCGAGGACGAGCTGTTCTACGCGGAGCGCAACGCCGTCACGGTGCAGAACGCGGAACAGTACTACCGGGAGATGTTCGGCGGGCAAGTTGCCTCCTGGAACCTGCGGGACCAGCATATGGTCGACACGCTGGAAGCGCTTGCCGACCACCTGGGCCGAGTACGGGGCGAACCCGCGAAGATCGTGGTGTGGGCGCACAACTCCCACCTCGGCGATGCGCGGGCCACTGAGATGGGCTCGCGAGGCGAGCTGAACGTCGGCCAGTTGGTCCGTGAACGCCACCCCGGGGACTGCCGGCTGATCGGATTCACCACCTACACCGGCACGGTCACGGCGGCCGATGACTGGGGTGCGCCGGCCGACCGCAAGCTGGTGCGGCCAGCGCTGCCCGACAGCGTGGAGGAGCTGTTCCACGAGGTGGGCAGCAAGGAGTTCCTCGTGTGGTTCGAGGTTGCCCCGCCCGCGGCTGAGGCGTTGCGCGCGGCCCGGCTGGAGCGGGCCATCGGCGTCATCTACCGGCCCCAGACCGAGCGGCCGAGCCACTACTTCCACGCCCGCGTGGCAGACCAGTTCGACGCCATCATCCACATCGACGACACCCGCGCGGTGGAACCGCTCGAGCGGACCGCCCGATGGGAGCGCGGCGAGGCACCGGAGACCTATCCCTTCGCTGTCTAGTTCTGTGGTGGCTGACAGGAGGCAGATGAACGTCGTTGAGGAGAGCCTGCAGATTCCCATCCCTGGCGTCGTCCTGGACGCCGACGTCGTGGTGCCCGAGCAGGCGCGGGGAGTGGTGCTGTTCGCCCACGGCAGTGGCAGCAGCCGCCACAGTCCACGCAACCGTTATGCCGCCGCGGAGCTACAGGCCGCCGGCCTGGCCACCGTGCTGGCGGATCTGCTGACGCCGGCCGAGGAGGCGCAAGACGTCTGGACCGGTGAGCTCAGGTTCAACATCGGCCTGCTCGCCACACGGATGGCGGCGCTGACTGACTGGACCGTGGCCGATGAGCGCACCGCGGGCCTGGGTGTCGGGCTCTTCGGCGCGAGTACGGGCGCCGCCGCTGCATTGGTCGCCGCCGCGGTACGGCCCGACGTCGTCCAGGCGGTCGTCTCCCGTGGGGGACGGCCGGACCTGGCCGGGGAGTACCTCGGCAGGGTGCGCCTGCCTACGTTGCTGATCGTCGGGGGCGAGGACACGGCCGTCATCGAACTGAACCGCGAGGCGATGTCACGCCTGGCCGGTGAGACACGCCTGGAGATCGTGCCGGGTGCGTCCCACCTGTTCGAGGAGCCGGGCACGCTGGAGCAGGTGGCGCACCTGGCCAGGGACTGGTTTGTCCTGCATCTACGGCCCGTAGCCCATCGTGAGGGTGAGGGGGCCGATTGAAGCGGTCTCGAACATCTTTCACGACTTGTCGGGCTGGGCGCGGGAACACCGCCGGCCAACGACAGCGTGGCAGAAGCCGGGACAGCGCCGTGAACCAGAGCCGGTCGGCCGGCTCGTACCGGGGATGCGGGACCTGACGGCGCAGCACAGCGTTCTCCTGCCGGAGCACGAGCAACTCAACGTCCTTGGACACCTCACCGCGGCAGAGGACAACCACGAGACCAAGCAACCACCGGACGATCAGATACACCAGGGAGAACACCATCTCGTGATGCTCTCAACCCGGGCGGTATCTCGGCATCGAAACCGCAGGTCACGACCCCTAACCGAATATTCGAGCGGCGCACGATCCACCGGTACGGCAGCCGGTTGCGGGCTGCGAAGTCACGCAACCGCCGGGCGTCCGGGGAGAAGCGCGACCCGATGATCCGGAACCCGGAACCGCTGCCGATCAGCATCGACCGGCGGATCAG
>JAOPYM010000397.1 GCA_025964615.1 Actinomycetes bacterium
GCGTGGCTCGCCGATCCGATCCGGGTAGGCGCGTGGGCGCCTGATGACGACTCGGTGCTCGCCGTCGCCGACGAGGCCTTCACCTCGGGCCAGGTGGTCGTGGTGACCCTGGACCCGGCGCCGTCGCGGATGCCGCTGCCTGCGGTGTTCTCCCGCGAGCAGGTCTCGGCCGTACGGTTCCTGCGCCGTGGACCGGACGGCGCGCACACCGCCGTACTCGACCGGCCCGCCGTCGCGCAGACCCTGGACCTGCTCCCGCATCCCGAGGGCGGCTGGTACCGGGAGACCTGGAAGACGCCTGTACGGTTCGCCCCTGACGGGTACCCGGGCGAACGGGCCGCCGCGACCGGGATCTACTTCCTGCTGCCGCTCGGCGAGGAGTCGATGTGGCATGTGGTCCGCTCCGACGAGGTGTGGCTCTGGCACCGCGGCGGCCCGCTGACCCTGCTGTTCGGCGGCACCGGTCCAGAGCCTGCGGTGGAACGGCAGCTCACCCTCGGCCCCGGAGTCGAGCATGGCCAGCATCCGCAAGTGGTCATCCCCGCGGGGACCTGGCAGGCCGCCCGGCCCACCGGCCCCGAGGAGGTCCTGGTGAGCTGCGTGGTCTCCCCCGGCTTCGACTTCCAGGACTTCCGCACCCATGGCTGAGCACCGCCGGGTGGCCGGTTGAGCGGCGACCCGGCGGCGTCCGGCGAGGCAACGGCTGAGGCTACGGCTACGCGGTGCGGCGGGACATGGCGGACAGGACGTGCTCCACCAGGGTGATCAGCGCCTCCTTGGCCGACTCGCGCTGCCGTACGTCACACACGACGATCGGCACCTCGTTGTCGAGGTCCAGGGCGATCCGCACGTCGCGCGGGTCGTGCCGCTGCGCTCCGTCGAAGGAGTTCACCGCGATGATGAACGGCAGCCCGCGCCGTTCGAAGTAGTCGATCGAGGCGAAGCAGTCCGAGAGCCTGCGGGTGTCGACGAGGATCACCGCGCCGAGGGCGCCCTGGCACAGCTCGTCCCACATGAACCAGAAGCGGTCCTGGCCAGGGGTACCGAACAGGTAGAGCGACAGCCCGGTCTTCAGGGTGATGCGGCCGAAGTCCATCGCCACTGTGGTGGTGGTCTTCTGCTGCACGAAGGCGGTGTCGTCGATCCCGATCGACTTCTCGGTCAGTGCCTCCTCCGTACGGAGGGGACTGATCTCGCTGACCGTGCCGACAAGAGTGGTCTTCCCGACACCGAAACCACCGGCGACCAGGATCTTGACCGCCATGGCGCTGTCAGAGCGCATGGAGTCCATCGATCACGTCCTTCAATATGCGCTCGTTGGGGAATTGGGCCACCGGCGCAGGTCTGCGTACAACGATCAGTCCATGGTCGAGCAGGTCGCCCAGGAGAACCCGGACGATCCCGACGGGCAGGTCAAGCTCGGAGGCCACCTCGGCCACCGAGAGCGAGGATCTGCAGATCTCGACGATGGTGATGAGCTCCGGTCCGAGCACCAGTGTGTCGGCTGGGAGCGCGTCCGCGGACTCGATAATGGCGATGAGGTCGAAATCACTGCCAGTGTGCTGGGTCCGCCCCCCGGTCACCGCGTATGAGCGTACGACGGGGCCTGCGGCCTCGTCCACCCACTCGTGCTCCGGCGGTTCCATGCTCACTCGCCAGTACGCGGATTGGCCGAAAGGTGCTGCCCGACCCGGGTGACCAGCATGGCCATCTCGTACGCGATGTGGCCGACGTCCGCATCCGCGTCCGCAATCACACAGAGGCAGGCACCGGAACCCGCCGCCGTGACGAACAGGAACGCCGACTCCATCTCCACGATGGTCTGCCGTACCGCACCACCGCCGAACTGCTGCCCGGCGCCGCGGGCCAGGCTCTGGAAACCGGACGCCACCGCGGCCAGGTGCTCGGCGTCCTCCCTGGTGAGGCCACGTGACGAGGCCATCCGCAACCCGTCGCTGGACAGCACCACACCGTGCCGCACCTGCGCAACCCGGTCGACGAGGCCGTCGAGCAGCCAGTTCAGCTCGCCGGTCGAGCTCGCAATCTCTGTCATGAACCGTCCTCCTCGATCAAGCCGGGTGTGGGCGCCGGGGGTTCGGCTCCGACCCGCCCGCGGTTCCAGCCGCTCTGCATGGCTGCCATCCTCGCGCGAATTTCTTCGGGCGAGCGTTCCGGATCTGGGGCTGCGGCAGGCTGTTCCACCGCACCGTTGTCGCCGCGCAGCTGGGGTGCGAGGCTGGCCTGCCGCCGGCGCATCGGCAACCCGGCGTGCTCCTCCTCCGCCGCCGCGGGTACGGGCACGGCGGGCACCGTCTCACGGCGGCGCACCGGCAGGCCCATGTGGGTCTCCTCGGCGGGCTGCCGCCGGCGCATGGGCATCCCGAGGTGGGCGTCCTGTACGGCGGGTACGGCGGGTATGGCGGGTACGGCGGCCATCGCACGGACGGCCGGTGGCATCTCGATGGCGGGCGTCTCGTCGCCGGGCTCCACCTGCCGAGGGCCCGCATACGAGACGAGTGGGGCGGGCAGCAGCACGATCGCAGTCGTACCACCGTAGGGCGAGGTCCGCAGCGAGACCAGGATGTCGTGCCGCTGGGCGAGCCTGGCCACCACGAACAGGCCGAGCCTGGCGCTGTCGAGCAGGTCGAACTGGGGGGCCTGCGCGAGGCGTTCGTTGGCATCGGCGAGCACCTCGGAGGTCATCCCGAGACCTCGGTCCTCGATCTCGATCACGAACCCGTTCGGCACGGCCTGCCCGGTCACCTGGACGGGTGATTCGGGCGGGGAGAACATCGTGGCGTTCTCGATCAGTTCGGCCAGCAGGTGGATGGTGTCGGCGACGGCGGCACCCACGAGGGCGACGCGCGGCATCGGCTGGACCCGTACCCGCGTGTAGTCCTCCACCTCGGCGACCGCGCCACGCGCCACGTCGACCATCGGCACCGGCGTCCGCCAGGTGCGCCCGGCGGAGCGCCCGGCCAGGATGACCAGGCCCTCCGCGTGCCGTCGCATGCAGGTCGCCAGGTGGTCGAGGCGGAACAGGTCGTCGAGCTCCTGCGGGTCGTCGACCCGGCGCTCCATGCTGTCGAGAAGGCCGAGCTGCCGGTGCAGCAGCGCCTGGTTGCGCCGCGCCAGGTTGGTGAAGACCTCGCTGACGCCCTTGCGCGCGGACGACTCGCTGGTCGCGGCCTGTACGACGGCCAGCGCCGCGGTGACGAAGGCCCGGGAGACCTGGTCGATCTCGGTGACCGCGAAACTCAGCTCGGGGATGCCTGGGTCTTCGTCGATCGACTCACCCCGGCTGACCTGCCCGGCGAGCAGGGGCAGCCGGTCCATGGTGAACTCGTCGACCACCCGGGTCAGCGTCCGCGCCTCCCGGATCATCCGCCGCGCGATGCGGAAGGCGATGACGACGGAGGCGATGATCGCGATCAGGCCGAGGCCCCCGGTGAGCAGGAACTGCAGGACGACGCCCACGGCGGTCGCCTGGCCCCGCTGGGTGACCCCGTCCAGCGTCTTCAGCTCGAAGGCGTAGAGCTGGTCGATGACCGGCTGGGCCG
>JAOPYM010000414.1 GCA_025964615.1 Actinomycetes bacterium
ACGGGGCGGCCTCCGACCTTGATCGGAAACCTATAAGGCACTGGCTTTTAACACGCTGTTGAGTTCTCAAGAAACGGACACCCACCATCACACAACCCTCACAGGCCATGCTCCGGGGCAACCCATCCAACTTACCAGGATCCCAGTCCCTGTCAAACCCGCGATTCCGAAGAACAACGCATTCTCAAAACAGGAAAGGAGAAAACCCGGGGCCCTGAACTCACACGCACGACAACTCGTTCGAGTGTTTTCAAAGGCTCGCCCTCGGGCCGACCGCAGTTCCCTGCGTCCTGCATCCCGTACGGGCCGTTTACACCAGCTTACACGACCCAGGCGGATGCTCGGGCCGTGTCGAGGATATGATCTTCATTGGAGCCGCCCGCCTTCCGGCGTTCCGCGCTCCTTGCTGTAGGACAGACAGTACTGGCACCAGCTCTCGTGGTCAAATCGGCGGCGCTGCCCGAAGGCTGCGTACCGGGCACCTCATGGCGTCCAGCAGAGGTCTCCATCCGCTCTCAGGTACTACAAGCTGCTGCCGCACGCTGCGGTACCGTCTCTATCCCTGCCGGCGGTTTCGTCCCCATATGGACCGGAGGGAGGGAGGAGCGCCGCGTGACGAGCTATGTCCTGGCCGGCGGGATCGGGCACGGAACCGCGGAAAGACTCGTGGTCGCGGCGACCATGGCCCCCTCCAAGCATGACGTCCAGGCCTGGCGGTTCAGGGTCCGTCCTGGGCTGATCGAGGTCCGGGCCGATCCGGCAAGGCTCCGCTCGCGGAACGATCCGCAAGGGCGCCGTCTGCACCTGAGCTGTGGCGCGGCTCTGGTGAACCTGAGGCTCGCCGCCGCGCAGCTGGGCCGGGAGCCGGTGCTGCGCCTGCTGCCGGACCGGTCACTGCCCGCCCTCCTGGCCACCGTGCGCCTGACGGGCCCGCACCGTACCTCCGCACTCGAACGCCGCCTCTACGCGGTCACTTTGCGAGCAGCCCCGGTCCCCGAGCCGTACACCGGTGATCTCCCACCGGCGGCCGTGCGCAACGAACTCGTCGAAGCCGCGCGCCTCGAAGGGGCCGACCTGCACTTCACCGGTGACGGCGGGCCCGCGATCCTGTCAACGCGGGGCGACGGACCGGCGGAATGGCTGCGAGCCGGCCAGGCGCTGCAGCGGGTGCTGCTCACGGGCGTCGCGGGCACAACACGCATCCCGTTCCGGTACGAGATCATCGACGCCGCGGACCGCGAGGGTCTGCTGGACCATGGCAAGGTGCCTCAGGCACTGCTCACGCCAGAGTTCTGAACGAGGACCGGACTGGAAGGACCGGACTGAACAGAGCACCGGACCGAGCGGAGGACTCTGCGGGAACGCTAGGTGGGTCGCTGGGCGGGAGGCTGGGCGGCTGGGCGGAACACCGAAAGCCGGAATGACGCCACGACCTTGAGCGGCGCGGGCAACGCGGCGAGCCTGGCCTCGTACTCCCCGGTGAGATGCCAGGCATTGGGGCCCATGCCCACCAGCGTCCGTACCTCCGTCTGATCCAGGGACAGCGGGATCTCGAGGTCCTCCTCCCGTACCAGCTCGAACTGGCCGCGGAGAACGGTCGCGAGCCGCTCCTGCTTATGCGCGTCCACACTCAGCAGGGCGAGCCCTTCCACCAGCGCGCCCAGGTGGCCGTGGGCCGGGGTGACCACGAGCAGGCGGCCGGTCGGCCGCAGCACCCTGCGGAACTCCGCCGCGTTTCGAGGCGCGAACACGTTGATGATGGCATCGATGGACCCGCTGCGGACCGGTAGCGGCTGCCACAGGTCCCAGACGGCGGCACCGATGCGCGGATGCGCGGAGGCTGCGCGGCGGAGCGCGAACTTCGAGATGTCCAGGGCGATTCCGGTGGCCGCCGGCACGTCGGTGAGCACCGCGCGCAGGTAGTGGCCCGTACCCGCGCCCGCGTCGAGCACGCAGGCCGAGCCGGCCGGGACCAGCGCGCTCAGCCGCCGTGCCAGCGGATCGAAGTGCCCGGCGCCAAGGAAGGCCGCCCGGTCGCGGACCATGTCCTGGGTGTCGGCGGTTCCGGCCCGCGCGCCGCCCGGCAGCAGGTTGACGTACCCCTGCCGGGCCACGTCGAAGGCGTGCCCCGCCGGGCAGCGCAGGGACCGGCCGGAAAGCAGCAGATCACCGCGGCACAACGGGCAGGTCAGATGGTCGACGACGTCAGCGAGCACGATCCCATCATGGACCGTCAGGTACTGCGGATCCGCCGGACGGGGGTCGCGCCGCCGGCCCGGCGGGCTCCGGGAAGGTCGACGGCTACCTCGAGGACTCCATTGGAGTACCGCGTGGTCAGAGTCGAGCCGTCTGCGTCATCCGGGAGTGGCAGCACCCGCCGGAACAGCCCGTAGGAGATCTCGTGGTGCTGGCGCCGTTTGAGGTCGTCCCTGCGGATGGCCTTGATCTCGATGGCGCCGCGTCGCACGGTCACATCGATGTCACGCGCGGGGTCGACGCCCGGGAGATCGGCGCGGATGACGTAGACACCGTCCTCGACATAGTCCTCGGCGCGGATCGGCCTGCCCGCCTGCCTGAGCATCGCCACCGGTGTCGAGCCCGCCACCCACTTGAGCATCGATTGGGATGGTCTCTGTCCTGCGGTCATCGCAATCCCCTCCAGTCCCGTTCCCCCAATCCGACCCCCGGCGGGTGCCCGAGTCCAGGGTCGTACGGACACGAACATCACAGGCGGGATCACGGAGAGCGATAGCGACAGGTCAGCACGGATCGGGCGGAGGGGGAGTTTTCGGGACGGCCATCAGCCGGTCTGGTCGGCGAGCCGCTTACGGACATCGTCCATATCGAGGGCGCGAACCTGCTCAATGACGTTCTCCAGGACGGGATCCGGCAGCGCACCGGGCTCGGCGAATACGATCACGCCGTCCTTGATCGCCATTAGGGTCGGGATCGAGGAGATTCCGAAGCGCTCCGACAGCTCGGCCTCGGCCTCGGTGTCCACCTTGGCGAAGACCACGTCGGGGTGACGTTCCGCGGCACCTTCGAAGATGGGCGCGAATCGTACGCACGGACCACACCACGAGGCCCAGAAGTCCACCAGGACGATGCCTTCGCCCTGCGCGACCTCGTCGAAGTTCTGGGTGGTCAGCGTGACCGTTGCCATGTCCTCGGCTCCTTCTTCAAGGAAGTCCCCCGGGTGGGGCGCATCCCGGCACCGTACAGCGGTGCCCCGGCGCATGATATTCCCGCCCCGCAATGGGAATCTCAAAGTCGTAATTAACGTTGGATGGTCGAGGAGAGAGTGTCGGAAGACCTACGGGTGGGGGGCCCGTGGGGGAGGCCGGCGACGGAGAAGGGTCAGGATGGCTGTTATCCGCACGAAGACAGAAACGCCGGACAAGGACCTGGTCGGCGCCTACCTCGATGCGATGGGCCGTACGCCCCTGCTTGATGCAGAGCAGGAGGTAGAGCTGTCCAAGGCGATCGAGGCGGGCCTGTACGCCGAGCGCCTGCTTGAACAGGGAAGTGTGCCCGAAGGGGTCTCCAAGCCGGAGCTCGAGGACGTCGTCGAGCAGGGCCTGTACGCCAAGCGCCGCTTCGTCGAGGCGAACCTGCGGCTTGTGGTGTCCCTGGCCCGCAAGTACCCGACCGACTCACTCCCTCTGATCGACCTGATCCAGGAGGGCAACCTGGGCCTGATGCGGGCGGTCGAGAAGTTCGACTACCAGCGTGGTTTCAAGTTCTCCACGTACGCGACCTGGTGGATTCGGCAGGCGATCGGCCGCGGGCTGAGTCACACTGCCCGCGCCATCCGGCTGCCGGTGCACGTCGAGGAGGAACTGTCCCGGCTGCGCCGGGCCGAACGCACCCTGAACAGGGAGCTGGGCCGGGATCCGTCGCGTGACGAGCTGGCCACGGCGGTCGGCGTGGAACCGTCGCACGTCGACGAGCTGCTCCGCTGGCGGCGTGATCCGGCGAGCCTGGACGCGTCCGTCGACGATGCGGGTGAGACGCCGATGGGCTCGCTGCTGCAGGACCCGGACGCGATCACGCCGGAGACCGAGGTGCTCGCGCTGGACGATCTTGAGGGCTTGGACAAGCTCCTTGAGCGGCTTCCGGTGCGGGAGGCCGAGATCCTGCGGGCCCGGTTCGGCCTGGAGGACGGAGAGCCCCTCTCGTACGCTCAGATCGGTGTCCGTTATGGGCTCAGCCACAACCGGGTGCGGCAGATCACCGACCGTTCGCTGCGCCGCCTGCGCCAGTTCGCCGAGGAGGCGGACCGGCCGGTCCGCAAGACCCATCAGGCCGCGGCCTGACGCGGCTCCTGCGTGACCCGGCTGCTTGCGCAGGCGCCCGAGCACCGCGTGAGCCGAGCAAGCGCCAGCAGCTAGCCTGTGTGTCGTGAGTACGCATCTTGATTCCTGGCGTGAGCTCCCCGCCGCACAGCAGCCGGACTGGGCCGACCTTTCCGAGCTCGCCACGGTCACCGCGGAGCTGGCCAAACAGCCCCCGCTGGTGTTCGCCGGCGAGTGCGACCAGCTCAAGGACCGCCTCGCCGCGGTGGCCAGGGGCGAGGCATTCGTGCTGCAGGGCGGTGACTGCGCGGAGACCTTCGCCGGATCGACCGCCGACGCCGTCCGGAACAAGCTCAAGACACTGCTGCAGATGGCCGTCGTGCTGACGTACGCGGCGAGCGTGCCGGTCGTCAAGATCGGCCGGATGGCGGGCCAGTACGCCAAGCCCCGGTCCAAGCCGGGCGAGATCAGGGATGGCGTGGAACTGCCCGCCTACCGCGGGGACGCTGTCAACGGGTTCGACTTCACGCCGGAATCCCGCCGGAACGATCCACAGCGGCTGATGCGCGCGTACAACTCGTCGGCGGTCACGCTCAACCTTTGCCGGGCCTTCACCAAGGGCGGTTACGCGGACCTGCGGCAGGTGCATGCCTGGAACCAGGACTTCGTGGCGCAGAGCCCTGCGGGCCGCCGGTACGAGCAGCTGGCCGGGGAGATCGACCGGGCGCTGTCGTTCATGCGGGCCTGCGGCGCGAACCCGAACGAGTTCCACGACGTCGAGTTCTACTCCAGTCACGAGGCGCTGATCCTGGACTACGAACGCGCGCTGACCCGCATCGACTCCCGTACGGGCCTGGCGTACGACGTCGCGGCGCACATGGTCTGGATGGGTGAGCGGACCCGGGACCTGAACGGCGCCCACGTCGAGTTCATGCGGCAGATCCACAACCCGATCGGGGTGAAGCTGGGACCGACGACCTCCGCGGACGACGCCCTCGCGCTGATGGACCGGCTCAATCCCAAGGGCGAGCCGGGCAGGCTGACCTTCATCACCCGGATGGGCGCGGACAAGATCCGAGACGCACTGCCGCCGCTGGTGCAGAAGGTCACCGAGAACGGCGCGCCGGTCGCGTGGGTGTGCGACCCGATGCACGGCAACACCTTTGAGGCGCCGAGCGGGCACAAGACCCGCAGGCTGAACGATGTCATCAACGAGGTCGCCGGGTTCTTCGAGGTGCACCGATCCCTTGGCACGCATCCCGGTGGTATTCATATCGAGTTCACCGGCGATGACGTGACCGAGTGCGTGGGCGGCGCGCAGGAGATCGTCGAGGACGATCTGCATCAGCGGTACGAGACCGCCTGCGATCCCCGGCTGAACCGGCAGCAGTCCCTCGACCTGGCCTTCATGGTCGCCGAGCTGTACGGCCCGAGCACCGCGGCGGCGGGTTAGAGGCTGACCTCGGCCCATACGATCTTGCCGCCGGGGATGGGATCGGCCCCCCAGCGGGTCGCGAAGTGCCGCACGAGGAACAGGCCGCGCCCGCCTTCGTCGGACGGTCCCGGGATGCCCAGCCGGGGCATCTGCGATGAATGGTCCCGTACCTCCACGCGGACCTGTCTGGGACCTCGCAGCAGCCGGAGCTCCAGGGGCGTGCGCGCGTGCCGTACGGCGTTGGCGACGAACTCGACCGCGATGGCCGTGACCGGCTCCTCCTGCTCCGGCAGCCGCCAGTCGTGCATGGTCCGGATGGCGAGGCGCCGCGCCCGGTCCACCGCCTCGGTGTTCGGGGCGGCCCGGAGCGTGGTCTCGGTCATCGGTTCACGGGTCGCCCTGCAGCAGGAACCGGTCGAGCCCGGTGATGCGCAGCACGGTGTCGACCCGGCCGTACGCGCCGGTCACGGTGAAGGTCCCGCCCTGCCGGGCGGCGTGCTTGTACGCCCGGATCAGCACGTTGAGGCCGGAGGAGTCACAGAAGTCGACTTGGGTGAGGTCGATGATCACACACCGCTCGCCGCCGTCGATCAGCTCGGTGAGATGGTCGCCGAGCCCGTCGGAGGAGTGCAGGTCGATGGAGCCGCGGGCCGAGATCGTCGTCCGGCCGCCGTCCCTGGCCGTTGCCCACGAAAGTCCCACCCGGCCACCGTAACCGTTGTTCAGCCGACGCGGAACACGACAATGGCCAGGTCGTCCTCGGAGGGGGCGGCGCCGTAGTCGTGGACGGCCCGCTGGATCCTGGCCGCGACGGCGCCCGCGCTCAGGCCCGTACAACCACCGAGGAGCCGTTCGAGGCCCTGGTCGTCGCCGAGCATGTGGGCTCCGTCCCGGCGTTCGGTGACCCCGTCGGTGACGCAGAGCATCACCTCTCCTGGATACAGCACCAGGAGGTTGGGCTCGTACTTCACCTCATCCATGACCCCGAGCAGAGGCTGTGGTACCGCCGCCTCACGGACCGTCCCGTCGGGGCGGAGCACGAGAGGTAGCGGGTGTCCCGCGCTGACCAGATCCATCCTGACGGTGCCGTCCGGCCCGGGGCAGAGATCCCCGTGCAGCAGGGTCATCAGCCGGGACCGCGGGCCCTCCGCGAGGATGATTCTGTTGAGCCTCGTCAGGACGTCCGCGAGGGCCAGGTCCTCGGCCGCGAGGATCCGCAGCGCATGCCTGGCCAGGCCGGTGACTGCGGCGGCCTCCGGCCCGGTACCGCAGACGTCTCCGACGGCGAACCGCCAGTGGTCGCCGCCGGGGGCAGCGAAGAGGTCGTAGAAGTCCCCGCCGACTTCGGCCCCCTCCCCCGCCGGTTCGTACACGACGGCGCTCTCGATGCCCGGGATGTCCGGTAGGGCGGGCGGCAGCAGGCTGCGTTGCAGGGCTCGGCTCATCGCGAGCTGCGCGGCGTACAACCGGGCGTTGTCGAGGGCGAGCGCCGCCCGCCGGCCCAGCTCCTCGGCGAGCTCCACCGCACCCCGTGCGAACCTTTCGCCGCCGATGACCATCGCTCCGATGCGGCGCCGCCTGGCCACCAGCGGAAGGACGTACGTCACGCCTACGCTGAACTCGGGCCATGGTCCGGGAACCGTCTGAAGCGGGGGTCCGGACTCGGTGAGGACGGCTCGCAGGGGATCCGCCAGCTCCTCGTCGGTGTGCCAGACGCAGGCGAGCCGATCGTCGGCCACATACACCGCGCACCAGACCGCGAGGCGCGGCACCACCAACTGGGCCAGGAGCGCGACCAGGCGCTCTTCGTCCAGAGTTCCGGCGAGCAGGTCACTGGCCTCGGCGACGTAGCTCAACCAGCCTTGCCACGAGGCCTCGGGCACCGCGGCGAAACCGGCCGTCATGAGGCCTGCCTCAGAGAAGTCACGCAAAGCAGCGGAACATGCACCCTCCCATCGTGGCAGACTCCCAAGGAACAACCATGGGGTCCCAACAGATCCGTCGAGAGGAGACCGAAGAATGCCCCGCACCGTGTCCCGACGAGATTCGACCCCGCGCTACAGCGACGCAGATCTAGAACCGCTGCTGAGAACCCTCGCAGCTGTGCGAGACGGCGACTTCCGGGCGAGCGTGGCCGTCGAGGCCAACGGCGCGGTCGCCGAGGCCGCCATGCTGCTTGAGGAGATCCGCGAGCGAGGCGCCCGCCTGGTCGGCGGCCTGGCCCAGGTCCGGCGGCAGATCGGCACCGAGGGCGACCTGCGGGAGCGGCTGCCCACCGGTGACATGAAGGGCTCGTGGGCGGCGGCGGTCGAGGACGCCAACGGCGTGATCGGCAAGCTCACCGAGGTGATGACGGGAATGGCCCAGGTCGTGGAGGCGGTCGCGGCCGGCGACCTGGGCCAGCGGGTGGAGTTGCGCGTCCAGGGCCGTCCGATGCGCGGGGAACTGCTCCGGATGGCCCGGTCGGTGAACCACATGGTGGAGCAGCTCGATCACTTCACCTGGGAGGTCACCCAGGTCGCCAGGGAGGTCGGCACCGAGGGTCATCTCGGCGGCCAGGCGCCGCTGCGCGGCATGTCGGGCCGGTGGCGCGACGTCACCAGCACGGTCAACGCGATGGCGGGGCGGCTCACCGCCCAGGTACGCGACATCGCGGTGGTGACCACGGCGGTGGCCAAGGGCGACCTGACCCGGAAGGTGACGGTCGAGGCGGCCGGAGAGCTTCAGGAGCTGAAGCTGACCGTGAACACGATGGTGGACCAGCTGTCGGCCTTCGCCGACGAGGTCACCCGCGTCGCACGCGAAGTCGGCACGGAGGGGAAGCTCGGCGGGCAGGCGAACGTACGGGGGGCGTCCGGGGTGTGGGAGGACCTCACCGACAACGTCAACGGCATGGCGTCGAACCTGACCTTCCAGGTCCGCAATATCGCCCAGGTCGCGACGGCCGTGGCCAAGGGCGACCTCAGCAAGAAGATCACCGTCGACGCCCAGGGCGAGATCCTCGAACTGAAGGACACCATGAACACCATGGTGGACCAGCTGTCCGCCTTCGCCGACGAGGTCACCCGCGTCGCACGCGAAGTCGGCACCGAGGGGCGGCTCGGCGGCCAGGCTCAGGTACGCGACGTCAGCGGGGTCTGGAAGGACCTCACCAACAACGTGAACTTCATGGCGTCGAACCTGACGTACCAGGTCCGCAACATCGCCCAGGTGACCACGGCCGTCGCCCAGGGCGACCTCAGCAAGAAGATCACCGTCGACGCCCAAGGCGAGATCCTCGAACTGAAGGACACCATGAACACCATGGTGGACCAGCTGTCCGCCCTCGCCGACGAAGTCACCCGCGTCGCACGCGAAGTCGGCACCGAGGGGCGGCTCGGCGGGAAGGCGCAGGTCAGAGGCGTCTCCGGGGTGTGGGAGGACCTCACCGACAACGTCAACGTCATGGCCAACAACCTCACCGCCCAGGTCCGCAACATCGCCCAGGTCGCGACGGCAGTGGCGCAGGGCGACCTGACCAAGAAGATCACCATTGACGCCCAGGGCGAGATCCTCGACCTCAAGGACACCATGAACACCATGGTGGACCAGCTGTCCGCCTTCGCCGACCAGGTCACCCGCGTCGCACGCGACGTGGGCACCGAGGGGCGGCTCGGCGGCCAGGCTCAGGTACGCGGCGTCAGCGGGGTCTGGAAGGACCTCACCGACAACGTCAACGGCATGGCCAACAACCTCACGTACCAGGTCCGCAACATCGCCCAGGTGACCACCGCCGTCGCGCACGGAGACCTCACCAAGAAGATCGACGTGGATGCGCGCGGCGAGATCCTGGAGCTCAAGACGACCATCAACACGATGGTCGACACGCTCTCCTCGTTCTCCTCCGAGGTCACCCGGGTGGCCCGCGACGTGGGCAGTGAGGGGAAGCTCGGCGGCCAGGCCGAGGTGGCGGGCGTCTCGGGGACCTGGAAGCGGCTGACCGAGAGCGTCAACGAGCTGGCCACCAACCTCACCACCCAGGTCCGCGCGATCGCCGAGGTGGCGAGCGGGGTCGCCCGGGGGGACCTGACCCGCTCCATCACGGTGGACGCCAGGGGCGAGGTCGCGGAACTCAAGGACAACGTCAACCTGATGGTCGCCAACCTACGCGGGACCACCCGTGCCAACGAGGAACAGAACTGGCTGAAGTCCAACCTGGCGCGGATCGGCGGGCTGATGCAGGGCCACCGGGATCTGATGCAGATGGCCCGGCTGATCATGAGTGAGCTGACCCCCACGGTCTCCGCCAGGTACGGCGCGTTCTATCTGACGCAGCCCGGCGCATCCGGTGTTGAGCTGGCCCTGCTGGCCGGTTACGCGCTGCGCAAGGGGGCCTCCGACTCGGTGTCGTTCGCGCTGGGCGAGGGCCTGGTCGGGCAGGCGGCCCTCGAACGCCGGACGATCCTCATCCCGGACGCCCCGGCCGACTACATCCGGGTCGGTTCGGGGCTCGGGACCTCGGCCCCGGCCAACGTGATCGTCATGCCGATCCTCTTCGAGGACCAGGTGCTCGGCGCGATCGAGCTGGCCTCCTTCAGCGCCTTCACCGATGTCCACCTTGCCTTCTTCGACCAGTTCACCGAGACCATCGGCGTCACCATCAACGCCATCATCGCCAACTCCCGTACCGAGTCGCTGCTCGCCGAGTCGCAGCGCCTCGCGCAGGAGCTGCAGGAACGGTCCGACGAGCTGCAGCGGCAGCAGGCGGAGCTGCGCCGCTCCAACGCGGAGCTCGAGGACAAGGCCGCGCTCCTGGCCAAGCAGAACCGGGCCATCGAGATCCAGAACTTCCAGATCGAACAGACCCGCCGTACGCTCGAGGACCGCGCGGAGCAGCTCGCGATGTCGTCGCGGTACAAGTCGGAGTTCCTCGCCAACATGTCGCATGAGCTGCGCACCCCGCTGAACAGCCTGCTGGTGCTCGCGAAGCTGCTGTCGGAGAACAACGACGGGAACCTGACCGTCAAGCAGGTGGAGTTCGCCAGGACGATCCACGCCTCGGGCGCGGACCTGCTCCAGCTCATCAACGACATCCTGGATCTGTCCAAGGTCGAGGCGGGCAAGATGGAGGTCCATCCACAGCGGCTGTCCATCACCCAGCTGGTCGAGTACGTGGACGCCACCTTCCGGCCGCTGGCCGTGGACAAGGGACTGAACTTCGACGTCGCTGTGGCTCCCGGCATTCCACCCGCGCTGTTCGCCGACGAGCAGCGGTTGCAGCAGGTGCTGCGCAACCTGCTGTCCAACGCCGTGAAGTTCACCGCGCACGGCGAGGTACGGCTGGGCATCGGCCGGCCGCACCGCGACGCGGAGCTGACCATGACGGAACTGCGCGACGCCCCCGACGTCATCGCCTTCGAGGTGACCGACACCGGGATCGGGATCAGCGAGGACAAGCTCCAGGTCATCTTCGAGGCGTTCCAGCAGGCCGACGGGACCACCAGCCGCCGGTACGGAGGGACCGGGCTCGGCCTGTCGATCAGCCGGGACATCGCCCGGCTGCTCAGCGGTGAGATCCACGCGCGCAGCGAGCTCGGCGGGGGAAGCACCTTCACCTTCTACCTGCCGGCCACCTACCAGGAGCCCGATGGCTCGCGCAGAGCACCGGAACCGCCCGTACCCGCGTCCGACTCCCTGGGCGGTTTCCTCGACGAGCTGCCCGCCGACTACCTGGACGCGGTGCTGACCGGCCGCAAGGTGCTCATCGTCGACGACGATGTCCGCAACGTGTTCGCGCTGACGAGTGCGCTCGAGGGGTACGGGATGGAGATCCTCTACGCCGAGGACGGGCAGGCCGGGATCGATCTGCTGCAGGAGAACCCCGACGTCGCCCTGGTCCTCATGGATGTGATGATGCCGGGTCTGGACGGTTACGCGACGACCGAGGCGATCCGGAACATGCCACAGTTCGCCGACCTGCCCATCATCGTGATCACCGCCAAGGTGATGCACGGTGACCGGGAGAAGAGCCTCGACTCCGGGGCATCCGACTACGTGCCGAAGCCGGTCGACGTGGATCATCTACTCGAGGTGATGCGCACCTGGCTGCGGCGGCCGGTGGACCGCTGAGGGGATGGCGTTGGACGAGAAGGCGAAGATCCTGCTGGTCGACGACAGGGAGGAGAACCTGGTCGCCCTTGAGGCGATCCTCGGCTCGCTGGAACAGGATCTGGTACGGGCCAGGTCGGGCGAGGAGGCTCTCAAGTCGCTGCTCACTCACGAGCACGCGGTGATCCTGCTCGACGTGGTCATGCCGGGGATGGACGGCTTCGAGACCGCGCGCGACATCAAGCGCAGGAAGAAGACCAGGGATGTGCCGATCATCTTCCTGACCGCGGTGAACAGCGATCCCGACTACGCCTTCCGCGGGTACGCGGCGGGCGCGGTCGACTTCATCGCCAAACCTTTCGACCCGTGGGTGCTGCGGGCCAAGGTCTCGGTCTTCGTCGATCTGCACAACAAGAACCGCCAGCTCCGGGACCAGTCCGTACTGCTGCGCGAGCAGGCGTTGCTGCTGCGGACGCAGCTCACCGGTCCTTCCGGCGTGCCTGCGGACCTGCTGCCGGCCATCGAGCGGCAGGTGGCCGCGGTCGCGGCCGAGGCCTCCGCCGGGCAGGCACCCGCCATCGGGGAACTGGAGCGCCTGGTGGCCGAGCTGCGCGCCGGCCTGGACCGCTGATGTCACCTTTCGAATACGGATGAGCACGGCTCGGTAGGGCATTGACCCCCCGCTCAGGCCAGGCGGGCGCGGGCGGCGGCGATGCGGGCCAGGGTCCGCTCGCGGCCGAGCGCCTCAAGGGACTCGAACAGCGGCAGCCCGATCGTCCGGCCGGTCACCGCGACCCGGACCGGGGCCTGTGCCTTGCCGAGCTTCAGCCCGTACGCCGCCCCGACCGCCTCAAGCCGGGTCTTGAGCTCCCCGGCCTCCCACGGCGCGTCCCGGTAGGCCTGCTCGGCATCGGCCAGGATCTGCGCGGCGGGGTCCTTCATCGCCTTGGTCCAGGACGCCTCGTCCTCGGCGGGCTCGTTCAGGAAGAGGAAGTCCACGTTGGCGGTGATCTCGGAGAGCACCGTGATGCGGGTCTGGGCGAGTTCGGCCACGCCCGCGAAGACCTTCGGGTCGTACCCGGGGATCTGTTCCACCCAGGGTGCGCAGCGGGCGATGAAGTCGTCCAGGGGCAGTGCCCTGATGTACTCGCCGTTGAAGGCCCGCAGCTTCTTCTCGTCGAAGAACGCCGGCGAGGAGTTCACGTCCTCCAGCCGGAACTGCGGCACCATTTCCGCCCACGGCATGATCTCCTGGCCGCCGGCGGGCGCCCAGCCGAGCAGCATCAGGTAGTTGACCATCGCCTCGGCCAGGTAGCCCTCGTCCCGGTAGGACTCCAGGGCGACCTTGTCGCGCCGCTTGGACAGCTTCTTGCGCTGCTCGTTCACGATCACCGGCACATGCGCCCAGACCGGCGGCTGCGCGCCGAGCGCCAGCCAGAGGAGCTGCTGCTTGGGCGTGTTGGACAGGTGCTCCTCGGCCCGGACCACATGGGTGATCCGCATCTCCAGATCGTCGGCGACGTTGGCGAGGATGAACAGCGGGGAGCCGTCACCGCGGACGATGACGAAGTCCTCCATCGCGTCGTTGGGGAACTCGACGGTGCCGCGGACCACGTCCTCGACGACGGTGACGCCCTCATCGGGGGTACGGAAACGTACCGCGCCCTCGGTGAGCCCGAGGTCGCGGCAGTGCCCGTCGTAGCCCATGTGCTCGGAACCGGTTCTGGCCTTGACGTCGTCCCTGGTGCAGGTGCAGTGGTAGGCGCGGCCCTCGGCCTGCAGCCTGGCCGCCGCCGCCCGGTGCTGGGCGTCGTAGGACGACTGGAAGTACGGGCCCTCGAACCCGGGCGCGTCGCTGTGGATGCCGATCCACGCCAGCGCCGAGATGATCCCCTCAGTCCACTCAGGCCGGTTGCGGGCCGCGTCGGTGTCCTCGATCCGCAGCACGAACGCCCCGCCGGACTGCTCGGCGAACGCCCAGTTGAACAGCGCCGAGCGTGCGCCGCCGACGTGGAACATCCCGGTCGGGGACGGTGCGAAACGTACTCGGATCGAAGAGGAGGACATGGGTCAAGCCTAGGGGGCCTTGACATCGGATGGTTCATGCTTGAGCCATGCCATGTGCGTGCGGTGATGCTCGGGGACGGCCTCACCGGCTGACCGCGCCGCTCGGGCGACCTGGGAGGATCGGCTGCATGAGCGTAGAAGCCTTCCGGGAACTGGCCGCCGAGCGGTTGCGCGACTTCCCGTACACCACCGTGGACGACACCCCGGGGATGCGCCGGGCTGCCGTGGTGCTGTGTGTGATCGAACACGGCGGTGCACCCTGCGTGATCGTGATCAAGAGGGCCTACCGAGGCCGGAACGCCGGCCAGTGGGGGCTGCCGGGTGGGCGCCTGGACGACGGCGAGACCCCGCTGCAGGCGGCGCTGCGCGAGCTGCACGAGGAGATCGGCCTCGAGGCCGGGCCGTCCGACGTGCTCGGACGGCTCGACGACTTCCCCGCCGCGTCCGGGTTCGCGATCACCCCGATCGTGGTCGCCCTGGACGATCCGGGACCGCTGCGCCCCAACCACGAGGTGCACGCCGTACATCTGGTCGAGCTGACCCGGCTGACCGCCGATGACGCCCCGCGCTGGATACCGCAGCCCGACGGGGCCCGGCTGCTCCAGTTGCGGCTGCGCGACGACATGGTCATCCACGCCCCCACCGGGGCGATCCTCCTGCAGTTCCGCGAGCTGGTCCTGCTGGGCCGCCCGACCCGGGTGGCCGATCTGCTGCAGCCCGACTGGACCCAGCGCTGATCCCTCGGGTCAGAAGGTGCCGCCGTCGACCACGATGCGCTGGTCCGTGACGTACGAGGCGGCGGGCGAGACGAGGAAGCGGACCACGTCGGCGACCTCCTCGGGCGAGCAGACGTGCCCGTACGGCGAGGAGGCATCCTGCTCTCGGATGTCGTCCACGCCTACGGTGGCCTTGACCAGGCGCCGGCCCATGTCCGTGTCGACCACACCGGGGGCCACGATGTTGACGTGCACGCCGTGTCCGCGCTCCTCCTTGGCGAGCGTGTGCGCCAGCGCCTCCATCGCCGCCTTGCCCATCGCGTAGGGGGCGCTGTACCCGGGATAGGTGCTGGTGATCACGCTGGAGATGAAGATGATGTCGCCCCGGCCCTGCTCGCGCAGCGACGGGAGTACGGCCTGGCAGAGGTGGTGCGGGCCGAAGGCGTGCACGCGCAGCACCCGCTCCAGCTCGGCCGGATCGGTGTCCGCGACGCTCTGCCCGCGGCTGGCGATGCCGGCGCTGTTGACCAGGATCGCGATGGAGCCGAAGTCCTTGACGACGGCGGCGGAGAGGTCGCGGCAGTCCGAAAGCGAGTCGACCGAGGTCTGGTAGGCGCGGGCCGTACGCCCGAGCGCCTCGATGTCGGCGACGGTCCGCCCGGCCGCTTCTGAGTCACGGCGGTAGGCGATCGCGATGTCCGCGCCGTCTTCGGCGAGGGCCAGCGCGATGGCGCGGCCGATGCCTCGGCTGCCGCCGGTGACCAGTGCGATTCGGCTCATTCGCCTCTCCTCTTCACGTCAGTGAACCCTTATTCTGCCCACCCGGGCCGGCGCTCAGCGCACCGGGTCGAGGGCTTCCAGCCAGGTACGGGCCTGGGCGACGTCGTCGGGGGTCAGCCCGCACATCGGGTCGACCGGGACCAGCAGGCACGGGCCGAGGCCCGGCTCGGCGTTCAGCAGGTCAGTGGCGTCGGGCTCGTCCTCGAACCACACGAACGGGCGGCCTGCGGCCCAGTCCACGACGTGCCTGACCTTCCAGCCGCCGAGAGACAGCCCCGTGTCATGCGGTCTCGGCGGGATCGGGACGTACGGCATCCGCGGCAGGCCGACCCGCGGCGCGATCCACTCGTTGGCCTGGTCGCACCAGTAGCTGGCCCAGACCAGCCCGGCACCGGTCTCGGCGGCGAGGTCGCGCAGCATCCGCCCGTGCCGGACGGTCAGCCACAGCTTGAAGGTCCGGCCGTCGGGCGATGCCCGGTGCCGGTGGAACGTCTTGTCAGGGCGCCGGAACGGGTTCAGTACCCCGTCCACGTCCACCAGCACGAAGGGCGACTCCATTCCGCGACCGTACGACATTGAGCCGACGATGAGGAACAGGCTTCAATTAGCCTGATATTTGCGTTAACGGCACGTGAAGTCCGCGATGCCCTGACGCTCACCGAGTCGCCCCTACGCTTCCGTACGCAATTGCCCGGGGGGAGACATGGCGTGGAACTGACCAGCGGGAGCCTGACCGCGCTGCTCTGCGCGATCGCGCTCGGCCTGTGGGCGGGCACGGTCTGGGCCTGGCCACGCCTTGCCGGACGCAGCGTCCGCAACGTCCTGTCCAGGGTGGGCCTGCTGGCGGCCGGTCAGCTCGGGGTGGTCCTCGCCCTGCTCGTCGCGGTCAACGCGCACTTCGTCTTCTACTCGGGCTGGGACGACCTGCTAGGCGCCAACGGCGGCGCGGCGGCGATCAAGCACCGGCTCGGGCAGGGCGGCCCGCAGCCTCCTTCGCTCGCGGTCGTGGGCCACGAACCGACCGCGAATCCGGCCAAGGACGGGCAGACCGACCACATCCAGATCCTGGGCCAGGGCACCGGGCTGACCAGCGAAGCCTACGTGGTGCTCCCGGCCCAGTACTTCCAGCCGCAGTTCGCGGCCCGTAGGTTCCCGGTCGTGGTGATGCTGACCGGTTACCCGGGCAACCCGCGCGGGCTGGTACGGGCGATGCACTTTCCGGCGCTGGTACGGATCGGCGAGGCGTCCGGCAAGGTCCAGCCCGCGATCTACGTGCTGATGACGCCGACGCTGGTATCGCAGCGCGACACCGAGTGCACCGACGTGCCCGGCGGACCGCAGGTCGAAAGCTTCTTCGCCGCCGACCTGCCACAGGCGATCTCCTCCGGTTACCGGACGGCGACCTCACGCAACGGCTGGGCGATCATGGGTGACTCCACCGGCGGCTACTGCGCTACCAAGATCGCCATGCGGCACTACGACCGGTACTCGGCCGCGGTCAACCTCTCCGGGTACTTCGACGCCCTCCAGGACATCACGACGGGCGACCTGTACGGCGGCAGCAAGACGGTCCGCCAGGAGAACGACCTGCTGTGGCGGGCGCAGAATCTCCCGCAGCCGCCGATCAACCTCCTGGTGACCTCCTGCCGGACCGGTGAGGTCACCTATCCGCAGGCGGCGAAGTTCCTGAGCCTGGTCCGGCAGCCCTTGCAGGCCGACAGCCTGATCCTGGATTCGGGCGGCCACAACTTCCGTACCTTCAAGCGGATGGTGCCCCCGGCACTGGAGTGGCTGAGCTCCCACCTGCACGCGGAATAACACCGCTTTTTGTGATCAGAAACTCCCATCTTTGGCACGATTGTGCGTTGTTCGCCGCCGTACCAACCCCATCCGGTCGGCGCAGGCGCGATACTGGGTTGAGACAAGGGAGCACTTTGAAGCGATGTGAACGGTGCGAACTCATCATCGGGGAGGGCTGTTCATGCCGCCCCAGTGGTGCCCGTCGGCCGAAACGGCCGTACGAGGACGAGTATCAGTGGACGAAGTTCGAGCCCGACGCCCTCTTGATCCACGGGAGCAAGACCGCGCACGTACCCGCGGCATGCCGGCACATGACCGAGGATGACGTCAAGGGCAACAGCTGGGGCTGGATCCCCTCCCCCGACCCCGGGATGTGGGACCGGATCAGCGAGGCCTCCCCGGCGAAGGCGACCGAGGGCAACGTCAAGCTGATCGCCACCAAGCGCTGCAAGGACTGCGCGTCCGCAACCTGAGCGGCTCAATGGACTCAGTGGCTCAGTGGCGAACGTGCGGCATCGCGCTCGTCGGCAAGACGCCGGGTCTCCGGCGAGACCGGGGCACCGAGAATGGCCGTCACGACGTCGATGAGATAACTGGTGAACAACCGGTCGTCGGTGTGCGGGCCTGAACGGGCCCGCCGCGCCAGCTCGATCGAGGCGTACAGATTCGCGGTGAACCGCTGGTGCAGCCGCGCGGCATCGGCCTCCAGGAGCGGTTCCACCAGATCCCGCCAGCGGCAGATGCTGGAGGCCGGATCCTCCAGCATCTCCGGCGGGATGACCGGATCGGGCCTGTTGAGCAGCCCGGCCCGGATCTGCAGGAACTCCGGTCCCCCGCCGGTGTCGGCGAGCTTGGCCGCGAGCGGCCGTACCAGAGCGGCGGCCAGCAGCCGCACGTCGCGGTCGTCACCGGCCTCATACCGATCGAGCAACGTGTGCCGGGCGGACTCGACACTCGGCTGGTGCTTGGCCATGATCGCCATGATCATCCCGCTACGGTCCTTGAAGTGGTACTGGACCGCGATGGCGTTCTTGGCCCCCGAGGCGTGATTGATCTCCCGCAGGCTGACACCGTCGATGCCGCGCTCGGCGAAGAGCCGCTCCGCCGCCGCGATCAGCCGCTCCCTCGTCCCCGTCACGCCTACGAGTTTCCCACCTCGAGCTCCAGCAGGTCGGCGTAGCGGGCCCTGGCCGCCTCCCGGCGGGTGGGCAGGTGCCCGGACGGCCAGAGCCCCTCGACCGGCTCGTACTCCCGCAGCAGCTGGCGCGCGAGGGTGATCTTGTGGACCTCGGTGGGGCCGTCGGCGATGGCCAGTGCCTGCGCGCCGACCATCATGGCGGAGAACGGCATCTCGGTGGAGATGCCGAGGGCGCCGTGCAGGTGCATGGCCCGCTGGACGACGTCGTGGAACACCTTGGGCATGGCCGCCTTGACCGCAGCGATGTCCTTGCGGACCAGCTTGTAGTCCTGGTGCTTGTCGATCAGCCAGGCGGTGCGCAGTACCAGGAGCCGGAACTGCTCCATCTCGATCCAGCTGTCGGCGATCTTCTCCTTGGTCATCTGCAGCTTGCTGAGCGGCCCGTACCTGGTCTGCCGCGAGAGGGCGCGCTCGCACATCATGTCGAAGGCCTTGCGGACCTGGGCGATCGTCCGCATGGCGTGATGGATACGGCCGCCGCCGAGCCGGGTCTGGGCGATGACGAACGCGCCGCCCTCGGCACCGAGCAGGTTCTCGGCCGGGACCCGTACGCCGTCGTAGCGGACGTAGCCGTGCGAGCCCTCCCGCTCACCGCCCACGCCCACGTTGCGGATGATCTCCAGGCCCAGGGTGCCGGCCGGGACGATGAACATCGACATGCCCTCGTACGCGCTGACGTCCGGGTCGCTCACCGCCATGACAATGAGGAACGCCGCGTGCTTGGCGTTGGAGGAGAACCACTTCTCCCCGGTGATGACCCACTCGTCGCCGTCCTTGACCGCCCTGGTGGTGAAGAGTGTCGGGTCGGCGCCGCCGTGTGGCTCGGTCATCGAGTAGCAGGAGGAGATCTCGCCGTTCAGCAGCGGTTTCAGGTAGAGGTCCTTCTGCGACTCGGTGCCGAAATGCGCGATGATCTCGGCATTGCCGGAGTCGGGGGCCTGGCAGCCGAACACCGAGGGCGCCCACCGGGACCTGCCGAGGATCTCGTTGAGCAGCGCCAGCTTGACCTGCCCGTACCCCTTGCCGCCGAGTTCGGGGCCGAGGTGACAGGCCCACAGGCCCTGCTCGCGCACCCGGTCCTGCAGCGGGCGGATGATCGCCTGCACCCGGGGATCGGACTTGTCGTACGGGTCGTGCAGGACGAGGTCGAGAGGTTCGAGTTCCTCCCGGACGAACTCATCCGCCCAGTCCAGCAGCTTCTGGTATTCGGGGTCTGTCTCGAAGTCCCATGCCATGACCTGCTCCTCTGCGTCCGGGGGTGCCCTCGATTCTCACCATGCCTCGCCATCTAATGCAAGTGCATCACTTGATACTCTCCGGATCATGCAGGAGATCGACCCCACCATCGTGGACTTTCCGGTTCTCGCCGCCTGGATGGACGGCGAAGGGCTGCCCGGTGGGCCGTTCGAGGACGTCGCACAACTGGGCGGTGGTACCCAGAACGTGCTGGTCAAGTTCACCCGGGGCGGCTGGACCTACGTGCTGCGCCGGGGGCCCAGGCACCTGAGGGCCAAGTCCAACGACGTGCTGCGCCGGGAGGCGCGCGTCCTGGCCGCCCTGGACGGAACCAATGTGCCCGCTCCGCGGCTGCTCGCGGCCTGCCAGGACGAGCAGGTCATGGGCGGTGCCGTCTTCTACCTCATGACCCCGGTCGACGGCTTCAACGCGACCGTCACGCTGCCTGCCCTGCATGCGGGCGACCCGGCCATCCGGTACCGGATGGGGCTGTCCGCGGCCACCTCGCTGGCCTCGCTCGGCGCGGTCGACCACATCGCCGTGGGCCTTGCGGACTTCGGACGCCCGGAGGGGTTCCTGGAGCGGCAGGTGAGCCGCTGGCTGTCGGAGCTTGAGTCCTACGGCGCGCTGGACGGTTACCCGGGTCCCGACATCCCCGGGCTCGACCGGGTCGCGGCCTGGCTGGAGGCCAACCGGCCGCGGCACTGGCTGCCGGGGATCATGCACGGCGACTACCACCTGGCCAACCTGATGTTCTCCCACGACGGGCCCGAGGTGGCCGCGATCGTCGACTGGGAGATGTCCACGATCGGCGATCCGCTGGTCGACCTGGGCTGGCTGCTGGCCACCTGGCCCGGCGAGGGCGACGCCGCCGCCGGGATCACCGGACCGCTGGGTGCGGCCGGCGGGCTGCCCCCGCCCGACGAGCTCATCGCGGCCTATGCCGAGCGGTCCGTCAGAGACCTGTCGGCCATCGACTGGTACGCGGTGCTGGCCTGCTTCAAGCTCGGCATCGTTCTTGAGGGCACCCATGCCCGCGCCTGCGCGGGCATGGCCCCGAAGGAGACCGGCGACCTGCTGCACGCCATCACCCTCGGCCTGTTCGCCCGCGCCGGCTCCTTCATGGCGGGCTAGGGGTTGCCGCGCGGCGGGATGCCCGAGGCCTCCAGCCGGCGCCGGTGCTCACGTGGGACGGGAGCCATAGTAAGCAGATGCTTACACAGGCCGGTTGCGCAAGATGGGTTACCATAGCGCCCGTGTCGCCGGACTATACTGAGTTTCCGAGCGCTGAACGGCGCCCTCGATGGGAGTGAAGATGACCGCACGGCACAGCCCGACGATCCGCCAGCGCCGGCTGATCCATGAGCTCAGGAGGCTGCGCCTGGGGGCCGGCCTGTCCCAGCAGGACGTGGCCACCGAGATGGAGTGGTCGACCTCCAA
>JAOPYM010000166.1 GCA_025964615.1 Actinomycetes bacterium
GCTCCGCGAAACAGTGCGGGAAACGCCAGCTTCTGTTGGACGACTCAACGAGTCAACGAGTCAGAAGAGGACGACCTGGCGGATGACGTTGCCGTCCTTGAGGGCCTCGATGGCGTCGTTGAGGTCCTCGAAACGGATCCGGCGGGTGATGAGGCTCTCCAGATCGAGCTTGCCCGCCCGCCACAGGTCCACGAAGATCGGGATGTCGCGCTTGAGGTCGCAACCCCCGTACAGCGAGGCCTTGAGGGTCTTGCCCTCGAACAGCAGCGAGAACGCGTTCTGGGTCCAGTTGTCGTCACCGGCCCCGGCGCCAACCACGATCACGTCGCCGCCGCGGCGGGTGATCGACCAGGCGGTCTGGATGGCGGCGGCCTTGCCGACCACCTCGAAGACGTAGTCGAAGCCCTGGCCCAGGGTGAGCAGGCCGTTGGTCTCGGTGAGGTTGTCCAGGGTGGCGGTGTGCGTGGCCCCGAAGTGCTTGGCGATGTCGTGCTTGGTCTCGTTCGGGTCGACGGCCAGGATGGTGGCGGCGCCGGAGATCCGGGCGCCCTGGATGACCGACAGGCCGACGCCGCCGGCGCCGATCACGGCCACCTTGGAGCCGGGCTTGACCTTGGCGGTGTTGATCGCCGCGCCCACACCGGTCGGGATGCCGCAGCCGAGCAGCGCCGCGTACTCGAACGGCACGTCCTGCGCGATCTTGACGACGGCCTGGAACGGGACGACCATCTCCTCGGCCCAGGTGCCGACGCCCGCCATGCCGAACGCGGGGGTACCGTCGCCCAGCAGGAAGCGGGGCTCGCCGAAGGCCTGGCCGATGAAGGCCATGCAGAGGTACGGCTCGCCGCGCAGGCATTCGGGGCAGATGCCGCAGTCCGGCGACCAGTTGACGACGACGTGGTCGCCGACGGCGACGTTGGTGACGTGGGCGCCGATCTCGGCGATCACGCCGGAGCCCTCGTGCCCGATGACCGACGGCGGCATGGTCGGCAGGACGCCGGTCAGGGTGGACAGGTCTGAGTGACAGACCCCGGTCGCCTTGATCTGGACCTTCACCTGGTCCGGACCGGTGGCGATCGTGGTGACGTCGTCGCGCAGGTCGAGTTCCTTGTCGCCGACCTGATGCAGTATCGCGGCGCGGGCCATGGCTTACCTCCACAGAGGGGAAGACGCCGTCATTGGCGTCTCATGGGGTGGGTTCTACTCGTCCAGCGCCAAGGCGGCCTTGGGGCAGGACCTGACGGCGTGCCGGACCTTGTCGATCTGGTCTGCCGCCGGATGGGGCTGCAGGATCTCGAGGTTGTCGTCGTCGTCCAGCTCGAAGACATCTGGTGCGAGGCCGGCACAGACGCCGTTGGCCTCGCACACCAGGTGATCTACTTTTACTTCCATCGCAGGCTCCTCAAAGTCAGCCGGCGGCGAGTTTGCGATGGTCCCACGACGCCACGCGAACGATGTCCACGAGGTACGCGTGGCGCTTCGCCGCCGTGTGCTCCACGAACGGGGCGATCGTTTCCTCGTCCTGGAGATCCATCATGCGCTTGACTACTTCGGTGCCGACCCGCCGAACCTCATTCGGGTCTGTCAGCACCTGAACCTTGCCATAGACCATGGCCCCGTGCAGCTCGAAGTAGTCCTCGCCGGCCTCGATCAGGCAGGTGACCCGCGGGTCACGCTCGATGTTCCTGCCCTTCTGCGAGGACCGGTACGACCAGAAGCCGATCTTGCCGTCGACCATGGCATAGAACATCGTCACCATGTGGGGGGTGCCGTCGGGATTGATCGTGCCGAGCTGCAGCTTGCGCTGCCCGGTGATCAGGCCGGACACCTCGTCCTCGGTCATGGCGATACGGTTACGCTCACTCACCGGAAAAGTAGAACACGTTTCAGTCTTGCACGGCAAGGGGCTGCTTACCCCAATGTGATCGAGGACGGTACCTCCGGGTAGGTTGCGCGCGTGACTGAGACGACTGCGACCATGCCCGCCGACCTGCTGCGCGCGGCCGAGGCGGCGAAGGGCTTCATGCCGCCGGCCGAGGGTAAGGCGCTCTTCGAGACGGCTGTGGAGTACGGTCCGCGCGGGCCGATACTGGAGATCGGGACGTACTGCGGGAAGTCCGCGGTGTACCTGGGGGCCGCGGCCCGGCAGGTGGGCTCGGTGGTCGTCACGGTCGACCATCACCACGGCTCGGAGGAGAACCAGGCGGGCTGGGAGTACCACGACCCGTCCCTGGTGGACCCCTGCACCGGCCGGATGGACACCCTGCCGGTCTTCCGCGCGACCATCGGCTCGGCAGGCCTTGAGGACCATGTCGTAGCGATCGTCGGTACGTCCCGTACCGTCGCGGCGTTCTGGCGGACCCCGGTGGGCCTGCTGTTCATCGACGGCGGGCACGCCGAGGAGCTCGCCCAGGCCGACTACGAGGGCTGGGCCCCGTGGGTCGTGGTCGGTGGCGCCCTGGTGATCCACGACGTGTTCGAACACCCGGAGGACGGCGGTCAGGCCCCGTACCACGTCTACCAGCGCGCCCTCGCCACCGGCGAATTCGAGGAGCGCCGGGCCGAAGGCTCCCTCCGCGTCCTGGAACGCCTTCGTTGAGTCGTCCAACAGAAGCTGGCGTTTCCCGCACCGTGTGAAGAAAAGGTGCGGGAAACGCCACGAGTCAATGGACGCGGGCGGGGAGCTCGCAGCCGCAGAGGCTGGGGTCTGCGGCCGCGGACGGGCCCAGGGGGCGGTCGGCGATCTCCTTGAACAGGCGGGCGCCGGGGGAGGTGTCGGCCAGCGTGTCGGCGGCCAGGATGACCGCGGCCGCCGTGTAGGTGGAGCGGTCCCCCGGGAAGTGGCGCTGGTTCTCGAACTGCCAGCCGGTCCAGTACGACCCGTCCTCGTGCCGCAGGAACTGCATCTGCGCGAAGAGCGAGAGCGCCCGCGCGGTCTCGCCTGCGGCGTCCAGGGCCAGGACCAGCTCGCAGGTCTCCGCGGCGGTCACCCACGGCTGGTCGGACACGCACCGGCAGCCCATGCCGTCCACCACGAAGGTGTCCCACTGCGCGGCCAGCCGGTCCAGCGCCGCCTGGCCCCGGATCGGCCCGGCGAGCACCGGGTAGTACCAGTCCATCGACCAGCGGCTCTTGTCCGCGAAGGCCTCCGGATGCTCGGCCACCACGTGCCCGAGTTGGTCGGCGGCCAGTTCCCAGTCCGGCTGCGGATCACCGAGCCGCTCGGCCAGCGCCACCGCGCAGCGCAGTGACTGGTAGATCGATGAGCAGCCGGTCAGCAGCGCGTGATCACTCGGCTCACCGGACGGGTGCCGGATCCAGATGATCTCGCCGCGCGGGGCCTGCAGGCCGAGCACGAAGTCGATGGCCCGCCGTACCGTCGGCCACATCCGCGACGCGAAGGTGAGGTCGCCGGTCATCAGCAGCTCGTGCCAGACCCCGACGGCGATGTAGGCGGCGTGGTTGGACTCGCCTCCCGCCTCGGTGACCTCCCCGAGCACCCACTTGGCCGGCCAGGACCCGTCGGCCCGCTGTTTGGCGCGTACCCACTCGTACGCCCGCCGCGCCTGCGTCGTCAGGCCCGCCACGGTGAGCGCCATGGCGGCCTCGATGTGGTTCCAGACGTCCACGTGTCCCGGCACGTCGCCCACCGGCGCGAACCACGGGATGGCCCCGGACGCCTCCTGCTGGCGCGCGATGCTGTGCGCGGTCGCCAGCATGTCCTCGGCGGTCACGGCCAGATCAGGCCGCATCCGCCGGCACCTGCTTCCGGGAGGTGGCCGGCTTCGTGAAGTACGTCACCACGCTCTTGCCGATCAGCGGGTTCAGGGCCTTCTCCGCCAGCCGGGTTGCCAGGGGACGCTTCATGATGTCCCAGACGAGGACCTCGTGGTAGGCCTTCGCGAGCGGGTGGGAGGCGTTGTCGACGCCCACCGCGCACTTGATCCACCAGTACGGCGCGTGCAGGCCGTGCGCGTGGTGGTGCCCGTCGACGCGGAAACCGGTGAACTTCAGCTTGGCCTGGAGCTCGGCGAGCGTGTAGATCCGCACGTGCCCGCCGGGGGCCGTGTGGTAGGCCTCCGACAGCGCCCAGCAGATCCGTTCCGGCAGCCAGCTCGGTACCGTCACCGACAGCTGGCCGCCCGGCTTGAGTACCCGGAGCAGTTCCGCCATGGCCCGCATGTCGTCTGGGATGTGCTCCAGCACCTCCGAGGCGATGATCTTGTCGAAGGTGTCGTCCTCGAACGGCAGTTCGAGTGCATCGCCCCGCACCGTCCGGGCGGTCGCGTCCGCTGGGACCTCGCCTTCGAGGCGCATCGCGCCGAACATCCGCTCGACCCCGTCCAGCTCCTGCTGGTCCATGTCGAACGCCACGACGTTCGCGCCCCGGCGGTACAGCTCGAAAGCGTGCCGCCCGGCACCGCACCCCATGTCCAGAATGTGGTCACCCGGTGTGATGGGGAACCGCTGGAAGTCAACGGTAAGCAGGGTGGTGCTCCTTCCAGATGTGGCTGCCCGAAGGGTCAGCCCTTGATCGCGGCGCGGTAGTGCTCGACGGTGGCGATGGCCACGGCCCGCCAGGTGTAACGCTCCTGCACACGCTGGTAGCCGGCCTCGGCGATCCGTGCCCGCTCATCGGGTGAGTCGTGCAGGCGGCGCAGGGTGGCGGCCAGCTCCTCGACGTCGCCGGGCTCGACCAGCACCGCGGCGTCGCCGACCACCTCGGGCAGCGCGCCCGCCCGGCTGGCGACCAGCGGGGAGCCCGAGGCCATGTGCTCGACCGCCGGCAGCGAGAACCCCTCGTACCGGGACGGTACGGCGGCGATCTCGGCGCTGGCCAGCAGGTCGCCGAGCTCGGCGTCGGAGATGCCGCTGACGAACTTGACCCGTTCGCCGAGCGCCAGCTCACGGACCAGCTTCTCGGTCGGCCCGTCCTTCTGCGGCTTGCTGACGATCACCACGTGGACGTCCCGCTCGGTGGCCACCTTGGCCACCGCCCGCAGCAGCACGTCGACGCCCTTGAGCGGGGAGTCCGCGCTGGCCATGGCCACGATCCGGCCCTTGACCCGCGGGGCCTCACGAGGGTGGAAGATCTCGGTGTCCACGCCCAGCGGCAGGATGTGGATGTCCTCGGGCTTCGCATGGAAGTCCTTGACAATGTCGATCTTGGAGGACTCCGAGACCGTGAGGATCCGCCCGACCCGGGACGCGACCTGGGCCTGCATGCGCACGAAGCCGTACCAGCGGCGCTTGCCGAAGTGCTCCTTGATGCCCCGGGCCGCCTCGATCTCGATGCGCCGGTCCACGCTGATCGGGTGGTGGATGCTCGTCACGAACGGCACACCGAGGCGGGGGATGCCCAGGTTGCCGTAGCCGAGCACCTGGTTGTCGTGTACGACGTCGAAGTCGCGGTGCCGCTTTCTGAGCTCGCGCAGCGCCCGGAGGCTGAAGGTCAAGGGCTCCGGGAAGCCGCCGGTCTTCATGTGGGCGAATTCGAGCACGTCGATCCAGTCCCGGAACTCCCTGATTCTGGGAGTACGGAACGGGTCGTCGTCGTTGTAGAGGTCCAGGCTCGGGACCTTGGTGAGTTTGATCTCATCCCGGTCCAGATCCGGATATGGCTGCCCCGAGAACACTTCGACCTCGTGACCGAGGTCGGACAGCTCACGGCTCAGATGCCGGAGGTACACCCCTTGGCCACCACAGTGCGGCTTGCTCCGGTACGAGAGCAGGGCCACGCGCAATGAGTCATCAGCCCTGCTCACGCACCACCCACTAGTTTCTGCGCGCTAGGCGCGAGGCTCGGCGAGACCCGGGCTGTGACGCACCGGCATCTCTTTGATCCCATTGATGAAGTTCGACCTTAGTCTGCGGGCGTTACCCCTGGGCTCGATGGTAGCCATGAGCTCCAAAAGCGTCTCGAACAGGACGCGGAGTTCAAGCCGGGCAAGATGCGCACCCAGGCAGAAGTGGGGCCCTCCGCCCCCGAAACCGATGTGCGGGTTCGGGTTGCGGCCCACGTCGAAGACGTCCGGGTCGGCGAACACGGACTCGTCCCGGTTGGCCGAGCCGTAGAAGACGACGACCTTGTCGCCCTTCTTGATCGTCTTGCCGTGCAGCTCGATGTCCTGTGTGGCGGTACGGCGGAAGAGGTTGACCGGGGTGACCCACCGGACGATCTCGTCCACCGCGGTGCGGACCAGACTCTTGTCGGAAAGCAGCCGTTGCCACTGCTCGGGGTGCTGGAAGAGCGTGAGCATGCCCCCGGAGGCCGCGTTGCGGGTGGTCTCGTTGCCGGCCACGGTGAGCAGCAGGATGAACAGGTCGAACTCGTCGGTGGACAGGCGGTCCCCGCGGTCGTCGGGCTCCAGCAGCTTGGTCACGATGTCGTCGCGCGGATTCTCCCGGCGCTCGTCGGCGAGCTGGTTGGCGTACGCGTAGATCTGCCCGGCGGCGAGTTCGCCCGCGTCCGGCGACGCCTGGAACTCGGGGTCGTCAAAGCCGATGAGCGCGTTGGACCACTCGAAGATCTTCTCGCGGTCCTCGATGGGGGCGCCGAGCAGCTCGCAGATGACATACAGCGGCAGCGGCGCCGCGATGTCGCGGACGAAGTCGGCCTCCGGGCCGACCTCGCTGATGAGCTGCCGGCAGATGTCGCGAATGTGCTGTTCGAGCACCCCGATCGCGCGCGGCGTGAAGCCGCGGTTGACGAAGCCCCGCTTACGGGTGTGGTCCGGCGGGTCCTGGTTGAGCATCATCATCTGCTGCAGCGCGATGTTGTCATCGGGCGACTCGTCGAACAGCGCCAGCTTGGTGTGCGAGGAGAACAGTTCGGGGTGGCGCGAGACGTAGGTCACGTCCTCGTGCCTGGTGAGGGCCCAGAAGCCGGGCCAGCCGCGCACGGCGTCGCCCGGGTGCCAGTGCACCGGGTCGTTGGCGCGCAGCCACCTGAACTGCTCGTAGGGGGCTCCGTCGCGCTCATAGGCGGTCGCGTCGACGAGGTCGATCTCGGGGGGCGTCATTGCCTTCCTACCTCCGGGGTAGATGATCCCGTTGACTCGTGGCGTTTCCCCCACCGCAGCGCGCAGCGGTGCGGGCAACGCCACGACTAAACGGCGGGGTGGCAGCTGATTTTGGCCGACGGGGTGAAGCGGACGCGCAGTTCTTTGACGCCGTTCACGAAATTGGAACGAAGCAGGCGAGCATCCCCGACCGGGTGGATGTCGGGCATCCGGTCCAGGATCGTCTCGAACAGCACCGAAAGCT
>JAOPYM010000540.1 GCA_025964615.1 Actinomycetes bacterium
TGCGGAGGAGGGGCTTGTCGATCTTGCCGTTGGGGTTGAGGGGGAGGGCGTCCATGAGGGTCACGGTGCGGGGGACCTTGTAGTTGGACATGTTCCCCTTGGCCCAGGCGATGATCGCGTCCGGGTCGGCCCCCTGTGCGGGCACCACGAAGGCGTGACAGGCCTCGCCGGTCCTCGGGTCGGGCACGCCGATGACCGCGGCCTGTGCGACCAGTTCGCAGCGCAGCAGCAGCGCCTCGATCTCGGCCGGGTAGGCGTTGAACCCGTTGACGATGAACATCTCCTTCTTGCGGTCCACCAGGGACAGGTTCCCGTCGGCGTCCAGGGTGCCGATGTCACCGGTCAGCAGCCACCCGTCGGCGGTCACGGTCTCGGCGGTCTTCTCCGGGTCCTTCCAGTACCCCCGCATCACCCCGTATCCGCCGACCAGGATCTCGCCGCGCTCACCGATCGGCACGTCCTTGCCCTCATCGTCGACGACCCGCACCGACACCCCGGGGACGGCCCGGCCGGTAGAGCCGGCGATGACCGAGACGGGGTCCCCGGACCGGGTCATCGAGACGACGGTGCCCTCCATCAGGCCATACGCGTTGATCATGCGTTCCAGGCCGAGCCGGTCGTTGAGCTGGTGGATCAGCTCGGCCGGCACCGCGGCGGCGCCGCAGATCAGCACCCGCAGCGAGCCGACATCCCGCCCCGCCAGCTCGTCGAGGATCTTGAAGAACATGGTGGGGGCGCCGGCCAGGATGCTGACCCGGTCCCGCTCGATCAGGTCCAGGAGCCGGTCGGGCAGGAAGAGCGCGATCGGCATCATGGTGGCGCGCTTCAGCACGCAGGCGATGAGCCCGGCATTGATCCCGAAGCCGTGCGAGAACGGCGCGATGATCGGGTAGCGGTCGTGCTCGCCGAGCGTGACCAGCTCCGCCCAGTCCCAGTAGCCGCGCAGCAGCTGTGAGTGGTGCAGCATCACGCCCTTGGGGGTCCCCGTGGTGCCGGACGTGGCCATGATCTCCGCCAGGTCGTCCCCGGTCACCGACAGCGCCCTCGCCGAAGCGGTCGCGGGGGACACCGCCGTACCGCCCAGCAGGAAGTCGTCCCAGCCGAGCACGCCGGGCCGGTCCGAAGGGCCGTAGGAGATCACGTGTGTGAGGTCCGGCAGGCCCGAGAAGGGCAGGTTCCCGGACGGCGCGCCCCAGGCCTCGCCGAGCAGGTCCAGGTACGAGGTGCCCATGAAGCCCTCGGCGACGAAGAGCACCTTCGCCCCGACCTTGCCGAGCAGCTCGCCCGCCTCGATGCCCTTGAACCGGGTGGAGACCGGCGCCACGCACCCGCCCGCGTCCCACAGCCCGTACGCGGTGACCACCCACTCGGGGGTGTTCGGCGCCCAGATCGCGACCCGGTCACCTGTTTCGAGACCGAGGGCGATCAGCCCCCGCGCCACCTCGCCCGCCTGGGCCCTCAGCTCCGCCAGGGTCAGCGTCACCTCGGCCGTGTGCACCACGTCGGCGCCGGGATGGTTCGCCGCCTGGTCGCGCAGCATCCGCGGGATCGTTCCCCAGTTCGGCACCGGCTGCAGTTCCATCACGAAACCTCCCTCAGAGACGGTTGCGGCCGAGATGCTGGTCACGGAGATCGGTGACCGTCCCCGGCGTGGAAACCTCGACGACCTCCGGGTGCACCTCCACGTCGATCGACACCGGGGTGAGCGCGGCCAGCGCCTGCTGGATCCGGCCCTTCCACATCGGGTTCCTGACGAGGGTGTCCCGTTTGAACGACACGTACAGGACGGCCGAGTCGAGGGTGCCCTTGCGGGAGATCCGCAGGTCCCACCGGCTGAGCCCGTCGATCCGGGTCAGCGCGGCGGCGACCTTGGGGATCGAGATCCAGCGGCCCCGGATCAGCACATGCTCGCCCACCGTGTGCGCGGGCGCCGGGATCCCGTCGGCGACGGTCCGGACGACCTGTCCAGTGCGCAGCGGGGACGACCACGGCAGCGTGACGATCAGCTCGGCGAGCCCTTCGGAGTACGGGGCTTCGAGCAGGGCGTCCTTGTCCAGCGGGGCCAGGCCGAGCAGCCCGTCCCGTACCGGCGTGAGGACCTTCGCGGCCGCCGTCCGGGTGGCGATCGGGACCCCGTAGAAGGGGTCCGCGTACAGCTCCACGACGGAGGCCTCGAACTCCCCGGCGAGCTGGCTGAGGGCGCCAGGCGAGGCGACCTCGCCGACCAGGAAGATGTGCTTGAGCTCCAGGTCCAGCGGGTCGAGCAGGAACTCCAGGTGCAGCCGGGCAAGGAAGTCCATAGCGCCCGACGGCGTGGTGATCAGCGTCGTGGCCCGTACTCTCTCCAGCGCGGTGTGCAGCCGGAGCCGGCCGCGCGCACCCACCGATCCGGCGGCGGCGGCCACCGAGGCGGCGGCCTGGGCGAGCAGCGTGCCGGTGCCCTCGCCGTCGTTGTTCAGCGCCACGACGACCCGGTCCGAGGCGCCCAGGCCGGCGGCCTTCAGCGTGTCCGCGGCGAGTTCCTGCGCGGCGGCCATCGAAGCGGCGTCCAGTGGCGCGACGACCTCACCGTCCGGGGAGATCAGCAGTAGCCCCTGGGCCGCGCGCCCGGCGGGGAAGGACTCCCTGGTGATCCAGCTCACTGCATGACCTCGCTCATGAACAGCTTCATGGAGTTGACGACGTGCTCGTTCGCGAGCCCGCCGACCTGGGCCTGCAAGATCAGGTCGGTGGCCCCGGCGGCCTGGATCGCGGCGACGGCCTTGCGGGAGCCCTCGACGTCGTCGATGACGACCATGTGGTGGTCGCGCAGGACCTGCATGGCCTCGTCCGGCGGCATGCCGACGGCGGCCTGGCCGAGCACCTTGTGGGTGGCGTGCCTGGCGTCGGTGTACGACGGCGGCGCGACCAGGTTGACCTGGCGGCGCAGGTACCACAGGACCGGGTCGGCGGCGGTGGCGACCGCCTCCTCCTTGGTGGGCGCGACATACCAGGGGATCATGAGAGCGATTCGCCGGGTCGAGGGGTCGAACCCGTTGTCGGCCAGGCACTGCTTGTACTTGGCGATGTCCTCGGCGACGTCGTCCAGGCCCTTGAGCATGGTCATGCCGAGCAGGTGGTAGCCCTGCTTGGCCGCGGCCAGGTAACCCTCGACGGAGGTCGAGGCCACCCATACCGGCGGGTGCGGCTCCTGGATCGGCCGGGGGTAGACCGCGACGTTGGGGATCTCGAAGTACTCGCTGGAGCGGGTGATCGGCTCGCCATCGGCGTTCCAGATCGCGAGCACCGCCTCCAGCGACTCCTCCCAGAGTTCCCTGGACTGCTCGAACGGCCGCTGGAACGCCTGGTACTCCAGCGGCGACGCGCCCCGGCCCGTACCGAACTCGACCCGGCCACCGCTGATCACGTCCAGGGTGGCGACCCGTTCCGCGGTACGGATGGGCGACTGGAAGGGCAGCAGCACGACGCCGAGACCCAGATGGATCCGCTTGGTGCGTTGTGAGATGCCCGCCAGCACCAGGTCGGGTGCGGACGAGTGGGAAAAGCCCCGGGTGAAGTGGTGCTCAACGAACCAGGCGGTGTCGAAGCCGATCTCGTCGGCCAGGACGACTTGGTCCATGACGTTCTCGAACGTCAGGCGTTCGATGTCGCGAGATCGGCCGCGGACCTCAAGTTCATAACCCAGGCTGATCCGTAGGGACGTCATCGAGCCTCCGTTGCAGTGCTGACCAAGTCTAGGGAGTGAACCAAGCGCTCGCTTGGGAGCGTAGCAGCAGCGGCAGACCTCAACAAGTCGCCGTAAGGTCAGTGAGTGTCGTGGACTGCGACGATGCCGCCGAGGGTCACGCCTAGTTTGCTGGCGCTCGCTCCGCTCGCGCGGCGCTTGGGCCTTGACGCGCGGCCTTCACGGCCCAAGCGCCTAGGGCTTGGGGATCAGTGCGCTCTGGGGCAGGCCGGGGAAGGCGCCCGCCGGGGTCGCGCCGGTCCAGGTCACCCGCCAGGTCATCGTCTGCTGCATCGCGGCCGCCGCGAACTGCCGCAGTTTCGGGTCGTCGGCCCCGGCCAGCGCGGCGTACGGGGCGAGGGCGGCGTCCTCCAGTACCGCGGCGAGCTGGGCCGCCGTGGCGGTGGAGGTGACCTCGACGGGCAGCCTGTAGGCGGCCTGGGCGGCCACCGGCTGGGCACCGAGGGCCGCGATGAAGCCGATCAGCTGGTCCCTGCGGGTCCGGTGGGCCACCCAGCTCGGCGCGCCGCCCCGCTGGGCGGCGACGTGCAGGCGCGCACCGATGATCCCGTATCCGTAGACCGCCATGTGCTCTGCGGCCAGCGACGCCTGAAGAGCGTCCAGCGTGGTCTGCCGGGTCACCGGCCGGTGCCCGTCCGGTTCAGCAGCGCCGCGTGACCGGCCTCGCAGGCCCCGATGGCGGCCAGCAGTTGGGCCATGCCCGCGGAGACCCCCGTCACATCGCGCACCCGGTCCGCTGCGGCCTGCCGCTCGGCGTCGCGCAGCGCCGGGAGGGGCTGCGCCGGGGGTACGGGCCGGGGTGTGGGGGTGGGAGTCGGGGTCTCGCCGGTGGCCGGAATGTAGTGGCGGCGCAGTACCGACAGGTGGTCTCGGTGGTGGGCGAGCATCGGCCCGAGCCGTGCCGTCAGGTCCGGTTGGGCCTGCGTGACCACCTCATAGAGGGCGATCAGCCGCTCCTCGCTCCTGATCGCCCCGGTGAGCACCGCCACATCCGGGGCCGGCGTGGGCACGACCACCGGTTTCTTCGTACAACCCGTCGCGAACGGGACCATGAGCCCGAGTGTCAGCCCGCCACCGAGCACCGTTCGCCTCTGCACGGGAGCAAGCATCCCATACGGCGCGCCGGTGAGCCGTCCGAAAGACCGCTGCCGGGTCCAGCTGTCGATAGTCTTGAGAACCGAACGGACTCACAACACCATCATCGACAAGGAGGTCCCATGAGCGTCGAATCCAATCGCGACCGCGCTCAGCGGGGCCCTGGAGCCGGCCGCGACGCGATCATGCGGTTGCTCGAGCCTGTCGTCGACGCCGCCGGCTTCGATCTGGAAGACGTCACCGTCCAGCCCGCGGGCCGCCGCCGGCTGGTCAAGGTGGTCGTGGACGCAGACGGGGGCATCAACCTCGACGGCGTCGCGACGGTCAGTCAGGCGGTCTCCGGAGCCCTCGACGGCAGCGACCTCATGGGCGCCGCGCCGTACGTGCTCGAAGTGACCTCGCCCGGCGTGGACCGTCCGCTCACCGAGCCCCGGCACTGGCGGCGCGCCGCCGGGCGGCTGATCAGGGCCGGCCTCGCGGAAGGCGGCGAGATCGAGGGCCGCGTGCTCACCGCGGACGACGAGGCGGTCGTCATCGAGACCGCTGGAACAGAACGCCGGATCGCATTCGGTGAGATCGGTCAGGGCCGCGTCCAGGTGGAGTTCAGCCGGGCGGGCGAGACGCAAGACCAGGCCGTAGAAGACGTGGACGAGGATGAAGGGGGAGCCTCGTGGACATCGACATGACGGTCCTGCGCAGCCTGGAGAGCGAGAAGGACATCTCGCTGGACCTGGTCGCCAAGGCCATTGAAGATGCGCTGCTGATCGCTTATCACCGTACTGAAGGCGCGGCGAGCAAGGCCAGGGTCCAGTTGGACCGGGCCAACGGGCACGTCACCGTATGGGCGACCGAGGCCGCCGAGGAGGGCACCGAGCCCAGGGAGTATGACGACACCCCTGGAGACTTCGGGCGGATCGCGGCCACCACCGCCAAGCAGGTCATCCTGCAGCGGCTGCGGGACGCCGAGGACGAGCTCACCTTCGGGGAGTACGCGGGCCGCGAGGGCGACATCGTCGCGGGGATCATCCAGCAGGGCCAGGACCCGCGCAACGTGCTCGTCGACCTCGGCAAGATCGAGGCGGTGCTGCCACCGCAGGAGCAGGTGCCCGGCGAGTCCTATGAGCACGGTGAACGGCTCAAGGGATACGTGGTCCAGGTCCGCAAGGGCCACCGCGGCCCGCAGGTGACCCTGTCGCGGACCCACCCGAACCTGGTGCGCAAGCTGTTCGCGCTCGAGGTACCGGAGATCGCCGACGGTACGGTCGAGATCGCCGCGATCGCCCGCGAGGCCGGTCACCGGACCAAGATCGCGGTACGGTCCCGGAAGCCGGGGGTCAACGCCAAGGGCGCCTGCATCGGCCCGATGGGCAGCCGGGTCCGCAACGTCATGCACGAGCTGCACGGCGAGAAGATCGACATCGTCGACTGGTCGGAGGACCCGGCGGCGTTCGTCGGGCACGCCCTCTCGCCGGCGCGGGTCAACAGCGTGGAGGTCCTCGATCTCGAGGGCCGGGTGGCCAGGGTGATCGTGCCCGACTACCAGCTGTCCCTGGCGATCGGCAAGGAGGGGCAGAACGCCCGCCTCGCCGCCCGGCTGACCGGCTGGCGGATCGACATCAGGCCTGACACCGAGAACACGGGTACCGAGCCGGGCGGAGAGCATCCGGCCGGTACCGCCGATGCCCCAGCGCGGTAGACTCGTGGAACGTGGCCATGTGGACCCACGGCGCACGTGCGTGGGCTGCCGGGAACGCACGGCCAAGACCGACCTGTTGCGCCTTGTGGTGGTCGAGGGCTCTGTGGTCCCCGACCCGCGTGGGCGGCTGCCTGGCCGGGGTGCCTCTCTGCACCCCGACCTGGGATGTCTCGAGCTCGCAGAGCGTCGTCGGGCGTTCCCACGGGCCTTTCGCCTGACGGGGCCGCTCGATGTGACCATGCTGCGAGCACACCTCGGGGCATGAATCGGGCAATGGACCGGTTGAACGGATCAGTAAGTGACGTCTAGTCGGAAGCAGGTCGAGATTGCTATGAGCACTCGATGAGCACGCAGCGATGAGCGCGGCATGACGGCAGGTTAGCGAGGGTCCGGAGGACGTCCCCCCGGACCGAGTTAGAGGAGAGTAGTGGCGAAGGTCCGGGTGTACGAACTCGCAAAAGAGTTCGGTGTTGAGAGCAAGGTCGTCATGGCCAAGCTCCAAGAAATGGGCGAGTTCGTCCGTTCGGCGTCCTCAACGATCGAGGCGCCGGTCGTACGCAGGCTCACAGATGCTTTTGGAAAGACCTCGGGGAAGCCGGGCGGTGGCGGCGGTGCCGGCCGGCCCGCTCCCAAGCCGGGTCCGATGGCGCCCAAGCCGCAGGCCGCCGCTCCGGTGACCGGCG
>JAOPYM010000545.1 GCA_025964615.1 Actinomycetes bacterium
ATCGATCGAGAGACGCGACCCAGGCTCTACCACATTGTCCATGAGCTTGGACTTCAGGAACTCGTAAATCTCATCCGTGAGAACGGATCGCCGAGGTGCGCCGTCGGTCAGCCATGGTGATGGTGCCGGGTCGGCCGCGGCTGCGGAATCTGTATGTGAATTTACCACATCCTACACCCTATAGGATGTTGGGGCTTGACGAGGCGCCTTCCGGCCAGTCACTCAAGCCCCGACAGGGCGGCGATATGCAGAGCCGGCGTTCGCGATGAGGACGTCGATCGGGGAGATGTCGGCCTCGATGGCCCCGATGATCGGTGCGCCCCGTTCCTGGTCGGTGATGTCGACGGTACAGGAGGTCGCTGAGGCGGCGTTTGACGCGGTGACGGATCGCGGCGCGTCGGAACCGAGGAGGAGATGCACCGGTGGGTTGTCGGACTGCATGACCTGAAGGATCGCGTCACCGGCGCGTTGCGGATCACCGGGTTGATGTCCGTTGTGGGCCTGCCGTGCCTTGCGGATCGGGTCGATGAGGTCGTCACAGTCGGTGGCCGACCTGGGCGCTCGTACCATGGATCGGCCTGACCAGTCGGTGCGGAATCCGCCCCACGAGCACCTCGGGTTTCCTGGCCATGGCCACCTCCAGGCGGAGTCCTGGAGCAGGGCCGCCGGGCCCAGCCCGATAGATCGGTTACCCGCCGAAGGTTCGGTGACCAGCCACGAGGACCGGCCTGGTGGCCGTTTGTCACAGACAGATGACGGAGGCATTTCAGGTATTGACATCGAGCTTGGAAGACTTGATGATTCTACATCATAGATCATATAGGAAAATCTCCTATGACGAAGGGTGACGTCTGTGACACGCACGCGCTTTGCGGTTCAGCTGGGGATGGGCACTGTCGCCCTTGCCGTGCTGGCAGGATGCTCCACCGCCAGTTCGATGCCGAAAGCGGCAGCACCGGCGGCCCCGAAGCAGGTGGTGATCGGCTTGTCGAACCAGACGATGGCGGTCACGTTCCCGGTCGGTCTGGCCAAGGGCGCGCAGCAGGAGGCGGACAAGCTCGGCGTCAAGCTGGTCGTCCTGGACTCCAAGGGCGACGTTCAGAAGCAGGGCAGCGATATTCAGGATCTGATCGCGCAGAAGGTGAGCGGCATCCTGATCGTGCCCAACTCGCCTGGACCGGCGCAGGCCATGGTGGACAGCGTCGCCGCGGCGGGCATCCCGATCGCTTCCGTACACGGGACTGTGGGCACCGGGCCGACGAACGCCCCCTACAACAAGCTGTCGTTCACGATCAACGAGAGCGCTGATCAGCTGGGGCAGCTGGAGGGGACTTTGGCCAAGCAGGCGCTGCCGAGCGGTGGAAAGGTCGCCATCATCTCGGGAGCGTCCGGATTCCTGGAGAACACCACCTGGACGGCGGGCTTCAAGTCCGCCCTCGCCGCGGCCGGCAACTTCCAGATCGTCGCGACCCAACCCGGGAACTGGACGGCGGAGGCCGGGCAGTCCGCGTGCCAGGGCATCCTCAGCGCACACCCCGATGTCAACCTGTTCTACGCCTTGAGCGATGACATGGCCACCGGGTGCGCGAAGGCGGTCGCCGCCGTCAAGTCGAAGGCCAAGGTCTTGGGTGTCGGTGGGTCCAAGAGCGGCATCGCCGGAATCCAGGACGGCTCGATCTACGGCGATGTCTGCTACAAGCCGGTCGACGAGGGCGCCAAAGCACTCGACACTCTCTACGCGCAGATCACCGGGAAGGCCGCTGCGCCGCACACGGTCCTGAGCTACGACACCCCCAGCATCAGCAAGGCCAACGTCGACCAGTGCGCTCCGCAGTGGTAGCAGTGCCCGGCTCCATGGCTTCCGCGGGGCCAGCCGGCTCTCCCGCGCTGTAGATAGCCCAGGTCACCAAGGTCTACCCCGGCGGAACGCAGGCGTTGCGCGGCGTCTCCTTGACCTTGACGCAAGGCCTTGTGCACGGACTTGTCGGCGCCAACGGCGCCGGCAAGTCGACCCTGATCAAGATCATCGCTGGAGCGGAGCGGCCGACCGCCGGAGTGCTGCGATGGCAGGGCACCCCGGCGGACTGGAGACGGCCGGCGGATGCCCAGGCAGCCGGCGTCGCGGTCGTTCACCAGCAGAGCCCGGTCGCACCCGCGTTGAGCGTTCTGGAGAACGTCTATCTCGGTCAGAAATCGGCCCGGCTGTGGAGGCCTCGAGATCGGCAGCGGGACTTCGACGCGTTGTGCTCCTCGATCGGGTTCGCCATCGACCCCAGCGCTCCGGTATCGGAGCTGTCGGTGGGGGATCGGCAGATGGTGTCGATTCTGCGTGCGCTGGCGCAGCATCCGTCCCTGATCCTGCTGGACGAACCCACTGCCTCGATCACGCCGGCGGAACGGGCCGGCGTGCTCGGCGCGGTCCGTAGCCTCGCAACCAGCGGGGTGGCCGTCGTGTTCGTCTCGCATTTCCTCAACGAGGTCATGCAGGTCTGTGACGTGGTCAGTGTGCTTCGCGACGGAACACTCGTCGACGAACTGGATGCATCGAGTATGTCGGTCGAGCGTATGGTGTCCGGCATTGTCGGCAACCGCTTGCGCGCTGTTGAGAACTCCAAGCCGGCGCACGAGTTCGGTCCGGCGGTGCTGAAGGTCCGCAACCTCAAGTCGGTGAGAATGGCCGAACCGGTGACGCTGGACGTGAAACGGGGCGAGATCGTCGGCATTGCCGGCCTGCTCGGATCCGGCCGTACCTCGCTACTGAAAGCCATCTTCGGTGCGGACCGGCGAACCAGCGGTGAGGTGCTCGTCGATGACAAGCCGCTGGCCCCGTCACCGGCGGCGGCCGTCAAAGGCGGTGTCGCCTTCGTGCCCGAGGACCGGCTAGGCCAGGGCCTCATCGGGGACTGGGAGATCTGGCGCAATGTCTCGATGGCCGACCTCGGTCAACTGTCACGCCGGTTCAAACTTCTCAACCCGGCCAAGGAACGGGCACGCGCCATCCAGGCGTGCGCCGAACTCGGGGTCGTCGCGGCTTCCATCGACACCCCGGTCAAGGATCTCAGTGGTGGCAACGCCCAGAAGGTGGTGTTCGCCAAATGGATCTACAAGGCCCACCATGTCCTGCTGCTCGATGAACCCACCGCCGGTGTGGACGTCGGTGGGAAGGCAGATCTGATCAAACTCATCCGTGCTCTGGCAGCACGGGGAATGGGGATAGTTGTGGTGCTCTCAGAATTCGAGGAGCTGCTGAGCGTCACCGACCGCGTCCTCGTACTGAGGCACGGAAACATCACGGCAGACTTTGCCTCCGATGAGGTGTCGGTGAGCGAACTGACCGCATCCGCGGGAGGATTGGCATGAGCGACGACGAACAGCGCGGATCCGGAACACCACGCCCCAGTTTCGTGACGAGGGTGAGTCCGGCGCTGCACAGCCTCCGCCCGCAACGAGCCGGGGTGGCCTATGCGCTGATCATCCTTGTCGTGGTGCTGGCCATCGCGACGGCGGCCAAAGGCCAACCGGCCTACCTGTCGAGCATCAATGTCTCCAACATCCTGGGCCAGGCCGCTCCAGACGCGATTCTCGCCATCTTCATGACCGTCGTGCTGATCTCTGGCAACTTCGATCTCTCCGTGGCCTCGGTCGCGGCGCTGGCTGCCGCGTTGGCCCTGAAGACCATCGACTCCATCGGGACCGCACCTGCCGTCATCCTCGCCCTCGCAGTCGGAGCGATGGTCGGCCTGATCAACGCCGTGCTCGTCCAGAAGATCGGCGTGAACGCCTTCATCGTCACTCTCGGCAGCCTGACCGCTGTACGGGGTATCGTGCTCATCGCCCTCAACGGGGAGAGCGTGACGGCGCATTCCCAGTCCCTCGTCGCGCTGGACAGCACCATCCTCCAGGTGCCTGTCCCCGTCTGCATTCTGTTCGGGATCCTCCTGATCGTCCTGGCCGTGCTGCGCCTGCGACAGGTGAACGACGGCGCGTCACCGCCGCTGGACGGTTTTTTCGTGGCGTTGGTACTGATGGGCATCGGGTGTCTGATCGTGCCCGTCATCGCGCCGGCGCTGCTGACCGAACCGCTGCCCGTGTGGTTGATGATCTGGGTGACGGTCGGAGTCAGCGTGGGTCTGCGTTTCCTGATCGCCGGGCGCAACCTCTATGCGGTCGGCAGCAACGCCGAAGCCGCGAGGCTGTCGGGCATCAATGTCGGCATCTACAAGATGGTGCCGTTCGTGCTGTCCGGTGCCGCCGCAGCCGGGGTCGGCCTGATCTACGCCGGGCGGTTCAATTCCGTCGACCCGAATGCATTGACCGGTACGGAGCTGACGGTGATCGCCGCAGCTATTCTCGGAGGGACGTCGCTGTTCGGCGGAGCCGGTTACGTGGCCAAATCAGTCCTGGGAACCATTGTCCTGTTCACGTTGTCCAACGGATTCAATGTGCTCAATCTCGGTTCGAATTACCAGTACGTCGTTCAAGGCGCCGTGCTCGTCGCTGCTTCTGCCGTGTACACCGTCGCGGCGAGATCCCCGGCACGACGGACCTCCACACGACCATCGGCTGAACCTCCCGCCACTACCACGCCTGGTGAGTCCCAGAGCGAGGCCTCACACGCAGCCTTGGGTACCTCATGACCCACTCGGCTTCGTCCGGCGCTGCGGTGATCGTCGAACGCGACGTCTGGATCCCGATGCGTGACGGGGTGCTGCTGCAGGCTGATGTGTGGCGTCCGGCGGCCGAGGGCCGGTACCCGGTGTTGCTGCAACGAACGCCTTACAACCGGGCTGATTCCTTCGCGGTGGTCGTCAACGCCGGCATCGAACCGTTGCGTGCGGTCGCGAACGGGTTCGTGGTCGTCATCCA
>JAOPYM010000557.1 GCA_025964615.1 Actinomycetes bacterium
GATGCACCGAGGCCGAAAGCCGCGATCGACACGAACACGTTGAGGTTGTGCAGGCTGGCGTTGTAGCTCGAAACGCGTCTCGGCATCCCGAGCAGTCCGGCCGCGAACAGCGGCGCGAAGGTCAGGTTGAAGAACACGAACATGCCCCAGAAGTGGATCTTTGCTAGCCCTTCGTTGAGCTTCACCCCGGTCATCTTCGGCAGCCAGTAGTAGAGGCCGCCCATCAGCGCGAACACGAGGCCGCCCATGATCGTGTAGTGGAAGTGGGCCATCACGAAGAAGCTGCCGTGCGCGGTGGTGTCGGCGGGCACGTCCGACAGGAAGACCCCGGAGATCCCGCCGATCAGGAAGTTGAAGTAGAAGCCCAGGCAGAACAGCATCGGCACGGTCAGCCTGATCCTGGCCCGCCAGAAGGTACCCATCGCGACCAGGTAGATGAACCCGGTCGGTATGGAGATGAGCTCGGTGGTGAGCATGAACAGCGGCCGCATGTCGGGGTTCATGCCGCTGTCGAACAGGTGGTGCTGCCAGACGAAGAAGCTGAGCAGGGTGACCCCGATCAGGCCCGCGGCAGCCGTCCGGTAGCCGAACAGGGGCTTGCGGCAGAACACCGGGATGATCTCGGCGACGATGCCGAACCCGGGCAGGGCCAGGATGTAGACCTCCGGATGCCCGAAGAACCAGAACAGGTTCTGGTACAGGTAGCTGCTGCCGCCGAGGTCGTCGACGAAGAAGGCGGTCTGCACCGTGCGGTCGGTGATCGTCATGTAGAGGCCGCCGATCAGCACCGGGGCCGCGAGGACCATGAGGAACGCGGTCGCCACCATCGACCAGACGAAGATCGGCAGTCGGCTCCAGTTCATCCCGGGCGCCCGGTAGTTGATCACGGTGACGATGATGTTGATGCCGGCGCAGATGACGGAGATCCCCATCAGGGAGAACGCCACCAGGTAGGCGTCCATACCCGTCCTGGCCTGCACCGACAGCGGCGCGTACCCGGTCCAGCCGGTGGGGAACCCGCCGAGCAGCAGCCCGGACAGCAGCACCAGCCAGGCCGCCGGGGTCAGCCAGAACGACAGCGCCTCCACGCGCGGGAACGCGACCCGTTTCGCGCCGATCATCAACGGCACCAGGTAGTTGCCGAGCGGGCCGAGGACCACCGAGGTCATCAGCATCATCATCATCGTCCCGTGCTCGCCCACGACCACCAGGTAGGCGTCCGGGCTGAAGACGTGCTGCGACGGGGACAGCAGTTCGGTCCGGATCGCCATGGCGAACAGGCCCGCGGTGAAGAAGTAGCCGAGCATGCCGACCAGGTACTGCATCCCGACGACCTTGTGGTCGAGCGAGAACCTGAAGTACCGGGCCATGCCGGTCCCGTTGCGCGCCGGAGCGGGCGCGAGCCCGCGCATCTGCCGAGCCAGGTCGTTGAACACACCGAGCCCGGCCAGCCAGCCGAGGGTACCGAACGTGTACCCGAGCACGATCGCGAAGTCGTTCTCGTCGTTGGCTCCCACTTGCTGGTAGCCGCTGGCCAGGAAGTTCCCGAACAGGTGGCCCAGGGCGTACCCGATCACCGCTCCGAGCAGGCCGAGGTGCACCCCCGGCCGCATCCACCAGCGGCCCGCCCCGTCGCCGGCCCCCGGAGCCGGGCCTCCGGGTTCCCGCGTCGCGGGCGGTTCCAGCTCGATCGCCATCGGGCGCCACCTTTCTTCTGCGGGAATCGGGGATCAGGGCTGCACGGGGTACTGGGGGCCGTAGTACTGGCCGCCGGCGCCGTTGAGCCCGTTGTCGGTGAACAGTTTCGTGAGTGTGGAGATGGCGCTCGGCGAGTACGTGAGCGCGTAGGGCGGCAGCAGCTTGGTGATCGCGGCCTGGCTCACCTCCGCGCTCTGACCCCAGGTCTGGAAGTCGGCGACGGACACCACCCGCCCGTTGGTCGTCATGGCACCGTGCCAGATGCCGCACAGCTCGGAGCAGCGCACCGTGAACGCACCGACCCGCTTCGCCCTGGTGTAGGCGACGTCGTCGACGCCGGGGTTGGCGTCGGCCTTCACGCCGAGCTCGTTGGCCCAGAACCCGTGCACGACGTCGAGGGAGGTCACGTCGAACTGCACGTCCTGGCCGACTGGCAGCACCAGTTCCGGGGTCTCCATCCCGCCGAACTGCGGGAACCGGTAAGTGAACCGCCACTGCTGTGCGATGACCTGGATCTGCAGCGGCTCGCCGCCCGGCTTCCAGATCGGCGCGGGTCCCTCCCCCGCGCCCGCCCCGTTCGGGACGATCAGCTCGTAGGTACCGAAGACGAAGACGCCCAGCACCACGGCCGAGGTGACGCCCATCCAGGTCGCCTGGAGCCGGACGTTCCCGCGCAGCGGCGGCCCGTCCGTCTCCTCGTCCCCGTCGCGTACCCGCCAGACCACCAGCGCGTACCCGAAGTAGACCAGGACGCCCACGACGACGGGCGCCGCCATCGCGCCGAGCACCGCGTTGTCGAACCGCTGCCCCTCGGCGGAGGTCGACATGTCGCCGGGCGGCAGATGCGGCCCCCAGACGACGTACACGAGCGGGACCGCTACCGCGGACAGCACGAGCCAAAGGAGCAGGATCCGCAGACCATGACGCGGTTCCCTCATCACGCCACCACCTTGATGAAGCCGGTCATGTAACCGATCGTCGACATCGGGCCGCCGTTGCCGTCCAGGAACCCGAGCCCGCACGGGATGAAGCACTGCCACCGGTAGTCGCCCGGCGCCGACGGGGTCGTGAAGCTGAACACGATCGTGTGATGCGGGTCCGTGGCCTTGCAGGGTGCGTCAGTGCAGATCTTCGTGTCCGCCGGCGAGATGCCGACCAGCGGGATGTTGATACCGAGATCAGGTATGGAGAACGTGTGACCGGGCCCGCAGGCGCCCCACGAGTCCACGGTCGAGGTGGCCTTGCCGTCGATGGTGGCCATGCCACCGTCGGTGCCGGTGATCTGGCTCCAGATCGGATTGCGCAGCGGAGTGCAGGTGTCGTACGACTCGATGGTCACGTTCACCTTGGTGGCGGCCGGCAGCTGCCACAGGGTCGAGCGCACCCAATCTCCGCCGGGCGACTTCACGAAGTACGAGACCCAGTCCGGGTGCTGTTTCGTGCTGCTCACCGGGTCGGCCTGCAGGATCAGGTTCACCGGCTGCCCGGCCGTGGCGGCGAACGCCACGGTGGGCGGGCCGGCCAGCAGATACTCGATCACCAGAAAGGCCAGGGCCAGGCCGATGACCACGGCCGCGGCCAGTACTGCGGAGAGGCGAGCCGTCCGTGACATCCACACCACCTCGTCTCGGCGCCGACGTCGGCGTCCACGACCAGATGGTGAGATCTGGTGATCCGCAGGGCAATAGACAGCGCCGGGGATGACCAAAATGTCACGATCCACGAGGGCCGCGGCATTGACCCGGACCGCGCTCACGGGTAGATCCTCACTCATAGGTAAGTGCCGTCTCCCACCCACCGAACGGCAACACATGGTGCTCACCCCACAGCGCATCCTCGTGGTCGACGACGAACCGAAGATCTGCGACTTCGTCGGCCGCGCCTTGTCCAACGCCGGATACGGCATCGAGATCGCGAGATCTGGGGCCGAGGCCCTCGACCGGGCGGCACGGCACGGCTACGGCCTGGTCATCCTCGATCTGGTGATGCCGGGTCTGGACGGCCGGTCCGTTCTGACCCGGCTGCTCCGGCTGCGGCCGGGGCAGGCGGTGCTCGTGCTGTCGTGCCGCTCCGACGTCGCCACGAAGGTGGACTGCCTGGAGCACGGCGCCCAGGACTACCTGACCAAGCCGTTCTCGCTGGCAGAGCTGCTGGCCAGGGTACGGATCCGGTTGCGGGCAGAGGCCGTGGAGGAGCCGCCGCCGGACGGGACGCTGCATGCCGGGCGGCTCACCCTGGATGTCGGGCATCTGTCCGCGGACCGGGGGCACGGCCCCGTGTCGCTGACCCGGCTCGAGTTCCTGCTGCTGCGCGAGCTGATGGACCGCACCGGTGAGGCGATCTCCAAGGAGCGGCTGCTGGCGACGGTGTGGGGGTACGACTTCGACCCCGCCTCCAACGTCGTGGACGTGTGCGTACGGCGCCTGCGCCGCAAGTTCGGGTACGACCTGGTGACGACCGTGCGAGGTGAGGGCTATCGGCTCGCAGGGGACTGACCGAAGGTCCTGGGTCGACGTCGGCTGGGGACTGTTCTCCGTGGTCAACCTGGGCGCCATCATCGTCTTCGAGTACTGGGAGACGATCCCGTTCCACTTCATCTGGATCAGCTTCACGATCGTGTACGGGTTCCGGGTCTGGGCGACCAGGCCCACCCTCGTGGTGCTCGGCGTCGTCATGGCGACCACGACCGCCGCGATCGGCCTGGACGTGCACCGGGGCACCGAGCCGTGGGCCGAGCTCACCGAGGTTCCGTTGATGGCGTCGATGTTCCTGGCGATGGTGTGGAACGCCCAGCGCAGGCTCGCCGTGACCCTGGTGGTGGAGCGGGTCAGCCAGCAGAACGAGCGGCTCCTCACCACCCAGCGCAGGTTCCTGCAGGACGCCTCGCACCACGTGCGGACGCCCATCACGATCGCGCTGGGCCATGCCGAGTTGCTCGAACCGGAGCTGGCGGGCCGCCCGGAGGCCGCCGACCTGCGGGTGATCCTGGAGGAGCTGTTCCGGCTGCGGCGGCTCGGCGACCGGCTGCTCGACATCGCGGCCGCGGAGGATCCGGACTTCCTGCGCCCCGAGCCGGTCGACATGGCCGGCTTCACCCGCGACCTGCTGTCGCGGTGGAGCCCGACGGTGCCGCGCCGCTGGGAACTCGGCCGGCTCGACGAGGTCACCGCGTGGGCCGACCCGGAACGCCTGGCCCTGGCGGCGGGCGCGCTCCTGGAGAACGCGATCCAGTCCACCGTCGAGGACGACGTGATCCGGCTCTCGGTGACCGGCGGGGACACCGCCGTGCTGATCGTGTCCGACTCCGGTGCGGGGATGGCGCCGGCCGAGCTTCTGCGGGTCTTCGAGCGTTTCCAGACCGGTGCGCGCGGCACCGGTCTGGGCCTGACCCTGGTGCGCGCCATCGCGCACGCCCATGGCGGGGAGATCACCGTACGGAGCGTCCAGGGGACCGGCACCGACTTCGCGCTGGAGCTCCCCGCGGTCCCCGCCCTGCTCTCCGAGGAGCTTCCTGGGCTGTGGCGATGAGGCCGCCACGCGGGCGCCTCGCACTGCTGGCGGGCGCAGTCGTGGTGACGCTCGTGACCGCGCTCGCCTTCGGCGCGCTGCTGCTCGGCTCCCCACCGGCCCCGGCCGGTACACCCCTGCGACCCGGCTTCGTGCTGCACCGGCCGCTGCCCGCGATGCCGCTGCTCGACGAGCACGGGACCACCACGAGCCTGGCCGCCTACCGGGGCAAGGTGATCGTGCTGTCCCCCGTCGCGACCCTGTGCGGGGAGTCGTGCCCGATCACGGTCGGGACGCTGCTCGAACTCGAGCGCGGGATCGCGGCGGCGGGCCTGGCGAACCGGATTCAGATCGTCACGGTGAGCGTGGACCCCTGGCGCGACACACCCGACCGGCTGCACGCCTACCGCTCCCGCTTCGGCGCACCCAGCGGGCAGGACTGGCCGATGCTGACCGGAACCCCCGCGCAGCTCGCCCGGTTCTGGTCGTTCTTCCACATCGGGTACGGCCGGCAGCCGGCCGGCACACCTCCCGAGACCGACTGGATGACCGGCAGGCCGCAGACCTTCGACGTGTGGCACACCGACGTGACCTTCCTCGTCGACCCGGACGGCACCGAACGGACCGTGCTGCTCGGTACCCCCGTGCCGAGCCATCCGCTGCCCGCCGCCCTCACTGCGATGCTGTCGGACCAGGGGCGGGCCGACCTCGCCCATCCCACGCCGGACGGCTGGACGGCAGCGCGGGCACTGCAGACCGCCGTCACGCTGCTGCCCGCGCAGCCCAACCGCCTGACGCTCCCGTCCGTCACCGACCCCGCGACCCGGATCTCGCTCGACGCCTACGCGGGGCGGCCCGTCGTGCTGAACTTCTTCGCCTCGTGGTGTGCGCCGTGCCGTACCGAGACCCCGCTGCTCGCCCGGTTCGCGAGCGGCGGCGGAAGGGTCGGCGTCATCGGCGTCGACGTGGGCGAGCAGGGCCCGGCCGCCCAGGCGTTCCTGCGGAAGGCGGGCGTCGGCTACCCCGTGGGGGCCGACCCGGGATCGGTGACCGCCCGCTCGTACGGCGTGGTGGCGCTTCCGCAGACGTTCTTCCTGGACGCCTCGCACCGCGTCGCCGGCCGGTTCTTCGGACCACTCACCACCACCGAGCTGGCAGCCCGTACAGCAGGCCTCTGAGGAGTCGACATGTCCACTGTGCACAGCGGCTGGCCGGTACGTCCCACCGCCCGGCCGGTCTTCCTAGCCGTGGCCGCGATCGTGGCCGCCGGCGTGCTGCTCGGGTTCACCCACCGCCCCTCCCGCACCGAGCTAGCCGCCGATCTGCGCACCATGGCCGCCACGCTCGGCACCGACCTGCGGTCCTGTGCCGGCGGGCTGCGCGACTCGCTGACCGCGTCGCGGGCGATCTCGTCCGGCGCGAGCCGGGACCGGGCCACCGCGATCAACATCGCCCAGTACGGGTCGGCGAACTGCTCACCGCTCGGCAACGGCGCACTCGCCGATCTGATCTCCTACGAGGTTCCGGGCTCGCTGGCCCGGTTCGGACTGACGGGGGCCGTGCGGGACCTCACCTCATGGGCCTCCGTCGCCGCCACCGCACAGCGGGACCTCGCCGCCGGGCTCACCGGCAATCTCACCTCTGACCTGCGGAAACTCGACCAGCTCCGGTCGAGCGCCGATCAGTACCTGACCCATGCGGCCCGCTCCCTCGGCCTGACCCTCCGGCTTCCGGACCTGCCCGGCGGAGCGGATTTCCAGTAGCCCTACGGCTACACATGGTCATGGGGGAACGGTCCATTACGTAACATGGCGTTCACATTTGGGCAACAGGTCCGAAATCCCCGATTGGGATTCTTCACTTTGGCCGGAAATACCCGTCCGTGCCCGCGCCTGTTACGAAGGGAACGCTGTGAGCTACAAGGCTGAGTACATCTGGATCGACGGCACCGAGCCGAGCGCACGTCTCCGGTCGAAGACCCGTGTACTCGAGGATGGCGCCGAACTCCCGATCTGGGGGTTCGACGGTTCCAGCACCAACCAGGCTCCCGGTGACAAGTCGGACTGCGTACTCAAGCCGGTCTTCAGCTGCCCCGACCCGATCCGCGGCGGCGACAACATCCTGGTGCTGTGCGAGGTGTTCCTGATCGACGGGACCCCGCATGTGACCAACAACCGCGCCAAGCTCTCCCCGGTCGCCGAGCAGTACGCCGATCAGGACTCCTGGTTCGGCATCGAGCAGGAGTACACGTTCTTCCAGGCCGGCCGCCCGCTCGGCTTCCCCGAGACCGGCTTCCCGGCCCCGCAGGGCCCGTACTACTGCGGCGTCGGCGCCGACGAGGTCTTCGGCCGTGACGTCGTCGAGGCTCACCTCGACGCCTGCATGGTGGCCGGGCTGAAGATCTCCGGTATCAACGCTGAGGTCATGCCCGGCCAGTGGGAGTTCCAGATCGGCCCGGCGGGCCCGCTGGAGGTCGGCGACCACCTGTGGGTGGCCCGCTGGCTGCTCTACCGCATCGCCGAGGACTTCAACGTCGCGGCGACCCTCGACGCGAAGCCCGTCAAGGGTGACTGGAACGGCGCCGGCGCGCACACCAACTTCTCCACCAAGGCGATGCGCGAGTCCTACGACGCCATCATCACCGCCTGCGAGTCGCTCGGCGCCGAGGGCAAGGTCGAAGAGCACATCGCCGGTTACGGTCACGGTATCGAGGACCGGCTCACCGGCCTGCACGAGACCGCGCCGCACAACGAGTACAGCTACGGCGTGTCCAACCGGGGCGCCTCGGTGCGCATCCCGTGGCAGGTCGAGCTGGAGCAGAAGGGCTACATCGAGGACCGCCGTCCCAACGCCAACATCGACCCGTACAACGTCGCGCGGCTGATCGTCGGCACCTGCTGCGCCGCGCTCGAGAAGGCCGGTCAGGTCTGACCTGACGCGGCTCACAGAGCCGAGGGGATCCCGGGGCGGGGCGCTTCCGGGATCCCCTCTTTCATGTCCCCGCCCGGTCTGGCTGCTGCCGCTGCGGCGGGGCGTCGTCACCGCGCTGCTGAGCGCCGGTGCCCTCGGTATCGCCGCCGCCCTGGCCGGACTTCCGGTGACTTGACCTCCTCTTGGCAACGGTAGGGCCGTGAACCGGACAAAGCACGGGTACCGAGCGTTCGGAGGGGTTCGACACATCGGTTGGACCGCAGGTCAGTGGGAGGGTCCATGGGCGGAATCACGGGTCTCATGGGCGGCGACACGGCGGTCGATCTCGGCACCGCCACCACACGCGTCCATGTGAAGAACCGCGGGATAGTGCTGGACGAGCCGTCGATGGTCGCCGTCAATCGTGCCACCGGGCGGATCGTGGCGGTCGGCGCCAGAGCACAGTCCATGTCCGGCCGGACGCCGGACAACATCATCACGGCCCGGCCGCTGCGCGGGGGCGTGATCGCCGACTTCGACCTGGCCGAACGGATGCTACGGGCGTTCCTGCACTCCGTTCACCGCAGGCGGCACCTGGCCAGACCCCGGATGGCGATCGCCGTGCCGACCGGGATCACGATGGTCGAGCGCCGGGCCGTCGAGGAGGCCGGCTACCAGGTCGGGGCCAGGAAGGTCTACATCATCGAGAAGCCGATGGCCGCCGCGCTCGGCGCCGGCCTGGCCGTCGCGGGGCTGACCGCGGTCATGGTCGTCGACCTCGGCGGCGGAACGACGGACGTGGCCATCATGGCGGCGGGCGGGGTCGTGGTGTCCCGGTCGATCCGGGTGGGCGGCGACGACCTCACCCAGGCGGTCATGAACCTTTTCAAGCGGCGGTACGGAGTCCTTCTCGGCGAGCGGATGGCGGAGGAGATCAAGATCACGGCGGGCTCCGCGTTCCCGGGGACGGCGACCCGCGACCACGC
>JAOPYM010000440.1 GCA_025964615.1 Actinomycetes bacterium
GTCAGCAGGGTCCTCACCCGCATCGAGGAAGGTGAAACCGACCTCGCGGGTCTGGCCTCGGCCGTAGGCTTCGCCGACCAGGCCCACCTCAGCCGTACGGTACGAGCCGAAGTGGGCTACTCACCAAGGCGCCTGCGAGACCTGTTCTCAACCTGATTCTCAACCTGAGCGAACAACTGCGGAACGCCGGGCAGGAGACCGCCGACGCCGGATGCCGGGCCCCCAATCCAGACCGCGCCACGCACGTTCATCCCGAACAGCCGCCCTTGCCGAGTAGAGGATGTTCGCAATGTCTGACGGGGTCGGCTTGTGATCGTTTGAAGATCTGGCATTGAGCGGCCGAGCGGCGTCGAGTTTCCTGCGCCGCCCGGGCCGTCTGCTGTGCTACGTCGGATACGCCGCGGCCCACTCCTGCATGCTGCGTGGAGGTTGTCCGGTGAGCCGTTCGATGGTGTCGGTGACCGGGGCGGCCGCCAGCCGGAGCGGTCGGGAAACAATCGATGCCGAGGTCAGGACGGGCGACCCGCGGCGACGTACTCGCGTTCGCTGCCGAGGTCGGCGCCGCACAACGCAGCCTCAGCCCGCAAGGTGAAGGCGTTGGATCCTGTCCCGGTACGGCCAGTCCTTCGGGGAGTAGATTGTCCCGTAGATGGCGGCAAACGGCTCCTGTCGGTGGCAGACAGCGACGGACTACCCCCGTCAGGGAGCTATTCGGCGTGAATGTTCGCCAGTGTCTGCATGGCGTTGCGTTCCTTGTCTGCCAGGTCGAAAAGGATCGCCGAGGCGTCTGCCAGGTGGCGCTCATCGCCGGTTTCCCCTGCGGTCGCGATGTGGCGGGACACCTCGGTCCATAGCGGCGCGATTTCGCAGTACATCTGGTGACCGATGCGGAGGTTGTCGTTATCGACGATCGCTGAGCATTGGGCGAGGAAGTCACGGTACATGTTGCGGAACAGGGCGCCGCCGGTCCCGCCGTGCTCCATCAGCGATGCGGCCAGGGTGAGGTCTTGCCGTGGGTCGACGCTGCGCGTGCGCCATTTTGCCACCGCTCCGGCCGCTTTATGGATACCGCGGTGTCCGAGGTTGGCGATGGGTGGGTTCAGAAAGTCGTGCGCGTTGCTGGTGATGGCCGCACCGACAACCTCGCTCAACCGAGGCGGGGTCGCGTCGACGGCGAGGGTGAACGAGAGGTTCCTGGCCGTCATCGGTCCGCGCTCGTTGCGGGCCATTTCCAGGCTCTTCAGCGTGGTCGTCACGGCGCCGCTCTGCTGGGCGGTGTCCACCAGGTATGCATGTGTGTCGTCGTAGCCGTACATGGCGACGAAATGAGCGCCGAAGTGGACCTTCGTGGTGAAGTAGTCCAGGTGGTAGGAGTCGAGTTGCAGGCCAACCGGACGTCCAGCGTCGATCTGGGCCGCGATGTTGCGCCAGGCTGTGCGCACCGACGTCGTCTCCTTGGCGTGCATCGTCAGTCCCAGCCGCCCCGCCAGGTTCCTGGTGATGGCGGTCGGCTTGTTCCGGCCACCGAGGAACGGAAAGGCCATGTTCCTGGCATCCCAATAGACGAAGCCCAGACCTTCACCGAGACCGAACAGCATCGGCTCGGACAGGTCGATGCCTTCATGACGGAGCAGGACACCGAGCGCGGTGGTCTCGCAATGCTGGCCGCCAGCGGTGGCCACGCCCTCGATGATCACTTTTCCTCCTGGTCCGTTTCTGGGGATGACGGAGTTCCCGGCTGCGGCCGAACCGGCCAGGAGATCTCCGTGCGGAGCGACTCCGTCCGCACACCGGGCCCGGGCGAGATGAGATACAACTCCTCGGCAGGGCCGGCCAGTATCCGGTCATGCTCGGCGATCCAGCGGCCCAGCGATCGATAGGCGGCCTCGATGCTGTCGTAGCCGCCCTCGTGAACAGTCGCCGCGAGCAGGCAGCCGGGCAACTCCCCCGCCTCGATCCGCCCCGCCGGCCGGGGTACCCGCTGTACCGGCACGAACAGCTCCACCGCCAACTCCGCCGCGTCGAGATCGTCGCTGAGATAGCGGGTGCCGGGCGGCCCCACCGGGGCGATGCCCTGCTCGGCGAGCTCGGCGAACAGCTGCGCGTACCCAGGGCCCAGCGACTCGGTCAGCCCGCTCAGAGACGTGCACACCAGCATACGAGCGATGGGTTGAACGTCACGCCACCGTTCGTACACGTGCAGCCAGCCCAGCATCTGCACCGGCTCCTCCAGCACGGCGCCCAACCGCGCGGCGAGCCGATCCAACTGCACCGCCCGCGCCGCGACGCGCTCGCGATGCCGCTCGATCGCTGCGCGCACCTCAGCCGGGGTGTCGGCTGCCAAGATCTCGGCGATCTCTGTCAACGGCACCTCCAACTCTCGTAGCCGCCGGATCAGCCCCGCCCGCGCGAACTGGTCCACGGCATACCGGCGGTACCCGGTATGCGGATCGATCTGCGCCGGTACGAGCAGACCCAGCCGGTCGTAGTTGCGCAGGGCACGAACCGACAACCGGGTCGCCCGAGCGAACACTCCGATCGGCATCAACCGCGCCACCAGCACCTCCACATCCTGAAGCCTCTCCCAGGGAGAGAGTCAAGTCCGCGAGCCCAGCACGGAGAGTGCCTGATCTCCCGTGGATCGAATCGGTCCCCCAGGCGTCGCGGCATTGCTACCTGACAGACCGCGCCGGCCGGGCGGCCTGGACACTGCTCAGTGAGCCCGCGAGGCCAGGGCGGGCCCAACAAGCGGCGGAGTTCGCACCTGTCAGCAGTGCCGATGTGCGAGCGTTGGGGCTGGCAGCAGCGCAGGAGGGCGAGTCTCGGCGTACTCGTTGAACGTACGACCTGGGTGCAGGCGTACGGCTCCAGACGGCGCCGCAGGTCTTTCACGTAGCCGGCAGCCCTGTTCGAAGCGAGATCCGCGACGAGATCAACCGCGGTACGGCCTTCAGCACATGCCTGATCGACCTGCTTCTGCTGGACATGGGCGACCGCAAGCAGTGTCTGGTTGAACGCCTTGCCGCGGACGTACCGGCCATCCATGTTCAGGGACCGGCGGGCGTACTGCTCGGCCTTCTCGCCCTGGCTGAGGTCCCGGAAGCACTGCCCGAACTTGGCTGCCAGGTAGGCGGCGTCGAAGTAGGACAACCAGGCCGGGACGTTCATCGCGACGCTTGGTCGAAGGTCTTCTCCGCCCGTACCAGCGCCCCTGCACAAGCTCGGGCATCGTCGCGGGCTGCATGCCCGTGGGCCTCCATCACGTAGCACTCGGTCAGCAGTGTGGGCAGCCCCGCCCGCCGAGCCCAGAGGAACCTCAGCGCCCGTCACCGGGCAATGCGACCCGTCGAACGCGGCCGGCGGTCACCTGCTACTGATGGCCTTGCGTAGGTCTTTCATCAGCAGGAACAGGTGCATCGGGTCGGTGGGGCTGGCGTCGAACTTGGCCAAGCGCAGGTAGAAGTCACGGGCGTTGTCGTTCTCGCAGTGGATCAGTACCGCGCGGACGCCGATCACCTCCCCGGCGGCGGCGACCCGGCGTAGCGCATCGACGACCAGCGCGCGGCCGAGCC
>JAOPYM010000591.1 GCA_025964615.1 Actinomycetes bacterium
GTTGGTGTCCGGTTTGGTCGGCGAGAAGCCCACCCACCGGGCGATCTCCGGGGCGAACACCGCGACCAGGACGAGCAGCACGATGAAGATGACGCAGGCGATCGCCACTCTGTCCTTGCGCAGCCGCATCCACGCGAGCTCCCATGGGGTACGGCCTTCGATGCGTACTTCCACACCGGCATCGGGGACCTCGGTCATGATCTCGGTCAGGCTCATTCGGGCACCTCCAGCTGCGGCTCGGTGGATTCTTGGCTGATGGCCGCATGGGCGTGAGCCAGGCTCTCGCCCTGCCCGACTGGGAAGTGGCAGGCCGTCAGGTGCCCGGACTCGTCACTGGGCCTGATCTCCAACACCGGGATGGTCTCGACACAGAGCGGTTGTGCCTTCGGGCAACGCGGGTGGAAGCGGCAGCCCGACGGCGGGTTGACCGGGGACGGCACGTCACCGATCAGGACGATCCGGTCCCGGCGCTCCGCCTCATCCGGGTCGGCCACTGACGCCGCCGAAAGCAGTGCGTTGGTATAGGGGTGACGAGGCCTCTCGTACAGGGTCTCGCTGTCCGCGTGCTCCGCGATCTTCCCCAGATACATCACGCCGACCCGGTCACTGACATGCCGGACCACCGACAGGTCATGCGCGATGAACACGTAGGTCAGGCCCAGTTCCCTCTGCAGGTCGTCCAGCAGGTTGATCACCTGCGCCTGGATCGACACGTCCAGCGCCGACACCGGCTCGTCGCAGACGATCAGCTTCGGCTTCAGCGCCAGAGCCCGGGCCACCCCGATCCGCTGCCGCTGACCACCCGAGAACTCCGCCGGGAACCGGTTGTAGTGCTCCGGGTTGAGCCCCACCTGTTCCATCAGTTCCTGGACCCGGTTCTTGCGGTCCTTGCCGTCCGCGATCCCATGGATCGCGAACGGATCACCGATGATGGACCCGACCCGGCGCCGCGGGTTGAGCGACCCGTACGGGTCCTGGAAGACCATCTGCACGTCCCGGCGGAAGGCTTTCATCCCCGCCGCGGACAGCTTGGTGATGTCGGTGCCCTCGAACAGGATCCGTCCACTGGTCACCTTGTGCAGACCCGCGATGCAACGGGCCAGCGTGGACTTGCCGCAGCCGGACTCGCCGACGATGCCCAGCGTCTCACCGCGCCGGACCTCAAGACTGACGCCGTCTACGGCATGCACTCGCCCGATCTCGGTCTGGAAGATGATGCCGTGTTTGATGGGGAAGTACTTGCACACGTCCTCGACCTGGACCAGGACGTCGTTGTCGCGCGCGCTCACAGCGACACCGCTCCTTTCTGGTACTTCTCGGCCAGCGCACGGGACGCCTCGGAGGTCCGGCCCGCGGTCGCGGCGGTCTGCCGGATCTCGGTGGCCTCCGGGCTGAGCCCGATCGCCGTGTGCGGCAGCCAGCAGGCCGCCTGATGGCTGCCGTCGCTATCTTCCTGGCTGGTCAGCACGGTGTGCAGGACTGGTTCCTCGGTGAGGCAACGATCCATGACGTACTCGCAGCGCGGATGGAACTTGCATCCGGCCGGCAACCGGATCAAGCTCGGCGGCTGCCCGGGGATGGACCGCAGCCGCTCCCCGGCCACCGACGAACCGGGTACCGACTCGAGCAGGCCGATGGTGTACGGGTGGTGCTGCCGGTAGTAGAGGGTCCGCCGGTCCGCGTGTTCGACGGCCGCGCCCGCGTACATCACCAGGACGTCGTCGGCGAGGTCGGCGATCACACCGAGATCGTGAGTGATCATGATGAGCGCCGTATTGAACTCGGCCTGCAGTCGGCGCATCAGGTCGAGGATCTGTGCCTGCACGGTCGCGTCCAGCGCGGTCGTCGGCTCGTCGGCGATGATGAGCTTCGGGCTCAGGGTCAGCGCCATGGCGATCATCGCGCGCTGCCGCATACCCCCGGAGAACTGGTGCGGATAGTCATCGACCCGTTTGCCGGGTTCGGGGATACCGACCAGGCCCAGCATGTCGATGGCCCGCTGACGGGCCTGCGCCTTGGTGGTCTGCGGCTCGTGGGCGCGGACCAGTTCCGCGATCTGCCAGCCGACCTTGTACAACGGGTGCAGGCTCGACAGCGGGTCCTGAAAGATCATCGCGATCTGGGCCCCACGCAACGTGCGCAGCTGCCGTTCGTTCATGGCGAGCAGGTCCTGACCTTCGAAGAACGCCTCACCGCTCACCTTCGCGCCGGGGGTGAGGCGCATCAGGGTCTGTGTGGAAACGCTCTTCCCGGATCCGGACTCGCCGACGATGCCAAGAGTCCGGCCAGGTTCCAGGGTGAAGCTCAGGCCGCGAACCGCCTGGACCACCCCGTCTGGGGTATCGAAGGTGACCCGGAGATCGCGCACTTCGAGAAGGCTCATGTCCTCCCCTTCTTACTGTGGGTGTGGGGGGGGCGGGGAGAAGGCGCACTGGGCGGGTGTACCGGAGGTGCGGTACATCCGCCCAGTGGCTTGACGCTATCCCTGGACTACTTTCCGAGCCAGACGTTGGTCGGGTCGTACAGCTGAGCGGTCACGTAGTACAGCGCGTTGTGCACCCGGGCGGACCGGGTCAGCGGGGTCAGCTGCTGCTGGAACGGAACCATGGCAGCCTGATCCATGATCCGGGCGTCGGCCTGCGACCACAGCGCGTCGGCCTGCGAGGCCGGCGCGGCCTCCGCCTGCTTGATCAGCGTGTCGGTCTGCGGGTCGGACCAGCAGCCGTAGTTGACACCGTTGGCACCGCACTGGTCGCTGCCGAACAGCGGAGCGACGATCGCGCGCCCGTTGTTGCCGGGCCAGTCGGCGGCCCAGCCAGGCTCGGCCAGGTCCCACTTGCCCTGCTTGGCTGCGTTCAGGTCGGGCAGGAACTTGCCGTAGTAGTCGCTCGGCGTGGTCGCGGTGGTGACGATCTGAATGCCGCACGCCGCCAGGTCGGCCTTGACGGACTGCATGACCTTGGGGTGGTTGCTGGAGTTACGGTACTCGTACTTCAGCGGCGCCAGGGTCTTCAGGCCGAGTTCCTGCATGCCCTGCGCGAGGAGCGCCTTGCACTTGGCGGGGTCGCCCTGGTCGTTCGGGGTCGGGTACAGGTTGGTGTCCCGGAAGCCGACGCTGCCCGGCGGGATGACCGTGTGGATCGGCTTGTTGATGGACAGGCCACCGTAGATCTTGGCGATCGAGACCTTGTTGATGGCGTACTCGATGGCCTGGCGGATGTGAACGTTCCCCATCGCCTTGTTGTCGTTGGGGCTCTGGAAGTTGAACCGCAGGTACGGGTTGGTGTTGGCACCGCCGAAGATGCCGAGCCGCGCGTCCTTGCTGAGCTTCATCGTGGCGATGCTGGTGGAGGGCGGCGCCCAGTCGAAGCCGAGGTCCGCGGTGCCGGCGTCGACCTGCTGCTCGGTCGCGTCTGCGGAGGTCTGGCCCTCGGTCACCGTGATGGCGTTGACGTACGCCTTGCGAAGCGGGTCTTTGCTGGCGTCCCAGGCCGGGTTGCGGCCGAAGTCGATCTCCTTGTTCGCGTCGTACTTGGTGATCGCGTACGGGCCGTCGGAGAGCATGTGCTGGCGCTGGTCCGGGCCGTCCGGCAGGTACGCGTCGTACTCGGCGGGCGCCGCGGAGGCGAACGGCATGGCCAGGATGTTGTAGAAGTCACCGGCCGGCTGGGTCAGCGTGAAGACCAGGGTGTGGTCGTCCTTGGCCACCATGCCCGACACCTGGTTGTTGTTCTGGTATGCCGCGATGTCGGCCGCGGTGTCCTTGACCTTCGAGAAGCCCGTGCAGAAGTCCGCCATGCCGGCGATCGTCGCCGTGTAGTAGGCCGGGTTACCGCCCGCACCGTTCTTGTCCGGGTTGCACTCCCGCTTGATACCGCGGATCCAGTCGTTGGCCACGACCTCGCGTGCCGGGGTCGTGTTCCACTTGACTCCGGTGCGCAGGTGCACGGTGATGGTCT
>JAOPYM010000594.1 GCA_025964615.1 Actinomycetes bacterium
CGGCATCCTGTCCGGCAACCAGATCTTCGCGCCGATCTCCGTCCCGATCAGCATCTGCGGCAACGCGATAGCCATCCTGGGCATCGCGGGCGCGGGCTGCGAGGGCGGCTCGTTCGTCGGTGGCCACCACTGATCGAACACCAGAGGCGCCGGAGTCCCGCAGGGGGCTGCGGCGCCTCGCCGTGTCCGCGTCAGGCTGATGTATGACCGTCTCGGAAGAAGGCCCCGCTCGTGACACGATGAGTGGGTGACGACCGACCATCAGCAGCTGATCGTGGGGATCGGGGCCGGGGCGAGGGAACTCGCGACCGAGGACATGATCCTCAACATCGGGCCGCAGCATCCGTCCACGCACGGGGTGCTCCGGCTGCGCATCACCCTGGACGGCGAGCGCATCCAGACCGCCGAGCCGATCGTCGGGTACATGCACCGCGGCGCGGAGAAGCTGTTCGAGGTGCGGGACTTCCGGCAGATCATCGTGCTGGCCAACCGGCACGACTGGCTGTCGGCCTTCGCCAACGAACTGGGCGTGGTCCTCGCCGTCGAGCGGATGCTCGGCATGGAGGTGCCCGAGCGGGCGGTCTGGGCGCGGACCCTGCTGGCCGAGCTGAACCGGGTGCTCAACCACCTGATGTTCCTGGGCAGCTACCCGATCGAGATGGGCGCCATCACCCCGATCTTCTACGCCTTCCGGGAGCGCGAGGAGATCCAGCGGGTCATGGAGGAGATCTCCGGCGGCCGGATGCACTACATGTTCAACCGGGTCGGCGGCCTCAAGGAGGACCTGCCCGCCGGCTGGCTCGGCCGGACCCGGCATGCGGTGTCGGACGTACGGTCCAGGATGGGCGACATCCGGAACCTGATCGCCGGGAACGAGATCTTCCACGCCCGGACCCGGGGCGTGGGGGTGCTGAGCAGGGAGCAGATCCTGCAGTACGGCGTGTCCGGCCCCATCGCGCGGGCCGCCGGAGTGGACTTCGACCTGCGCAGGGACGAGCCGTACCTCGCCTACGGCGAACTGACGGTACCCGTCGTCACCAGAAAGGAGGGCGACTGCCTGGCAAGGTTCGAATGCCTCCTCGACCAGGTCTACGTCTCCCTCGACCTGGCCGACGCCTGCCTGGACCGCCTGGAGCGGCTCCCGCAGGGCCCGATCAACCAGCGACTTCCCAAGATCCTCAAGGTCCCCGAGGGGCACACCTACGCGTGGACCGAGAACCCGCTCGGCATCAACGGCTACTACCTCGTGTCCAGGGGCGAGAAGACCCCGTGGCGCCTCAAGCTGCGCTCCGCCTCGTACAACAACATCCAGGTCCTCGCCGAGATACTCCCCGGCAACCTGGTAGCCGACATGATCGCCATCCTCGGCTCCATGTTCTTCGTCGTCGGCGACATCGACAAGTGACGTGAACCATCCGGCCCTGAGCTGCGTCTGATCTTCCGAGGAAGGGAGCCACCATGGCACAGGAGGCACCAATGCTGGAGGCGCAGGACCCGTACGCCGCCTGGACCGCGGCGCCACGGCGGAGGAGAGGTAAGAGCCGGGTCGCGTTGGCCATTCTCGTGCCGCTCTTCGTGTTCGCCTTCCTCACCATCGGCTTCATCGCCTACAACATGTTCCTCGACCCGGCGAACGCGGCCGGCGGCTGCGGCGGCGGCTGACCCACTCCGCCCTCAGGAGGGGCCCTGTGGCCAAGGCATCCTGGGAGGATGGATGGGGCGGAGGTTCACATCGATGTCGGGGCTGAACTGTGGCTGTTCCTGGCACTACGCGATCAGGGCAGGCGGCTGAGGACCGTCCACGACGGGACGTCGTCGCTGGGGCATGTGATCGAGTCGCTCGGCGTCCCGCTTCCTGAGGTCGGCCGTCTGATCGTCAACGGCCGGGTGGCCGTTCCCGCCTATCGCCCCCGTGACGGCGACATGGTGCAGGTGCAGGCGATACGGCGACCGCAGGAGGTGCCGGACGGGCCCCCGTCGTTCGTTCTGGACGTACATCTCGGCACGCTCGCCCGGTGGCTGCGGCTCGTCGGCGTGGACACCGCGTACCGCAACGACCTCGACGACGACGCCCTGGTCGTACAGGCGAACCTTGAGCATCGGGTTCTGCTGACCAAGGATCGTGGCCTGCTGCGCCGCAGAAGACTGTGGCTGGGCGCCTACGTTCGCGGCGCACTCCCGGATGACCAATTCCGTGATGTTCTCGACCGGTTCGCTCCACCCTTGGCACCCTGGAGCCGGTGCACGGCCTGCAACGGGCCGCTGTCACCGGTCGGCAAGGACGAGGCCGGGCCGTTCCTGCAACCGGGCACCCGCCGCAGCTACGACACGTTCGCACGATGCCTGACCTGCGGTCACCTCTACTGGCGGGGCGCGCACCACCGGCGGCTGGAGGCGATCGTGCATACGGCCATCCGGACGGTTTCCGCCGGCGGCCGTCACGTCGAAGGTGCTACCTGCCCAGGAGGTAGGGCAGGCGGGCGGTGAGGAAGCGGCGGGGGAACTCGTCGCGGAGCCGCCAGAGTCCCGCGTCGATGACGAAGTGCGCCATCACCGCACCGAGGTACGCCCCGTACAGCGCCCTTTCCAGTCCTGCCGGAGACCCGTGCAGATGGGAGGCGTAGCTGAGCGCCATGCCACCGAGCAGCGCGATCGTCATCATCACCGTCAGGCCGCGCATCCCGGACTGGGGCGCCCCCGCGACCATCCCGACGATCAGCAGGTACTGGTAGCCGTGCGCGATGGTCAGCCCGGCCACCGCCGCGTACGGCGAGTGGAACACGAACACCGGCAGGAAGAACAGCAGCGAGATCAGGTAGATCGCGACGAAGGCCGGTGGGCGTGCCGAGCGCCGGGCCAGGGCGTACAGGCCGATCGCGACTCCGGCCGCGAACACTCCGGCCGACAGTGGGAACAGGAATCGGACCCTGGTGTCCACCACCAGTTGCAGCAGGTCGGGGTGGACGACCAGGCCGGCGATGCCGGCGATCCCGGCGAGCACGATGGCCCGGCGTTCCAGCACCATCAGCGAACCACCGCGCTGGGCGACTCCGGCGAGCGCGGCCAGGCCGAGGTTCTGCTTCTGGAAGTGGAAGAACTGCCAGCCGAAATAGCCGATCAGGGCCCACTGGATCCAGCGTTCCGGGACCACCATCGCGGCCAGGGCGGTCCCGGCGATGAGTGCCGCCGGAGCGTAGACGTACCGGCCCCTGTGCGTGAGCGCGTGAGCGCGGATCTCCGGCACGGTGTAGAACCAGCCGGTCGCCGCGACGTGCACCGACGAGCCGAGGAACAGCAGTGGTCCCAGTGCCCGGCCCGGGGTGGTGGCCCCGGCCGGCGCCAACCCGATCGCGAGCGCGTACGCCCCCACCGAGAGCAGGATCGTCCCCGCCAGCCAGACCCCGCGCAGCACCCGGAACGTCCGCAAAGGAACATGTTCAACGGACATGCCCGAAGAGTCCCACACATGCAAGGCTTTCAGTCTTGGTAGGCGTCCCGGCCGTTCTTTTCGGCGTCGGGGCCGGGGGGGACGCGGCAGGTCCACTCCAGGAACAGAGCGGCGCCGACCAGGACGATCGCGGCGATGAAGGTCCCGGCGCTGACGAAGAAGTCCGCGCGCGGCGTCGGTTTGTCCATCGACGACTGCAGGTAGACCGCGAACCCGGCGAACACCCCGGCGAGGACGGCGGCGGCGTGGGCGGTCGCCTTGGCAAGCGCCGCCATCCGGGCCACCACGAGGGGCTCCACCGGCTTGGTGTCGGGTTTGTGCTGGATGCGGCCCCGGATGTTGAACCCGGCGAACGCCTCACCGAGCGCGAGCAGCAGCAGGGTCGGCACCATCGTCCACGGCAGCGGCGGCAGCGACGCGTACATGAAGCGGAGCAGAGCCCACGTGGCGACGGTCAGGATGGCCACGAGTGCGATGACGATCGCGGGGCGGGTGGGCCTCACGCGGGCGTTTGCAGCGTCAGATCGTCACGCCGGACCACCCTCTGGGTACCGACCGCGACCACCAGATCCGCCACCCGGCCATGCCCGGGGAGTACGGCGTCAGGGTCGATGTCGGCCCACGGCGCGAGTACGAAGGCCCGCTCGTGGGCGTGCGGGTGCGGCAGGATCAGTTCGGGGACGTCGGAGATGACGTCGTCGAAGGTGACGATGTCGATGTCGAGGGTCCGCGGACCCCACTTGATCACCCGTTCGCGGCGCATCGCGTCCTCGATGCTCAGCACCCGGTCAAGGAGGGTCTCGGGGGACAGCCGGGAGTCGGCGATCAGCACCACGTTGAGGAAGTCGGGCTGCTCGACGTCGCCCCACGGTGCGGTCTCGTACACCGGGGAGAGGGCCACACAGGTCAGCCCCGGGGCGTCGAACAGCGCGTCGATGGCCTCCTGGAGGTTCTCCATACGTTCGCCGAGGTTGCTGCCGAAGGACAGCACGGTACGTTGCTGGACCAGCATGTGCCCGCCGGTAGGAGTACGTTCGGTCATGGTCGGCGGCTCCTCTAGAGGTCGCGTCTAGGGTCGTTGGCGACGGATCGTTACAGCCACGTCCGCGAAGGGATGTGGGATGGGCGCGCTTGGCTTGTGGACCGTGACCTCCACCTCCTCCACCTGCGGATCATCCAGGCAGACCCGCGCCAGGCGGTCGGCGAGCGTCTCGATGAGGTCGACTGGCTCCCCCTCGACGACGGCGACCAGCTGCCCGGCGAGCGTCCCATAATTGACGGTACGTGATAGATCATCTCCGGCTGCGGCCGGGCGGGTGTCCAGCCACAGGGTCGCGTCGACGACGAATTCCTGACCCAGCTCCCGCTCGGCTGCCAGCACCCCGTGCCGGCCCCTGGCGCGCAGCCCGGTCAGGGCGATCTGATCGCTCATTCGTCGTCCTCCACCTGGTTGAGGACCGGCGAGCCGTGGTGCAGCAGCAGCCGCCACTTGCCCTCGACCCGCACGAAGATGTTGGTCGCCACCACCGGGCCGGCCGCCAGGAACCCCAGCTCCGACTCTTCGTCGGCGGTGATCATGTTCTCGCCGCAGGTCACGACGGCCTGGTCACCCTGGACCGCGCAGTGCACGTCGGTGAGGACGAACTGGATGTACGGCGTGTTGGCCATGATGAGCGCCCACGATCGCAGTACTTCGGAGCGGCCCCTGAGCATCGGCCAGCCGGGATGCACACAGGTGACGGTCTCCTCGTACGGGCCGTCCGCCCAGATCTCGTTCATCCGGTCGAGGTCCAGGTCCTCGAACGCCGCGTAGAACTCGGCGTTGGCCCCTTCAAGCGTGGTCACGTATCGCTCCGGCGACTCGTACGGCGTCGGCATTGGGTCGTACATCATGCACCCGCACGCACCAGGCGCCCTGTACTGCGGCAAGCGCGGTGATCGCGAGAGTGGCGTCGTCACAGTCGGTGAACGCCCGCGGGGTGCCATCGGTTCCCGAGAGCAACCGGGTGAGTGAGCCCTTGCGGGATGCGCCGATCAGAACCGGGAAACCGAGCCCGAGCAGCCTGTCGAGCCGGGCGAGCAGCGTCCAGTTGTGCTCGTCCTTCTTGGCGAAGCCGAGCCCGGGGTCCAGCACGATCTTCGCGGGGTCGGCGCCCGCGGCGATGAGCGCGTCCACCCGCCGGCCGAGCTCGGCGGTGACCTCGCGGACGACGTCGGTGTAGACGGCCCGGGTCTGCATGTCGTGGCTGTGCCCGCGCCAGTGCATGACGACGTACGGCACGCCGGCCTCCGCCACGAGCGGGGTCATCGCCGCGTCCGCCAGGCCGCCGCTCACATCGTTGACCAGTCCGGCCCCGACGGCGATGGCCGCCTCGGCGACCTCGGCCCGCATGGTGTCCACGCTCACGGCCACACCTGCGCCGGTCAGCGCGCGGATGACCGGGATGACCCGCCTGAGCTCCTCGTCGGAGGACACCCGCTGCGCCCCCGGCCGCGTCGACTCGCCGCCCACGTCCACCAGGTCCGCGCCCTCCGCAACCAGTTCGAGACCGTGCGCGATGGCCTTCTCGGGGTCGAAGTACGACCCGCCATCGGAGAACGAGTCCGGGGTCACGTTGACCACTCCCATCACGAGGCAGCGCCCAGGGGCGGGCAGCCCGGGAACAAGCCTGGTCGCGGTCATGCCAGAAAGCCTACGGGTCTTCGGGACCTACGCGTTCACCGGATCGGGCTTGGTCGCGACCGGCCTCTTACGCGGCCTGCGCAGGCCCGGGATGCGCAGCCTCGGCCACACGATGAAGGCCTCGGCCTCCAGCGCGGCGAGGACCATCCGGGGGACGTCGTTGAGGCCGGGGAAGACGAAGAACCTCGGCTCCCACACCGGGTTGAACTTGGCGTTGAACTTGTACAGCGACTCGATCTGGAACCAGCGGGACAGGAAGACGAGCAGGCCACACCAGACCCTGAGCACCGGGCCCGCGCCGATCCGCTCCCCCCGGGCCAGCGCCGACCGGAACATCGCGAAGTTCAGCGACATCTGCCTGATCCCCATCGTGGACGCCTGCTTCAGGGCCTCGGCGATCAGGTAGTCGTTGAGGCCCGGCTGGGCGTTGCGGTCCCGCCGCATCAGGTCCAGGGACAGACCGTCGGGTCCCCACGGCACGAAGTGCAGGAAGGCGTGCAACTCGCCGTCCTTGATAGCGGTGGCGATGGCGCACTCCCCGTCGCCGGGCTCGCCGACCCTGCCGAGCGCCATCGAGAAGCCCCGCTCGGTGTCGGTGCCGCGCCACGCGTCGGCCTGGTCCCAGAGCGCCTTCAGCTCGGCCGGTTCGAAGTCCCGCTCCCTGCGGATCTCCGCGACATACCCCTGCCTGCCCACCCGGTTCACCATCTGGCGGACGTTCCGCATGGAACGGCCGTCGAGGCTGAACTCCTCGACGTTCACGATCGCCTCGTCGCCGAGTTCGAGCGCGGTCAGCCCGGTCTCGCGGCACCAGATCTCCGCGCCCAGCTCGCTGCAGCCCATGACGCCCGGCACCCAGGCGTGCCGGTCCGCAAGGACCATGAACTCCTCGATCGCCCCCGGCCAGGCCTCCGGGTCGCCGAGCGGATCACCGCCCGCCAGGATCACCCCGGAGACGACCCGGTAGGTGATGCAGGCCTTGCCGCTGTTGGACCAGACGACGCTCTTGTCGCGGCGCAACGAGAAGTAGCCGAGCGAGTCCCGATGGCCGTGCCGCTCAAGCAGCTCGCGGACCCGTTCCTCGTCCTCGTCGGACAGCGCCGGTACGGGTTCGGCCGGCCGCAGGAACAGGTAGCCCACCACCAGCGCGGTGAGCAGCCCGAGCGCCCCGAGGGTGAGGCTGAACAGGTCGTCGCGGCGTTCGGTGTTGAAGTAGACCGGTCCGTGCATGCCGACCAGGCCCATCGCGACGTGCCGGATCCGGTCGAGGTAGGAGTAGTGCGCTTCGAGGCTGCGATGGTTGAGGAGCATGAAGCTCAGCCCGATCACGAAGCTCGCGGCGGCCAGCACCGCACCCGCGTAGAGGGCACGCCAGCGGGTCCTGGGATCTCCGACCGCGTAGAACTCGCCCCGGTAGTGGATCAGCGTGGCCAGCATGAGGGCCGCGACGACGCCCTCGCCGATCGCCAGGTTCTTCATGATGTGCAGCACGATGCTGAGGGCGAGCAGCGCGACGACGGCCCGCCAGGCCCTGCGCTTGCGCCGGCGCAGCGCGTGCGAGAGGAGCAGCATGAGCAGGCCGGTGATGACGGTGGCGGTACGGGCCACGTTGCTGAGCGCACCCGGAAAGACGTCGGAGACCCTGACCAGCATCCGATGGTGCCATTCGGGCTTCATCGCGCCGATCACGTCGAGGAGTCCGGCCAGCAGCGCCAGCCACCCCGCCAGCGCGGGCACCCACCGCCGCTGCTGCCGCCTTTCGGGCTCGTCCCGGGGACCCGTCTCACGTTTCGCTTCGACCATCACGGCCCCAAAGACTAGTTCGCCGATGTCCGTGCCGTCCGCGCGATGCCTGAGCCTTTACGCGCGGTCTTCGCTCGTCACCCGGCCCGCCGGGGATCCGTCGCGACCGGGCACGTAACACACCGGTCATCTCACCGTCACGCTAACACCGGCCGGGGCGTTCGCTAAGTGCCTGGGTTTCAGAACCGCCCGAGGATGAGGCTCATCGCCTCGGCGCGGGTCTCCGGGTGGTCCCTGAAGTCGCCGCGCACGGCAGAGGTGACGGTCTTCGCACCCGGCTTCCGTACACCCCGCATGGTCATGCAGAGGTGCTCGGCCTCGATCACCACGATCACGCCGCGGGGTTCGAGACCGGCCATCAGGGCGTCGGCGACCTGGCTGGTCAGCCGCTCCTGGACCTGCGGCCTGCGCGCGTACACGTCCACCAGCCGGGCCAGCTTGGACAGCCCGGTGATGTGCCCCTCCTTGTTGGGGGTGTATCCCACGTGCGCCACCCCGTGGAACGGCACGAGGTGATGTTCGCACATTGAGTAGATCTCGATGTCCTTGACCAGGACCATCTCGTCGTGGTCGGCCTCGAAGACCGTCGTCAGCGCGTCCTCCGGGCCCATCCGCAGCCCGGCGAAACTCTCCTCGTAGGCTCTCGCCACCCGGGCGGGGGTGTCGCGGAGCCCGTCGCGATCGGGGTCCTCCCCGATCGCGATCAGGATCTCGCGTACCGCCCGTTCGATCCGTTCGTGGTCGAACGGGCGGTCCTCCAAAATGCTCATCAGTGCTCGAGCTCGCCTGTCGCGGGCTCGGTGGCCTGGCCGTTGCTGTCCTGCGGGCCCATCAGAGCGAGCTCCTTGGGGGTCAGGACGGGCGGCCGGTCCGAGGGGGTCCGCTTGCCGTAGCCGGTGTAGGAGCGCTGCAGCGGCCGCTTGTCGATCGGCGAGAAGACCTCCGACACCTGGTCCTTGGTGAGCGTCTCCTTGTCCATGAGCTGCAGCACCAGCTCGTCCAGGACGTCCCGGTACTCGACCAGGATCTCCCAGGCGAGGTCGTGCGCGGACTCGATGTAACGACGGACCTCGTCGTCGATCGCGGAGGCGATGTCCTCGGAGTAGTCCCGCTCGTGGCCCATGTCACGGCCGAGGAAGACCTCGCCCGCGCCGGTGCCGAACTTGCGGGCGCCGAGCCGCTCGCTCATGCCGTACTCGGTCACCATGTTGCGGGCGATCGAGGTGGCCTTCTCGATGTCGTTGGCCGCGCCGGTGGTCGGCTCGTGGAAGACCAGCTCCTCCGCCGTACGGCCGCCGAGCAGCATCGCGAGCTGGTCGGTCATCTCCGAGCGGGTGGTGAGGAACTTGTCCTCCATTGGCAGGGTCATGGTGTAACCCAGGGCCCGGCCGCGCGGCAGGATCGTCACCTTGTGCACGGGGTCGGCGTTCGGCAGCGCGTGCGCCACCAGCGCGTGACCGCCCTCGTGGTACGCGATGATCTTCTTCTCGGACTCGGACATGACCCGGGACTTGCGCTCGGGCCCTGCCATCACGCGGTCGATCGACTCTTCCAGGGTGGCCATGTCGATCTGCTTGCGGTCGAACCTGGCGGTGAGCAGCGCCGCCTCGTTGATGACGTTCGCCAGGTCCGCACCGGTGAAACCGGGGGTACGGCGGGCGATCACGTCCAGGTCGACGTCCGGGGTGAACGGCTTGCCCCGCCCGTGCACCCGGAGGATGCCCTTGCGGCCCTCCAGGTCGGGGCGGTCCACCGTGATCTGCCGGTCGAAACGGCCCGGGCGCAGCAGCGCCGGGTCAAGGATGTCGGGCCGGTTGGTGGCGGCGATCAGGATCACGCCGCCCTTGACATCGAAGCCGTCCATCTCGACCAGGAGCTGGTTGAGGGTCTGCTCACGCTCGTCGTGGCCACCGCCCAGACCCGCGCCGCGGTGCCGGCCGACGGCGTCGATCTCGTCGATGAAGATGATGGCCGGGGCGTTGGCCTTGGCCTGCTCGAACAGGTCACGGACCCGGGACGCACCGACACCGACGAACATCTCGACGAAGTCCGAACCGGAGATCGAGTAGAACGGCACCCCCGCCTCGCCGGCCACGGCGCGGGCGAGCAGCGTCTTGCCGGTGCCGGGCGGGCCGTACAGCAGGACGCCCTTGGGGATCTTGGCGCCGATGGCCTGGAACTTGGCCGGGGCCTGAAGGAAGTCCTTGATCTCCTCCAGCTCCTCGATGGCCTCGTCCGCGCCGGCCACGTCGGCGAAGGTGGTCTTGGGCGTGTCCTTGGTCACGAGCTTCGCCTTGGACTTGCCGAAGTTCATGACGCGGGAGCCGCCGCCCTGCATCTGGTTCATGATGAAAAGGAAGATCAACACGACGACGACGATGGGCAGCAGGCTGAACAGCAGGTTCAGGAAGAGGCTCTGCTTGGGAACCTCGACGTTGTAACCGCTGGTCGCACCCTTGTCGACCTGGGCCTGGAGCTGGTTCTGCAGGGTCGGGCCCTGGCCGTCCACCCAGGAGGCCTGCTGCTTCTGGCCGTTCTTGAGGGTGACCTGGATCTGCTGATCCTTGTCGATGATCTTGGCGGACTTGACCTGGCCGCTCGTGATCTCCTGGACGACCGTGGAGGTGTCCTTCTTCTCAAAGGTCTGTCCGGGGTTGACGCCCCAGAAGACCAGGGCGACCAAGAGACCGAACAACAGGACCCACAGCAGTGGTCCGCGGAAGTATCGCTTCACGTCCATTTATTCGGTAACCCCTTGCGGGGCCCTTCCTCCTGACCAGCGTTTCGTGGATCTCACCCAGGCCGATGAAGACCCGTACCTCAAAATGTGGCTACCCGCCTTTGCAGCCGGGATACCGAAGGTACACCGGCCCCCGCGGCCTTCGCAGCCGCTGATCGGGTCAGTGCGCCTAGCATCTCGGAAGATGCAACGTCCCGCCTGGGCTGGTTGTTCCACGGGACCCCCGTGGGTCAGGCCACTCCACCACCGTAGACGTGCGGAGCGAGGGTCCCGACGAACGGCAGGTTGCGGTACTTCTCCGCGTAGTCGAGACCGAACCCGATCACGAACTCGTTGGGAATGTCGAACCCGATGTACTTCACGTCGATCTCGGTCTTCACCGCGTCGGGTTTGCGGAGCAGCGCGCAGATCTCCAGCGAGGCCGGCTCCCGCGACTGCAGGTTGCTGACCAGCCACGACAGCGTGAGACCAGAGTCGACAATGTCCTCGACGATCAGCACGTGCCGCTTGGAGATGTCGGCGTCCAGATCCTTGAGGATCCGTACGACGCCTGAGGACTTCGTCCCCGAGCCGTACGACGACACCGCCATCCAGTCCATCGCCACCGGGGCGTGCAGGGCGCGCGCCAGGTCGGCCATCACCATCACGGCACCCTTGAGCACACCCACCAGGAGCAGATTCTTACCCACGTAGTCCGCGTCGATCTGCGCGGCCAGCTCCCGGATCTTGGCCTGCAACTGGTCTTCCGGAATGAGCACCTTCGCGAGATCGGTGCCCAGATCCTGCTCGTCCACCCCAGTCCTTCCACGGTCGATCATGTGCCCCGACCAGGCTATTCAGCCGCTGCCGAAGAGCAGCCTCCCACACCGCCGGTAGGCGCGTACCCCCCCGGGGAGATCCACATGTAGCTGCCCGTGCCACGCGGTGACCAGCCGGTCAACCTCGTCGATATGTACCGCCGCCAGCGCCCCGGGCGGGCTTCCGGCTGCCACCGCGAGCCGGCGCAGTACCCGTGTCCGGACCGCCCCCGGCA
>JAOPYM010000596.1 GCA_025964615.1 Actinomycetes bacterium
CCCGCCGAAACTCGGGCCTCGCGCAGATCGAACGAGACGATCGGGCGAGCCATCGCCATGTACTCCAGGATCTTGTTCATGGTGGACACGTCGTTGAGCGGGTTGAGCGGGTCCGGTGACAGGCAGACATCGGCGGTGGAGAGGTAGCGCAGCAGGTCCTCGTCCGGGATCCGGCCGGTGAACTCCACGACGTCGGCCAGCCCCAGTTCGACCGCGAGCGCGTTCATGGCGTCGAAGGTGTCCCCAGCGCCGACGAAGACCGCGTGCCAGTCGCTGCGGGAGCCACGAAGTTCGGCCAATGCCCGCAGTGCGCAGTCAACCCCATCCTGCGGGCCCATCACGCCCAGGTAGCACAGCAGATACGGCTTTCCGCGCTTGATCGCCTTCTCTGCGGGGACAGGGTGGAAACGCTCGACCACCGGGGCGCTGCGCACCACGAAGACCTCGCCCGGTTGCTTCCCGCCCCGGGTGAGCGCCGCGGTGCGGTAGCTCTCGTTGGTGGCGATGACGACATCGGCCGCACGGTAGGTGGCCCGTTCGAAACGGCAGACCGCGCGGTAGAGGAAGTCCTCACCCCGGTCGAACCGGGACAAGTACAACTCCGGCACCAGATCGTGCTGGTCGAAGACGAACCGGGCACCGCTCCGCTGTAGCCGGCGGGCCACCAGGTACAGCAGGTCCGGCGGGTTACAGGCGTGCACCACATCGACCGGGCCGACCTTCCTGGCCAGCCGGTAGGTGTGCCACAGCGCGCTGCCGTATTCCTGCAGATAGCCCAGCGGCCCGCCGGTCGCCGCCCGCAACGGGTAGCGGTGAATCATCACCCCGTCGATCTCCACCTCGGACTCGGTGTCGCGGTTCGTACCCTTGGGGCAGATGACGTGGACCTCCCAGCCCGCGTCACGCAGAGCCGTACTCTCCTGCCAGACCCTCCGGTCGAAGGGCACAGACAGGTTCTCGACGAGGATGAGCGCCTTACCGGCCAAGGTCCACCGATCCAGTGTGTGTTGTCGTACACGGAGGTTGAGAGATCGTCGGGGCCGGTCATCAGCCCGCCAACATCCGGATCCGGCGGGAGGGGCGGACCAGGGCCACAAACGCCGACCGCGACGTAGGGCGGCCCGTCAGCGCGCGCAGCCCCTCGCCGAAGACGACCGCGAGATAGTAGGCGCTGCCCGCCACCGGGCCCCTGCGCCGCCAGAACAGCCGTACCTTGTTGACCGCCAGCAGCGCGGCCAGCATCGGGTTGGTGCTGGACTCACCGCCGATGTGCTCGACCACGGCGGCCGGCTCGTACCAGAGCGTCAGGCCCAGATCCGCCGCGCGGAGAATGTACTCGGTCTCCTCGCTGTAGAGCAGAAACGACTCGTCCCAGGGGCCGATCCGCCCGATGGCCGCCACGGAGACGAGCATGGCCGCACCGGTCGCCCACACCGCGGCGCGCGGGGTCTCGTACTCGCGCGGATCGGTGATCAGCTCACCGAGGGTACCGATCCGCCCGGCCAGACGCCCGCCGATCACCGCTTCGGCCAGCGCGCGGAACACGCTCGGCGCACGGCGCAGCGAGGGTTGCAGAGTGCCGTCCGGGTTGGTCAGGCGCGGTACCGCGATGCCGCGGCCCCGCTCCGCCAGGCAGCCCGCCAGCACCGCGAGCACGCCAGGCCGCAGCCTGCAGTCGGGGTTCATCACGAACACCGCATCGAGTTCGTCGAGGTTCAGCGCGTCGGTCCCGACGTTGATCGCCGCCGCGTAGCCGGCGTTCCGTCCGACCTCGACGACGCGGACCGGCAGGTCCGCGGCCTCCTTGGCGATCACGATGGAGTCGTCCCTGGAGGCGTTGTCGGCAACGATCACATCGGTCAGGCGCACCCCTATCGCGCCATCGGCGAGGGAGTGCAGGCATTCCGCGAGAACGTCGGCGCTGTTGTAGGTGACGATCACGATGGCGGTACGCGGACCGCCGGGAATCGTTGGCGCGGCGTCGTTCGGCGGGGGCATGTCGGGTCCACCTGTCCTGGTCATCCACGCTGCCTGATCGCCGGCCGGACGGGGCGGCCGAGGAGTACCTTGTCGATCCCGTGGTCGAGTGCGAGGCGATATACGGGAAGTGATTCGGCCAGCGCGTCGATGGTGTGCCGTATCGCGGACTCGTCGTGGGCCGCGCAGACCACGAACGACGGTGCCAGGACACCCCGGCCTATGAGCTCCTGGAGCACGAGCGTGCGGAATTCCTGGCTCGGCCGCCCATCCTGGTCGCGTGCCACGTAGACCAGATTGCAGTCCCGGCCGCGCAGCTGAAAATGTGAGCTCAGACCTGCGGCGGACACGACTTCCTCAATGCCGCGACGCAGTTCCGCTCCGATCCTGTGCAGTCTGTCGGCCACCTGATCGCGCTCGTAGGTGTCGATGACCGCGAGCATGGCCGCCAGCGCCCACGGCTGGGCACTGGCCGTCTGCGAGAGCAGAAAGACCCGGTCGGCATCGTCGATGAAGCCGCCCCTGCGCATGACCTCTCGCCGTCCGGCCAGCGCTGAGAGCGGGAACCCATTGGCGATCCCCTTCCCGAATACGCACAGGTCAGGCTTGATGTCATAGATGAACTGCGCGCCGCGCTCGTGCCACCTGAATCCAGTGATGACCTCGTCGAGGATCAGCAGTGCGCCACGCTCGTCGCAGAGGTCCCGCAGCCCGGAGAAGAAGCCGGTCGCGGGTGGCTCGACGTTCTCCGCCTCAAGGACCACGGCCGCGATCTGACCGGGATAGGTGTCAAAGAGCTCGACCAGGCTCGCCAGGTCATTGTAGGAGAACTGAACCGTGAGGCGCTGGACAGCTTCGGGTATTCCAGCGCGCATCGCGGTGGTTCCAATAAACCAGTCGTCGGTGGCGAAGAACGGATGCTGCCTGCAGACGGCGACCATTTCACGATTGGTATAGGCCCGCGCCAGCCGTACCGCCGCCGTCGTCGCATCAGAACCGTTGAGACCGAATTTCACCATTTCCGCGCTTGGGATCAGATCGATCAGCCGCTCGGCGGCCTCCCGTTCGAGCCAGTGCGGGCGTACAAAGTTGACGCCCTCCGACAGTCGCTCCCGCACGGCGTCGAGAACAGGCTCGAAGCCGTGGCCGAGGGTGGTCGAGCGCAACCCGTTCCCGAACTCGACATACTCGTTGCCATCCAGATCCCAGACCCGGCAGCCAGCCCCGCGTTTGATAACGGGCGCCATCCCTTCCGGATACTGGTCGTCGCCCTTGGCATAGGTATGAGCGCCACCTGGAATGGAGCGGTGGACGGCGGACAGATACCTATTCGATGCCCCGAACTGCCTCATGAGTGCGACTCCCATAGATCCTCGCCCGCCAGAGCACGGCCGCAGCCTGGCGTGAGCTTGAGACCGACGGCTGCCCGTCAAACCCTATCGTTTCAGGCATTGTGCTGAGAGTTGACTGAGAACCTTTTTCGGGTATTCTGCGGTCTCCCAGGTCACGGCCTTCACCCGCCAATGGCGGGGAGCGCCTCGGCGAGGGCCTGCCGCCAGTCGCGCATCGGCGGCAGGCCGGCCGCCGCCCAGCCGTCGTGACCCAGGACGCTGTTGGCGGGGCGGGACGCCGGACGGGGGAACGCCTCGCCGGCGACCGGGCGGACCCGGGCGGGGTCCAGACTGAGCAGCGTGAAGACCTCCCTGGCCA
>JAOPYM010000015.1 GCA_025964615.1 Actinomycetes bacterium
ACGAGGGCTACCTGCTGGTCAAGTCCCCGACGACGGAGACCAAGATTCCCGGCGTGTTCGCCTCGGGTGACGTGGTCGACCACATCTACCGCCAAGCCGTCACCGCCGCGGGGAGCGGTTGTGCCGCAGCCCTCGATGCCGAGCACTGGCTGCAGGACCAGGATCTCGCCGAGCTCGTCCACCAGGCCTGAAGGAGACTTAACCGTGAAGAACGTCACCGACGCGAACTTCGAGACCGAGGTCCTCAAGAACTCCAAGACCGTCCTCGTCGACTTCTGGGCGGAGTGGTGCGGCCCCTGCCTGAAGGTCGCCCCGATCCTGGAGGAGATCTCCGACGAGCACGGCGAGAAGCTCGAGATCGTCAAGCTGAACGTCGACGAGAACCCGGTCACCCCAGGGAACCTCGGCATCATCGGCATCCCGGCCATGTTCGTGTACCAGAACGGCGAGATCGTCAAGCAGATCACCGGCGCCAAGCCCAAGGCCGCCCTGCTCCGCGACCTCGCGGACTACATCTAATCCGAACACCAGAGCCCGGCGTCTCCCGCGCCGATCACACGGGCCCGTGCCCCCTCGGGGGTACGGGCCGTACGTGTTCCCAAAGCCGTTCAACCCACCCTGAGCGGCGCGTGGTCTTGGAGCCGCCCAAGTGGCCCTAGACGGGGCGGAGGGCGTGCTCCGGGGTCATGGAGCCTAGGAGGCGTTCGAGGGCCACCTCGACGTCCTCACGCCACGACAGGGCCGACTTGAGCTCCAGGCGAAGCCGCGGGTAGAGGTGATGCGGGCGTACGGTCTTGAAGCCGACCGACAGGAGATAGTCGGCCGGGACCATGCAGCCGCCCTCAAGCTGGGCCTGGACGCCGCCCACCATGCGGCTCGGCTGGCCCTTCAGGTCGCCGAAGGCCTCGATGGCCCGTACGCCGCGGCGGGTGAGGTCCTTGGCGATTCCCTGGACGAGCATGCGGCCAAGACCGCCACCGGTGAACTCGGGGAGGATGTTCGCCGTCATCAGCAGCACGGCATCGGCGCTCACCGGGCTGGTCGGGAAGGCCACCGAACGCGGCACGTAGAGCGGCGGCGCGTACAACACGAAGCCGGCCGGTACCCCGTCCACGTACACGATCTTGCCGCAGCTGCCCCATTCGAGGAGGGTGGACGAGATCCACGCCTCCTTCTCGAGCTCGGGATGCCCGGCGTCCTCGGCGCGTTCCCTGCTGACCGGGTCGAGCTCCCAGAAGACGCAGCGCCGGCAACGGCGAGGCAGATCGTCGAGGTTGTCCAGCGTGACGTTCACGAGACGACGCGACACCAGCCGGCCACCCTTCCGTACAGGTAAATCCCGGCAACCGACCGGGCCTCTAAGGCATCGTAACGGACAGGGGCATCACTCTGCGGGAGCTCGAAGCGGGCCACCAGCGGTGCGGAACCGCCCCTGCCGTACTCTGCAATCCTGCCGACGCCAGGAGGTCTTCCGTGGAATCCCGCCGAAACGACAGCTACCTCGACCGCTACGCCGCGCGTGCCCAGGGCATGGTCCCCTCGGAGATCCGGGCCCTGTTCGCCGTGGCGTCCCGGCCCGAGGTCGTGTCCCTCGCCGGCGGGATGCCGTACGTCTCGGCCCTCCCGCTCGACCTCGTCGGCGACATGGCGGCCCGGCTGATGTCCACCCGGGGCGCGGACGCGCTGCAGTACATGTCGGCGCAGGGCGACCCCGGGCTGCGCGAGCAGATCTGCGAGGTGATGGCCCTCGAGGGCATCCAGGCGTCCGGCGACGACATCGTGGTGACCGTCGGCTCGCAGCAGGCGCTGGATCTTGTCACCCGGCTCTTCGTGGACCCGGGGGACGTGGTGCTGGCCGAGGCGCCGACCTACGTGGGGGCGCTCGGTACGTTCGCGGCCTTCCAGGCGGAGGTGGTCCATGTGCCGCTCGACGCGGCGGGGCTGGTCCCCGAGGCACTGCGGGAGACCCTGGCCCGGCTGAAGACTCAGGGCCGTACGCCCAAATTCCTCTACACGGTGCCGAACTTCCAGAACCCGGCCGGGGTGACGCTGGCCGTGCGGCGGCGGGCGGAGATCCTCGGCATCTGCCAGACGTACGACGTGCTCCTCGTCGAGGACAACGCGTACGGCCTCCTCGGCTTCGACAGCGAGCCGCTCCGCGTGCTGCGGGCCGACGACGCGGAGCGCGTCATCTACCTGGGGACCTTCTCCAAGACCATCGCGCCGGGGCTGCGGGTGGGCTGGGCGCTGGCCCCGCCGGCCATCCGGGCCAAGCTGGTGCTGGCCGCCGAGTCCGCGATCCTGTCGCACTCCGCCCTCACCCAGCTCCTGGTCCGCGAGTATCTGGCCACTCAGCCCTGGCGAGAGCAGATCAAGAACTTCCAGGAGCTGTACCGGGAGCGCCGGGACGCCATGCTGGACTCGCTGGAGGCGTTGATGCCCGCCGGTTGTACGTGGAACCGGCCCGGTGGCGGGTTCTACGTGTGGCTGACGCTGCCCGAGGGCCTGGACTCCAAGGCGATGGCGCCCCGTGCGATCGCCAACCGGGTGGCGTACGTCCCGGGGACCGGCTTCTTCGCGGACGGGTCCGGGCGCGACGCTCTGCGCCTCTCGTACTGCTTCCCGGCCCCCGAGCGCATCCGCGAAGGGGTACGGCGGCTCGCGGCGACCGTCGAGCACGAGATCACGATGCTCGGCACCTTCGGCACGACCGGCACCCAGGCCAGCACCGGCGTCGACCGCCCAGGCTCCGACCTGACGTGACATTGGCCGCGCCTCCGGCACGGCGGCCGGGTAGATACCCTCGGCGTCATGAGGGAGTTGGGGCACATCGTCGTTCTGGCGGGCGGGCTTTCGTACGAGCGGGAGGTCTCGCTCAGGTCCGGCCGCCGGGTCGCGGACGCGCTGCGGGGCGCCGGGGTGGAGGCGATCCTGCGCGACGCGGACTCCGCGCTGCTCGACCTGCTCGCGGCCGATCCTCCCGACGCCGTGTTCCCGGTGCTGCACGGGGCCGCCGGTGAGGACGGTGCGATCAGGGACGTGCTCGAACTGATCGGAGTGCCCTACGTGGGCTCTCCGCCGGACGCCTGCCGGCTGGCATGGGACAAGCCCACAGCAAAGGCGGCGGTACGGGCCGCCGGGGTGCGCACGCCCGCCTCGGTCGCGCTGCCCAAGGAGGTCTTCCATGACCTCGGGGCCGCCCGGGTGCTCGACCTGGTCGTGGCCCGGCTCGGCCTCCCCCTGTTCGTGAAGCCGGCGCGCGGCGGGTCCGCGCTCGGCGCGTCCGCGGTCCAGGACGCCGCGGAGCTCTCGGCGGCGATGGTGGGCTGTTTCGCCTACGGCGACATCGCACTGATCGAACGGTACGTCGGCGGTACGGAGATCGCGGTCGGCGTCATCGAGCTCGCCGGGGCGGGCGCCACGGCACTGCCCGCCGTCGAGATCGTGCCGGCGGGCGACCGGTACGACTACACGGCCAGGTACGACGCGGGGGGCACGGAGTTCTTCGCTCCCGCCCGCCTTTCACCGGCCGTCGCAGAGGCCGCTGCGGGGGCGGCGCTGACCGCGCACCACGCCCTGGGGCTCCGCGACCTGTCCCGTACGGACCTCATCGTCGACGTGAGCGGGGAGATCCACTTTCTGGAGGTCAACGTGGCCCCCGGGATGACTGAGACGAGCCTGCTGCCGATCGCCTTCAAGGCCGCCGGACTCGATCTGGGCACCACCTGCCGGGACCTCCTGATCCACCGCGCCCGCTGACCCGGCCGATGTTTCACGGGGAACATCGGCGGTCCCCACAGGGCAGGTTTCCCGTGAAACATCGACCGGGTCTCACGGGGCACAACCACGACGCCGCCCTCGGCCGGAGCGTGCCCGGGGGGGTCCAGCGCAATGTTTCCCGTGAAACATCGGCCTCGTTTCACGGAAAGAGCCCCGGCTCCACAACGGAAGCGGGGCTCCACCGGCCACGTGTGCGGGGGTCAGCCGCCGTTCAGCGAGGAGGGATCATCCGGAGCCATCGTCTTGATGATGCGCTCCAGATCCTCCAGCGAGCCGAACTCGACCACGATCTTCCCCTTGTTGCGCCCCAGATCCACCCGGACCTTGGTCTCGTACCGGTCCGAGAGCCGGTCCGCGAGCGCCTTCAGCCCGGGCGCGACCGGCTTCCGCGGTCCCGCCTTCCGCCCCTGCCCCGGCTTCAGGTCCGTCTCCCGAAGCGCGATGATCTCCTCGACGGCCCGTACTGAGAGCCCCTCGGCGACGATCCGCTTGGCCAGGTGCTCCTGCTCCTCCACGCCGTCCAGGGAGAGCAGTGCACGGGCGTGCCCGGCGCTCAGCACACCGGCGGCGAGCCGGTTCTGCACCGACGGCGGCAGGTTCAGGAGCCGGAGCGTGTTGGTGATGTGCGGCCGGGACCGCCCGACCCGGCTGGCCAGCTCCTCGTGCGTGGCACCGAAGTCGTCCAGGAGCTGCTGGTAGGCCGCCGCCTCCTCCAGCGCGTTCAGCTGCTGGCGGTGCAGGTTCTCCATGAGGGCGTCACGGAGCATGTCGTTGTCGCCGGTCTCCCGGACGATCGCCGGAATCCGGTCCAGACCCGCCCGCTGGGAGGCCCGCCAGCGGCGCTCTCCCATGATGAGCTCGTACTCCCCGGGCCCGGTCTCCCGTACCACCACCGGCTGGAGCAGCCCGACGATGGAGATGGAGGCGGCGAGTTCGTCCAGCGCCTCCTCGTCGAAGTGCTGGCGGGGCTGACGGGTGTTGGGCGTGATCGAGGAGAGATCGAGCTCAGCGAACCGTGCGCCGTCCACCCGCTCCAGGACCGAGGTCTGGGGGGCCTCGCCACCCATCGGGAGATCGGCTCCAGGAAGCGGGCCGGTGGGAATGAGCGCGCCCAGCCCCCTCCCCAGTCCCCTGGGACGTGCAGCACTCATTCGTGCACCCCGCCCAGAGGCTCGCCGGCACCCCGCTGGGCCATCTCGGACGCTGCTTCGCGGTAGGCGAGCGCGCCCGGCGAGCCCGGGTCGTACGTCATGACGGACTGCCCATAGCTCGGCGCCTCCGACACCCGGACGTTCCGGGGGATCAGGGTGGAGAGCACAACGTCGCCGAAGTGCTCACGCACGTCCTCGGCGACCTGCGCGGCCAGCCTGGTCCGCGCGTCGTACATCGTCAGCAGGATCGTGGACACATTCAGATTCGGGTTCAGGTGCGCCTTCACCAGGTCGACGGTGCGGATCAGCTGCCCGAGTCCCTCAAGCGCGTAGTACTCGCACTGAATGGGGATCAGCAGCTCGTCCGCGCCCACCAATGCGTTGACCGTCAGCAGGCCCAGCGAAGGCGGGCAGTCGATCAGCACATAGTCGAACTTCGTCTTGTCGTAGGCGTCCAGGGCCCGCTTGAGCCGGGCCTCCCTGGCCACCTTCGACACCAGTTCGATCTCCGCGCCGGCCAGATGCAGGGTGGCCGGTGCGCAGTAGAGGTTCGGTACCTCGGGGGAGGCCACCACGATGTCCACGAGCGGCAGATCCTCGATCAGGACGTCGTACACGGACGGAATGTCGGCGTGATGCTCCACCCCCAGCGCCGTGGAGGCGTTCCCCTGCGGGTCCAGGTCGACCACGAGCACCTGCAGGCCGTGCATCGCCAGCGAGGCGGCCAGGTTGACCGACGTCGTGGTCTTCCCCACACCGCCCTTCTGGTTCGCGACGCTGATGACCCTGCAATGGGCGGGTTTGGGCCAGTCGCCCTTCACGCGCCGCCCCTTCGCCCGGGCCGTAGTGGTGGACGTTTCACGTGGAACTTCCTTCAGCGCCTCGCGCACGAGCTGTGACTCCCCCTGTGCGGTGTCTTTTCGCGGAGCCGGCACCTGAGGGCCGGTCGGCACGTAGCCGTTCTCCGCCGTACCTGACGTCGTGTTTCCTGAGGCATGTCCGGACAGGGGGATCACCGGAGTCACCTTCTGGCGGGCCGGGCCGAGCCCGGCGGTGTCGTCCTGGGGGCGTTCGCCCGGCCATCCCAGACCTGGTGCCGTATTCATCTGCGGGGCCCCTTCTTTCGCCTGGGGGGAGCTTCGGCGAGCACACGAACAAGCGTTGCCGGCGGATCGACCTTACCGTGACCCACCTGTAGCAGCTCCGCGATCCGGACGCCGAACCCCTTCAGCACCGCCGCGGCCTCCTCAAGTTCGGCCGCCGCGCGGTCCCCCTTGAGCGCGAGCAGCTCGCCGCCGGGCCGCAGCAGCGGCAGCGCCCAGCCCACGAGCCGTTCGAGCGGGGCCACCGCCCGGGCGGTCACCACGTCGGCCGCGTACTCGCCGACGACCTCCTCCGCACGGGCCCGCCGCACGGTGACGTTGGTCAGCTCGAGCTCCTCGACGACCTCGGTGAGGAAGTTCGTACGGCGGAGCAGTGGTTCGAGGAGCGTGATCGACAGATCGGGCCGTACGATCGCAAGGACCACGCCTGGCAGGCCGGCACCCGAGCCGATGTCGACGACGGTGGCCTTCTGAGGCACCGCCTCGGCGAGCACCGCGCAGTTGAACAAGTGCCGCTCCCACAGCCGGTCGACCTCGCGCGGCCCGATCAGGCCCCGCTCGACCCCGGCTGTCGCCAGCAGCGCCGCATATCGCTCTGCGACGGGCAGCGTCTCTCCGAAGATGACGTGCGCTCCGGCCGGCGCTGGCATCGAACCCCCCACAGTAACCAGATGCTAGCTTGCCTGCCCTCCCGCTGTGCCCAGTGCACGCAGTGTCCATGGCCGCGCCTTCGGCACGGCGCCGGGCGGGCCTTGACGCGCCGGCACCTCGCTCCTCAGTCCTAGGGGCCCGAAAATGACTGTGGCCCCGCGCGGGGCGGGGCCACGGTCGCAGGTGAATGAGGATCAGGCGGGCAGGACCACGACGAAACGCGTGGGCTCCTCGCCCTCAGACTCGCTGCGCAGCCCGGCCGCGGCGATCGCATCGTGCACGATCTTGCGCTCGAACGGGGTCATCGGTGCGAGCGGCTTGGGCTCCCCCGACTTCTGAACCTCGGCGGCGACGTCCTGGCCCAGCTTGGTGAGCTCGGCGCGGCGGCGCTCCCGGTACCCGCCGACATCCAGCATCAGCCGGGTCCGGTTGCCGGTCTGCCGGTGCACGGCCAACCGGGTCAGTTCCTGCAGGGCCTCAAGGACCTCGCCGCGCTTGCCTACCAGCTCGTCCAGCTCCTCGCCGACGACCGAGACCATCGCCCGATCTCCCTCGACGTCCATGTCGATGTCACCGTCGAAGTCGCCGATGTCGAGCAGTCCCTCGATGTAGTCGGCGGCGATCTCGCCTTCCTGCTCCAGCGCCTGGAGGTCGACCTCTGTGGCGTCGGCTGTACTCACGGGGTCTCCTAGTGGGTCCGACTTCGGAAGTTGAACTTAGCGCTTCGGGGCGCCGGTTCGCTTGCTCCGCGGCTGCTTCACGGGCTGCTTTCGCACGACCTTCGGCTCCACCTCGGGCTCGACGGCGGGCTCCGCCGGCTTCTTCACCCTCGCGGGCCGGTCCGCGGAGGTCATCGACGAGTTGCGCTTCGCGACGGGCTTGGACCCGGGCTTCGCAGGCGTCTTCGACGGGGTCTTGGCAGCCGGGGCGCCGTCGCCACCGGCACCGGCGACGGCCGGGGTCGGGTAGCGCTTGTAGATGTAGTGCTGCTGAGCCAGGGTCCAGGAGTTCGACGTCACCCAGTACATCAGGACGCCCAGCGGGAAGTTGACCCCGAAGAGGCCGAACAGCGGGGCGACGAAGACCATCATCTTCTGCGCCGACGCCATCGGGTTGCTCTCGTCCATCGCCGGCTGACGCTTCATGCTGGAGCGGACAGTCAGGAACGTCGTCGTGGAGCTGATGATCACTGCGACGCCGGTGATGACGATGGCACTGGTGAACCCGTGGCCCCAGGACTTGAGGAACGTGTCACTGATGTGGGCGCCGAAGATGTCCGCGTTCTGGGCGCTCGCGACCAGCCTGGGCGAGATTCCGTGGCTGCCGGTGCCCGGCTTGGCGTTGGAGAGCCCGCGGAGCACACCGAACAGCCCCAGGAAGACCGGCATCTGGATGACCAGCGGCAGGCAGCCGGCGAGCGGATTGGCCCCGTTCTCCTGGTAGAGCTTCATCGTCTCCTGGTTGAGACGCTGCTTGTCGTTCTTGTACTTCTTGCGGAGGGCCTGGATCTGCGGGTTGAGCTCCTGCATCTTCCGTGAGGCATGGATCTGCTTCACGAAGAGCGGGAACAGCAACAGCCGGAACATGACGGTGAGCACGATGATCGCGCCACCCCACGCCAGGCCACTGGTACCCGGGATGCCGATGAACGTCAGACCCGCATGGATCTGAATCAGTAGCCAGGCCACGGCCCGGTACAGCGGATCAAGACTCACCGGTCAGCTCTCCTCTGGGTCGCCGCTTCCGGTGCGGCGGGGTTGCTCTCTTCATTCGATGTCGCGGCGCCCTTCGGCGGCGGCACCGGATCGTACCCACCGGAGTGGAACGGATGGCAGCGCGACAGCCGGCGCACGGTGAGCCAGCCGCCCCGCAGCGCGCCGTGCGCGCGCAGGGCCTGCATGGCATAGGTGCTGCAACTCGGCTGGAAGCGGCAGGTCGGCCCGAGCAACGGGCTCAGGAAGCGGCGGTATCCGGAAACGAGCAGCAGCAGAACGCGCGCCATGGGCGTCGGCCTGCCCTCACTCATCTCGTCCCCTTGACCCGTGTAGCCCCGTCAGGCCCCAGTAGCCGCTGGATCCCGGCTTCGAAGTCTTCGACCAGTTCGTCGTGGTGCGCGGTCGCCGCCCGAGGGTTGGCCCGCACGACAAGCAGGCTACCCGCTGGCAGCCGATGGACGTGTGCCCTGACGATGTGACGCAGCCTGCGCCGCACCTTGTTCCTTACGACGGCGTTACCCACTGTCTTGGCGACGATGAACCCGGCGACCGGCGCGGCCTTGATGTCAGCCTGAGGGTCGGCACCGCTGAGCAGGTGCAGAACGAGATTCGGCCGCCCGGCGCGACGACCACGCCGGACGGCCAAAGTGAACTCGTCCCGCCGCCGCATCCGATGCTCGGAGGGCAGCATGAGGGGATTGCGGTCAGACCGCGATGCTCTCGCGGCCCTTGCGGCGCCGCGCGGCGAGCACGGCACGGCCGGCCCGGGTGCGCATGCGCAGCCGGAAGCCGTGCTTCTTGTGGCGGCGACGGTTGTTCGGCTGGAAAGTACGCTTGCTCACTCGAAACTCCAGTGCGGTGCTGCGGTATGAATGATCGCATCGAGGGCCGCGTCCGGTCCCCCGCAGCGGGGGCCCGCCATGTAGCTTCTACAGACGGGCACGCGTGACCACCATCGATACGACTCGACCGTAGAACGGTACGACCTACCTTCCCCATCGGTCAAACGGAGTCCACGGCCCGGTCGCGTCCGGCTACCCTTGCGGCGAGCCGAACGCCTCGAAACACGGCGAACCGGGACGGTCGGGGCCTTCCCCGCATCGCAGGCGCTCCGGAGCACCGGACCGGCACCGTCCACAGGGGCGCAGGGGCGAGTTCCTGCACAGGCACCCGCTCTTTGCACACCGCCGCCATGGTATGTGCACAACATGTGGACAACTCTGTGGATGACGCGTGAGAGAGTAAGTCGTTCGAGAGGCACAAGAGAACTGGGGAGGGATCTTGCGCATGGACGGTCAGGACCTGGCTACGGCTTGGGCCCGCACCCTTGAAGCTCTGGCGGCCAGCGAGCTCCCGTCCAGCTACCGGGCCTGGCTGCCGCTGACCAGGCCCCTCGCCCTGGTCGAGGACACCGTCCTCCTCGCGGTCCCGAACGAGTTCGCCAAGGAAGCCCTGGAGATGCGGCTGCGGGAGCGCATCACCCAACATCTCTCGCTCGCGCTGAACCGTCAGATCCGGGTGGCGGTGACCATCCAGCCCGACCTCGCGCACTCCGGCCAGCCGCCTGTTTCCACAGCCGTCCACCAAGCCGTCCACAACGAGCCCACAGCTTCGTCCCCAAGTTGGTCCCCAGCCCCGCCGGAGCCCACGTACGACCCCGGTTCGTACGGAATGCGCGGTGCGTACCCCAGCTCGCCCGAGCCCGACGCCGAGCAGCAGATGCCCCAGATGCCCCAGATGCCGCAGAACCAGCATGGGTACGGCTCGTACGGCGGTTATGCACAGGGTGTGAACGCGAGCCGCCCGCAGGCGCCGGCGCCCTCGCACATCACCGGACCGACCTTCGGCGGATCCCAGAACCAGGGCGGGCAGGGGACCGGATACCGGCAGCAGGAGCCGCAGCACGACCCGTTCCGGCCGCCCGCCGATCCCGAGCCGCCGTCCTGGCAGCAGCAGGGCAGGCCCGCGAACCCGGCCTCGCCGCCCCCGCAGGAGCGCAAGCCCGCGGCCGAGCACGCCCGGCTGAACCCGAAGTACACCTTCGAGACCTTCGTCATCGGCTCCAGCAACCGGTTCGCGCACGCCGCCGCGGTGGCGGTGGCCGAAGCGCCGGCCAAGGCGTACAACCCGCTGTTCATCTACGGTGAGTCCGGCCTCGGCAAGACCCACATGCTGCATGCCGTCGGTCACTACGCGCAGAGCCTCTTCAACGGCGCGCGGGTCAGGTACGTGAGCTCCGAGGAGTTCACCAACGACTTCATCAACGCCATCAGGGACGGCAAGGCGGACGGGTTCCGCCGCCGGTACCGGGATGTGGACATCCTCCTCGTCGACGACATCCAGTTCCTGGAGAACAAGGAGCAGACGCAGGAGGAGTTCTTCCACACCTTCAACACCCTGCACAACGCGAACAAGCAGATCGTGATCTCCAGTGACCGGCCGCCCAAGCAGCTGGTCACCCTGGAGGACCGGCTGCGCAACCGGTTCGAGTGGGGTCTGATCACCGATGTCCAGCCGCCCGAGCTGGAGACCCGGATCGCGATCCTCAGTAAGAAGGCCGCCCAGGAGGGCCTGGCCGCGCCGCGCGACGTCCTGGAGTTCATCGCGTCGAAGATCTCCACCAACATCCGGGAGCTGGAGGGGGCGCTCATCAGGGTGACGGCCTTCGCCAGCCTGAACCGGCAGTCGGTGGACCTGCAGCTGGCCGAGATCGTGCTGAAGGACCTGATCCCGGACGCCACCGGGCCCGAGATCACCGCCGCCACGATCATGGCGCAGACCGCCACCTACTTCGGGATCGCGATCGACGACCTGTGCGGGCCCTCGCGTTCGCGGGTGCTCGTGACCGCCCGGCAGATCGCGATGTACCTGTGCCGCGAGCTGACCGACATGTCGCTCCCGAAGATCGGTCAGCAGTTCGGCGGCCGGGACCACACGACCGTCATGCACGCCGAACGGAAGATCCGCTCCCTGATGGCCGAGCGCCGGTCGATCTACAACCAGGTCACCGAGCTCACCAACCGCATCAAGCAGCAGAGCCGCGGCCGCTAGGGAGCTTGAGCGCACGTGAGCTGTGCGGAATCCCGGGCGGGCCGCGTCGTCTGGACCGATCGACGAGGGAAGACGGCGCGTCAAGGCCCGCCCGGCGCCGTGCCGAAGGCGCGGCCATAGACAGGATCATCATTCACAGGCTGGGGAAAACTCTGTGGACCGATGTGGAGAACACGGGGGACAACCTGGGGAAAACCTGAGGACAATCGGTGGATAGTCTGGGGACGAACTCCCTGTGTCCGCAAGGCTTACGATCGCACTCCGCACACGAGCGGGGGAAAACCTGAGGACAACCCGTGGACAACGTGGGGACGGCCGGTGGACAGAGATTCGTCATCCTCAGACGGCCTCGCGCCGTCCACCGCCCGTGCACAGCCCCGGTGGACAGAGAAGTGCCGCTGACCTGCGAAGACGCGGGTTATCCACTTATCCACGGCCCCTATGACTATGACTACACCTTGTCTCTACTCAGAAAAAAATCCAGTGCCATATAAGGGCCTGGGGACAGAGCGCCCCGCGAGACACTTGTTCCACGAGAGTCAACGGCCACACCCAGGAGGCGGGTCACCGTGAAGTTCCGAATCGACCGAGACGCGCTGGCGGACGCCGTCGCCTGGACCGCCCGTTCGCTCCCCGCCCGGCCTCCGGTGCCGGTTCTCGCCGGGATGCACCTGGAGGCGGGCGACCGGCTCAAGCTGTCGGCGTTCGACTACGAGGTCTCCGCCCAGGTGTCGGCCGACATCGACGTGGAGGAGCCGGGTACCGCGCTCGTCTCCGGCCGGCTCCTCTCGGAGATCTGCCGGAGCCTGCCTCCCCACCCCGTGGAGCTGACCACCGACGGCGCCAAGGTGATGCTCAGCTGTGGCAGCGCGAAGTTCACCCTGATGACCATGCCTGTGGAGGACTACCCCTCGCTGCCGGCGATGCCTCCGCCTGCCGGTTCGGTGGGCAGTGACGAGTTCGCCGCAGCGGTCTCCCAGGTGGCCATCGCCGCGGGCCGCGACGACACCATTCCGATGCTGACCGGGGTCCGGGTGGAAATCGAGGGCGAGACCGTGACGCTCGCCTCCACCGACCGCTACCGGCTCGCGGTACGGGAGCTGCACTGGAAGCCGGAGCGCCCGGACTTCTCCGCCGTGGCCCTGGTTCCCGCCAAGACCCTCGCGGACACTGCCAAGTCCCTCACGTCGGGTGCGGAGCTGGCGATCGCTCTGGGGGGAGTTGGGGGCGCCGGAGACGGAATGATCGGCTTTGAGGGCGGCGGCCGCCGTACGACCTCCCGGTTGCTCGACGGCGACTTCGTGAAGTACCGCTCGCTGCTGCCGAGTGAGTACGCGGGCTACGCCGAGGTGCAGACCTCCGCGTTCGTCGAGGCTGTGAAGCGCGTCTCACTGGTGGCCGAGCGCAACACCCCGGTACGGCTTTCGTTCAGCCAGGGCGAGGTCGTCCTGGAGGCCGGAACCGGCGACGAGGCGCAGGCCGTGGAGGCCCTGGAGGCCACCCTGGAGGGCGACGACATCACCATCGCGTTCAACCCGGGGTTCCTGCTGGACGGCCTGGGTGCGATCGGCTCGGACATCGCGCGGCTGTCGTTCACCACGCCCACCAAGCCCGCCGTGCTCACCGGCAAGCCCGCCGGCGACGGCGCCAACCCGAACTACCGATATCTGATCATGCCGGTCCGTTTGTCGGGGTAGGAGTACTAACCTGATCCCCGGGGTTCGGCCGACAACGGGAGTGAGCATGGAACTGGGGATGATCGGCCTGGGCCGCATGGGCGGCAACATGGCCGAGCGGTTGCGGCAGGGCGGGCACACGGTCGTCGGGTACGACCGGGATCCGAAGATCAGTGACGTGGACACGCTGGCTGGACTGGCCGAGCGGCTCACGGCACCTCGCACGATCTGGGTCATGGTGCCCGCGGGCGGCCCGACCCAGGAGACCATCCACGCCCTCGGGGAGATCCTCGAGCCGGGTGACACCGTGGTCGACGGCGGTAACTCGCACTATGTGGACGACCAGCGGCACGGCAGGGAGCTCGCCGAGAAGGGCATCGGCTTCGTCGACGCGGGCGTCAGCGGCGGTGTGTGGGGCCTGCAGAACGGCTATGCGCTGATGGTCGGCGGCGACGACGCGCACGTCGCGCAGGCCATGCCGATCTTCGAAACCCTCAAGCCGACCGGTGAGTTCGGCTTCGTCCATGCGGGCGCGGCCGGGGCCGGGCACTTCGCCAAGATGGTCCACAACGGCATCGAGTACGGCATGATGCAGGCCTTCGCCGAGGGCTGGGAACTGCTCGAGGCCAGCGACATCGTCACCGACGTGCCCGCCACCTTCCACAGCTGGCAGGAGGGCACGGTCATCAAGTCCTGGCTGCTCGACCTGCTGAACCGGGCGCTGGCCGACGACCCGCACCTGGCCCGGCTCAAGGGCTACGCCGACGACTCGGGCGAGGGCCGCTGGACGGTCCAAGCCGCGATCGACCTCGCCGTACCGCTGCCGGCGATCACCGCCTCGCTCTTCGCCCGGTTCTCCTCCCGCCAGGACGACCCGCCAGCGATGAAGGCCGTCGCCGCGCTCCGCAACCAGTTCGGCGGACACGCGATCCACCAGGAGTCCTGACCCCGCCACTCCCGTCGAGTTGTCCACAGCCCCTGTGGACAACTCGACGGAAGCGGAGCGAGTGCCATAAGCACGCTAGCTTTGTCGCCGTGTATGTCGCCCATCTCTCGCTCGCCGACTTCCGGTCGTACGCCGCCGTGGAGCTCGCGCTCGAGCCGGGGGTGAGCGCGTTCGTGGGGCCCAACGGCCAGGGCAAGACCAACCTGGTCGAGGCGATCGGCTATGTCGCCACCCACGGCAGTCACCGCGTGGCCTCCGACGCCCCGCTGATCCGGGCCGGGGCGCCGCGCGCGATCGTGCGGACCGGAGTCGTCAAGGACGACCGCAAGGCGCTGATCGAGATCGAGATCAACCCGGGTCGCGCGAACCGGGTCCGGCTGAACCGCGGCAACGTCCCCAGGCCACGGGATCTGGTGGGAATGTTGCGGACCGTCCTGTTCGCCCCCGAGGATCTGGCCCTGGTGAAGGGCGACCCGGGTGAGCGCCGCCGGTTCCTGGACGAGCTGCTGACCCTGCGCACACCGCGGATGGCGGGCGTACGGTCCGACTATGACCGGGTGGTCAAGCAGCGGAACGCGCTGCTCAAGTCGGCGGCCGCCCAGCGCCGTACGCCGGGCCCGGAGATGCTCGCCACCCTCGACGTGTGGGACTCGCAGCTGGCGAACGTCGGCGCCGAGCTGCTGGCCGCGCGCCTCGAACTGGTCGCCGCGCTGCGCCCGCTGGTCGCCGGGGCGTACGCCAACGTGGCGCCGACCGGCGGGGCCGCCGAACTCACCTACAAGAGCTCACTGTTGGGGAGTACGAGCCGTACCGACGAAGGCGGGGACCTGGAGTTGTCCACAGGGCGTGCACAACTCGTGGTGATGCTCGAAGGCGGCCTGGCCGAGGCGCGGCAGCAGGAGCTGGCGCGCGGTGTGAGCCTGGTCGGGCCGCACCGGGACGAGCTGCTGCTGCGGCTCGGCGAGCTGCCCGCGCGGGGGTACGCGAGCCACGGCGAGTCGTGGTCGTTCGCGCTCGGCCTGCGCCTTGCCGCCTTTGACCTGCTGCGGGCGGACGGGGACGACCCCGTGCTGATCCTCGACGATGTGTTCGCAGAGCTGGATGCGGGCCGCAGGCGCCGGCTCGCGGAGCTGGTGGCCCCGGCCGAGCAGGTGCTCGTCACCGCCGCTGTGCCCGCCGACGTCCCGGCGGAACTGAAAGGTGCCTCGTACGCCGTGGCCAATGGGAGCGTGACCCGTGAATGAAGACGGCGATCCACAGCCTGTGGATAACTCTGGGTATCAAGGCCTGGAGGCGAGCGGCCTCAGCGGGATCGAACTGGCCCGCGAGGCGCTCGCCCTGGCCAAGGCCGACGCGCTCAAGCGGGGGACGCTGCCCGGCGCGAAGGGCAGATCGCGCGGATCGGGTACGGGCCGCGGCGGCGCACCGCGCAAGCCGGGGGACCCGCGCGCGTTCGGCTCGGCGATCAAGGATCTGATGGCCGACCGGGGCTGGGAGCAGCGCGCCGCCGTTGGTGGGGTCTTCGGGAACTGGGCCCGGATCGTCGGCCCGGAGCTGGCCGAGCACACGGTGCCGGAGAAGTTCGAGGACGGCGAGCTGACCGTGTCGGCGGACTCGACGGCCTGGGCGACGCAGCTCAGGCTGCTCAAGGGCACCCTGGTACGCAGGCTGAACGAGGAGCTGGGCGACAACAGCGTGCGCAGCGTGAAGGTCATGGGACCGGCCGCCGCACCCCGTCCGAAGGGCGCGTGGCGGGTCCGCTGACCGATTCGAGCCGATTCGAGCCGATCCGGGCCGCCGCGAGCGGAGCGAGCGTCAGCAGACCGTACCTGGATGCTTGCACGGAGGACTGACCACTCGTACAAACGTTCGTAAAGCTACTCGCGAGTGTGGCATTGAGCGCCACGTACGCCGGAGAGCCCCCCGGGACGCGTAGGGGGACATGCGGCGGGTGTCTCTCGGGCGCCACGCGCGACTACAGGCCCAGAGAGTGCCACTTTGGGTGCGCTGAACCGGTAGACTGGAACTGGGTTCAGGACACTGCGCCGTCGCGGGCAGTCCGCAGTAGCGGGCGGCCCTAAGTGTTGTTACGGGGCACGTACGGCGTCCATATATGTGGGGCGAGTGTCCGTGGCAGGAGGATCTCCTTTGGCGACCGAGTCGTACGACGCTAGCTCGATCACTGTCCTTGAAGGCCTGGAAGCGGTGCGAAAGCGCCCAGGGATGTACATCGGCTCCACCGGGGAACGGGGCCTTCACCACCTTGTCTACGAGATTGTGGACAACGCGGTGGACGAGGCGCTGGCCGGGCATGCCGACCGCATCGAGGTGACGTTGCTCGCGGACGGGGGCATCCGCGTCTGGGACAACGGCCGTGGCATCCCGGTCGGCATGCACCCGATCGAGAAGCGGCCGGCGGTCGAACTGGTGCTGACCACACTGCACGCCGGCGGCAAGTTCGACAGCCAGTCCTATGCGGTCTCCGGTGGTCTGCACGGCGTCGGCGCGGCGGTGGTGAACGCGCTGTCCACCCGGCTCGAGGTCGAGATCCGCCGCGACGGGCACGTCTGGCGGCAGGCGTACTCGATCGGCGTGCCGATCGCGCCGCTGTCCAAGGACGAGCCGTCGAACGAGACCGGCACCCAGGTCACGTTCTGGCCGGACGCGTCGATCTTCGAGTCGCTCGAGTTCACGTTCGAGACGCTCAGCCGCCGGATGCAGGAGATGGCCTTCCTGAACCGCGGCCTGTCGATCACCATCACCGACGAGCGGCCCGCCCACATCAACGGCGAGCCTCGCGAGGTGATCTACCACTACGAGGGCGGCATCTCCGACTTCGTACGGCACATCAACGCCTCCAAGGAGGCGGCGCACGCCACCGTCATCGACTTCGACGACGAAGTGCCGGGCATGTCGCTCGAGATCGCGATGCAGTGGAACCACTCATACTCCGAGTCGGTCCACACCTTCGCGAACACGATCAACACCGCCGAGGGCGGCACCCACGAAGAGGGCTTCAGGTCGGCGCTGACGACGATCGTCAACAACTACGCCTTCAACCAGAAGCTGCTCAAGGAGGGCAAGGACGAACGGCTGGCCGGTGAGGACGTCCGTGAGGGCCTCACCGCGATCATCTCGATCAAGCTGTCCGACCCCCAGTTCGAGGGCCAGACCAAGACCAAGCTGGGCAACACCGAGGCCAAGTCCTTCGTGCAGAAGGCCGTCAACGAGCACCTGCGCAACTGGTTCGAGGAGAACCCCGGCGAGGCCAAGGAGATCATCACCAAGTCGCTGCAGGCGGCACGCGCCAGGCTCGCGGCCCGCCAGGCGCGCGACCTGACCCGGCGCAAGAGCCTGCTCGAGTCGACCAGCCTGCCCGGCAAGCTGTCGGACTGCCAGTCCACCGACCCGAGCAAGAGCGAGATCTACATCGTCGAGGGCGACTCGGCCGGCGGCTCCGCCAAGGGCGGCCGGGACCCCAAGTACCAGGCGATCCTGCCCATCCGAGGCAAGATCCTCAACGTCGAGAAGGCGCGGATCGACCGGATCCTCAAGAACAACGAGGTCCAGGCGATCATCACCGCGCTCGGCACCGGAGTGCACGACGAGTTCGACATCGAGAAACTCCGGTATCACAAGATCATCCTGATGTCCGACGCCGACATCGACGGTCACCACATCAACACCCTGCTGCTGACGCTGCTGTTCCGGTTCATGAAGCCGCTGGTCGACGCCGGGCACGTCTACCTGTCGCAGCCGCCGCTCTACAAGATCAAATGGGATCAGCGCGGGCAGGAAGCGGACTACGCGTACTCCGACCGGGAGCGTGACGCGCTCATCGAACTGGGCATGGCCAACGGCAAGCGCGACCCCCGGCCGCGTGACGGCGTCCAGCGGTTCAAGGGTCTGGGCGAGATGAACGCCGCCGAACTCTGGGACACCACGATGGACCCGCACCACCGGGTGCTGCTGCAGGTCACCCTCGACGACGCCGCCCAGGCGGACGAGCTCTTCAGCGTCCTCATGGGTGAGGACGTGGAGTCCCGCCGGTCGTTCATCCAGCGCAACGCCAAGGATGTCCGCTTCCTCGACATCTAAGGCCCTGACTAGCAACTCGTGGACAGCACTCGCCGTACAACGCGTAGAAGAGGTTCTCAGGTGACGGAAGTGACGACTCCTCCGGAAGGTCCGGCGGACCGGGTCGAGCCGGTCGACATCCAGGTCGAGATGCAGCGCAGCTACCTCGACTACGCGATGTCGGTCATCGTGGCCCGAGCGTTGCCCGAGGTCCGCGACGGCCTCAAGCCGGTGCACCGCCGGGTGCTGTACGCGATGTACGACGGCGGGTTCCGGCCGGAGCGCGGCTACAACAAGTGCGCGCGCATCGTCGGTAACGTCATGGGCCAGTACCACCCGCACGGTGACGCCTCGATCTACGACACCGTGGTACGGCTCGCCCAGCCCTGGTCGCTGCGCTATCCCCTGGTCGACGGCAACGGCAACTTCGGCTCGCCCGGCAACGACCCGGCCGCGGCCATGCGGTACACCGAGTGCCGGATGGCGCCGCTGGCCATGGAGATGCTGCGCGACATCGACAAGGACACCGTCGACTTCTCGCCGAACTACGACGGCCGCGACCAGGAGCCGAACGTCCTGCCGGCCAGGTTCCCGAACCTGCTGGTCAACGGTTCCGCCGGCATCGCGGTCGGCATGGCCACCAACATCCCGCCGCACAACCTGCGCGAGATCGGCGCCGGCGTCCAGTGGTACTTGGACAACTACGAGACCCCCGACGAGGAACTCCTCGAGGCGCTGATCGAGCGGGTCAAGGGTCCGGACTTCCCGACGCACGGCCTGATCGTCGGCCGCCGCGGCATCGAGGACGCCTACCGGACCGGCCGCGGCCTGATCACCATGCGGGCCGTCATCGAGGCCGAGGAGATCCAGGGCCGGACCTGCCTGGTCGTCACCCAGCTCCCGTACCAGGTCAACCCAGACAACCTCGCGCTGAAGATCGCCGAGCAGGTCAAGGAAGGCAAGATCACCGGCATCGCCGACGTGCGGGACGAGACGTCCGGCCGTACCGGCCAGCGCCTGGTCATCGTGCTCAAGCGGGACGCGATCGCCAAGGTCGTCCTCAACAACCTCTACAAGCACACACAGCTCCAGGAGACCTTCGGCGCGAACATGCTCGCGCTGGTCGACGGGGTGCCCCGCACGCTGCGCCTCGACCAGTTCGTCAGGTACTGGGTCGAGCACCAGATCGAGGTCGTCGTCCGGCGGACCCGGTTCCTGCTCCGCAAGGCCCAGGAGCGCGCCCACATCCTGAGCGCGCTGCTCAAGGCGCTCGACCAGATCGACCAGGTCATCGCACTGATCCGGGCCTCGGCCTCGGCCTCGGCGGCGCAGAGCGGCCTGATGAGCCTGCTCGACATCGACGAGATCCAGGCCCAGGCCATCCTCGACATGCAGCTGCGCAAGCTCGCCGCCCTGGAGCGCCAGCAGATCATCGACGAGTTCGAGAAGCTGCGGGCGGAGATCGCCGAGTACAACGCGATCCTGGCCTCCTCGGAGCGGCAGCGGCAGATCGTCAGCGAGGAACTGGCCGCGATCGTCGAGAAGTTCGGCGACGAACGCCGTACCGAGATCATCCCGTTCGACGGCAACGTGTCGTACGAGGAACTCATCGCCGAGGAGGACGTGGTCGTCACGATCACCCGCGGCGGCTACGCCAAGCGCACCAAGACCGACCTCTACCGCGCGCAGCGGCGCGGTGGCAAGGGGGTGCGCGGCGCGCAGCTCAAGCAGGACGACATCGTCGACCAGTTCTTCGTGACCTCCACGCACAACTGGATCCTCTTCTTCACCAACAAGGGCCGCGTCTACCGCTCCAAGGCGTACGAACTCCCGGACGTGGCGCGCGACGCGCGCGGGCAGCACGTCGCCAACCTGCTCGCCTTCCAGCCCGATGAGCGCATCGCCCAGGTCCTCGACCTGCGCGACTACACGGTCGCTCCCTACCTGGTGCTCGCCACCAAGCAGGGCATGGTCAAGAAGACCGCGCTCAGCCTGTTCGACTCGCCGCGGACCGGCGGCATCATCGCGATCAACCTCCGCGAGGGCGACGAAGTGATCGCCGCCCGCCTCGTCGCACCCGAGGACGACCTGCTGATGGTCTCCACCGGGGCGCAGTCCATCCGGTTCCACGCCGACGATGAGGCGCTCCGGCCGATGGGCCGCGACACCAGCGGTGTCATCGGAATGCGGTTCGAGGAGGGGCACGACGTCCTCGACATGCACGTTGTACGGGACGGAGTTCCGGAGAACGTACTGATCGCCACGGAGGGCGGGTATGCCAAACGCACACCTGTGGAGCAGTACCCTGTCCAGGGTCGTGGGGGTAAGGGAGTCCTCACCGCTAAGATCGTGCAAACTCGCGGCAGGTTGGTAGGAGCTCTCATGGTCGGCCTGGAGGACGAGGTCTTCGCAATGACGTCGAACGGTGGCGTCATCCGCACGAGCGCGGCGGAGATCAAGCAGTCCGGGCGGCAGACCATGGGCGTCCGTCTCATGAACCTCGCAGACGGCGACGTCGTCGTAGCGATAGCGCGGAACGTAGAGTCCATGGAGGACTCGGAGGCAGGAGACGGTACTGAGCCGCTCTCCGAGCCGTCGCC
>JAOPYM010000023.1 GCA_025964615.1 Actinomycetes bacterium
TGGACATGACCCGCAAGCTGGCCCGGGTGGAACTCACCCAGGTCCCGGCGCGCCTGGTGAGCGGGCCGGGCGACGCGACCGCCGCACTGTCGCGCGCACTCGACCTCGCGCTGGTCGCGCTCACGTCAGAGCAGGTCGGGGGTGCCCAGCGCTGCCTGGACATGGCAGTCGATTACGCGAAGGTCCGGATGCAGTTCGGCCGCCCGATCGGCAGCTTCCAGGCGATCAAGCACAAGTGCGCCGACATGCTGCTGGAGGTCGAGTCGTCGCGCTCGGCGGTCCTGTACGCGGCCACCGCGATCGACGAGGACTCCCCGGAGGTGCCTTCGGTGGCGAGTCTGGCCAAGGTGTACTGCTCGGACGCCTTCTTCCACGCGGCCGCCGAGACGATCCAGATCCACGGCGGCATCGGTTTCACCTGGGAGCACGACGCGCACCTGTACTTCAAGCGGGCCAAGTCCGCGCAGCTGTTCCTCGGCACCCCCGACGACCACCGCACCCACTTCGCCAACCGCGTCGGCATCTGACCGGCGCGTCAAGGCCCGCCCGGCGCCGTGCCGAAGGCGCGGCCATCAACGTTGAGGCGTGGCGTTTCCCGCACCGTTTGGGGATTCGGTGCGGTAACCGCCACGAGTCAACGGTCAGCCGTAGCGTTTGAGTTCGTGGAAGAAGTCGGGGACCGTGAGGAGGGCGCCGGTGGCGGTGACCTGGTCGTAGACGTACTTGGCGACCGCCAGGTCCAGGACGCCTAGGCCGAAGGGGGAGAAGATGACCGGCTTGTCCGCAGGGGGAGTGGTCTTGTCGGTCAGCACGTCGTAGAGGGTCCCGGCCACGAAGTCCCGGTGACCGACCAACTGCTCGGCCAGGTGCGGTGAGGTGTTCGCCTTCATGCAGTGCTCGATGTCGTCGACGACGTTGTACGCGCCGAGGATGATCTCCGGCGACAGGTCGCGCAGCGAGACGTGCAGGACCAGCGGGTTGTGCGCGAACCAGGCGGGGTCCTGGACATGCGGCTCGCCCGCCACGGTGGCGAAGACGATCAGGTCCGAGTCGGTGATCAGTTCCTCGGCCGTGTCGTGGACAGTGATCGAACCGGCCTCGGTACGGCCCAGGTACTCCGCGAAGCCGGCGGCGTGGGACGCGGACAGGTCGTGGATGCCCAGTGCCTCGAACTCCAGGCCGTTGCCCACCAGGTAGGTGTGGATGTACCTGGCGATGATCCCCACGCCGACGAAGCCGACCCGGGCAGGCTTGACGCCTCGCCTCGTGCTCAGCTCCACGGCGGCCAGGGCCGCGGACGCGGCCGTCCGGGCGGCGCTGATGATCGAGCTCTCCAGGCAGGCGAACGGGTAGCCGGTCTCGGGGTCGTTGAGGATCAGCACCGCCGAGGCGCGCGGGATCCCGGCGGCCACGTTCTCCGGGAAGCTGGAGATCCACTTGATGCCGTGCACGCCGACGTCGCCCTTGACCGAGGCGGGCAGGGCGATGATCCGTGCGGACGGCCGGTCGGGGAACCGCAGGAAGTACGAGTCAGGGTTGACCGTCTCGCCCTCGCCGTGTAGCCGGTAGGCCGCCTCGATCATGGCGGTGACCTCGGCCTCTCGCCCGCTGACGGCCTGATGCACCTGGGCACCCGAGATCACGGCGAAGGACGGTACCTGGCTCATCTGTTCGGACTCCATGGTCAAGAGGGGATGTTCAGGTCGGGGATGATGTTGCCGAAGTGCTCCCGCAGCCAGCTCTCCTCGTAGATCGAGTCGAGGTAGCGCTCGCCGAGGTCCGGGGCGATGGCGACGGCACAGGGTTCCTCGCCCAGGTACCGCTCCGCCAGCCACTTGGTCGCGCCGCTCACCACTGTGCCGGTGGAGCCGCCGAACAGGAAACCCCGGGTGGCGAGCTGGTGCACGGTCCGGATCGTGTCGACCTCGGGCACGTGGACGACGTCGTCCACGAAGGACTCGTCGACGAGATCGGGACGGCTGCTGGTGCCCAGGCCGGGCACCATTCGGCGCTCCGGAATTCCGCCGAACGTCACCGAGCCGACGGCGTCGATGGCCACGATCGTGATCGGCCGGCTCTGCTCCTTGAAGTAGCGTGCACAGCCCATCAGCGTGCCCGTGGTACCGGCCCCGACGAAGAGGACCTCCAGGTCGGGGAATTGCTTGTCGATGGCGGGCGCGGTGCCCCGGTAGTGGGCCATCCAGTTGTTCTGGTTGGCGTACTGGTTGAGCCAGACATAACGTGAATCAGATTCGCACAGTGTCCGCACGTACTGGATCCGGGTCTCCAGGAACCCCCCGTTGGCGTCCTGTGCGGAGATGATCCGGACCTCCGCTCCCAGCGCCCGCATCAGCCGCTGGGAGGCCGGGTTGCAGCGGGGATCGGTGACGCAGAGGAAGTGGTAGCCCTTGTCGGCTGCGACGATGCTCAGCGCGACACCCAGGTTGCCGGAGGAGGACTCGACGAGGATCGAGCCCGGGGTGAGGATGCCGTCGCGCTCGGCCGCCTCCACCATCTCGCAGGCGGCCTTGAGCTTGACCGAGCCGGCGAAGTTGAAGCCCTCGCACTTCAGATAGAGGGGACTGCCCACTACCGATCGGAGATCGACGTACAAGTCCTCAACATTGAAATCCTGCGGCGAGCTGATAATTGGCACGTTGCCAACCTTTGATGAATGACAACAAAGATGTTGAAGTGGCGAGCGGGAGGGTTGAAGGAGTAAATTCTCAGAGAACTTCGCGCCTATCGAAGAAAGCTTTTAGTGAATTCCCCATGTTCCCTGTAACCCCCGTCCGGCGCAGTCGAGCCTCCTCGATCAACGTGCGGCGAGGCCTCACCGTACCTGGGGGGATGTCGGGTCGCAACCCCCGACTTACCAGCAAGTAGGGTGAATCGACCGTATCCGGCCGGAGTGCGTCATAGGCTGACCTCCGCGGGTTCGCGGTGCGGGCCGACTGCGCGGAGGGATTTGGGATGAGTAGCGCCGGAACGGTCATCGGACGTCTCCTTGCCCGGGCAGAACTGCCCGAGCTGCCGATCTCGCAAGAGGAGATCGGCCGCGCCGGCGAACGTGCGATGACCCGCACGCACAAGGTCGAACTCTCCCTTCCCGTGGTCACTTTTGTCGAGTATTTCGCTACCGAGGGTGACCGAATCGCGATCAAGGACGAGTCCCGCACGCTCAGCTACGCAGAGCTGGCGTCCGAGGCCCGCCGGATCGCCGCACTCCTCATCCGGTCCGGCGTTCAGCCCGGCACAGTGGTCGGCGTCGGCGGCGAGCGCAGCGCGACCGTGATCGCGGCCTTCCTGGCCATCGAGCTCATCGGTGCGCTCTATGTTCCGGCCGACACCACCTGGCCGGCCGCCCGGGTCTGTGACGTGCTGGAACAGTCCGGTTCGACGGTGCTCCTCAATGTCGATGAGGACCCTGCCCGCTCGCCGGCACTGATCGAGGGCGCCGCCGCGGCGGGCGTGCGGATCGTGCCGGCCAAGGACGCCAAGGGGTGCGAGCCGTGGCAGGGCGAGCCCCTGCTGGAGAGCCTGGACCGGCCCAGGTACGTGCTGTTCACGTCGGGGTCGACCGGCCATCCCAAGGGGGCGGTGGTCGAGCACCTCGGGATGCTCAACCACCTGTGGGCCAAGGTCGTCGACCTGGAGCTGACCGGCGCCGACGTCATCGCGCAGACCGCACCGCTCGGCTTCGACATCTCGGTCTGGCAGATGCTCTGCCCGCTGCTGATCGGCGGCCAGGTGCACGTGATCTCTGACGAGACCGGGTACGACCCGGTCGCCTTCGCCAGGGCCGTGGACGACCAGGCCATCACGGTGGTCGAGCTGGTGCCGACCATGGTGCGGCTGCTGCTCGACGACCTCGCCTCGCAGCCTGGCAGCCTCGCCGGGCTGCGGTGGATGCTGGCCACCGGCGAGGAGCTGCCCACCGAGGTGGCCAGGCGCTGGCTCGCGGCGATGCCGCAGGCCCGGTTGCTCAATGCCTACGGCCCGACCGAGTGCTCCGACGACGTCACCCACCATGTGATCACCCGCGCTGACCTGGAACTGCTCCGGCTGCCCATCGGCACACCGGTGATCAACGCCAGGCTCTACGTGCTCCGCGAGGAGGATGACGGGAACTGGGCCGCGTGCGGCGTGGACGACGTCGGTCAGCTCTTCGTCGGCGGCATCTGCGTGGGCCGTGGCTACCTCGGCAACCCCGAGCGGACCAGCGAGGCCTTCTTTCAGGACCCCTTCGATGACGGTGGCCGGCTGTACCGGACCGGTGACGCCGTGCGGCTGCTGCCGACCGGCGCGCTCCAGTACCTGGGCCGGGTCGACCGGCAGGTCAAGATCGCAGGCGTCCGGATGGAGCTGGGCGAGATCGAGGCCGTGCTGCAGCGCCACCCGAGCGTCGGGGCGGTCGCCGTAATCGTTCACGAAGCGTGACCAACGTCGATCGCCACAGGCCGTAGCCCGCTTGTCATCTTCTGGTGAACTCGCTGACACGTCACCCTGGGCGACCTGCGAGTTTTGTCACGGATGTGAGCAAACCGTGGGATGAAGTTCCACTTTTGGGGGGATTGCGAGCCATGTGACAGCCTGGTTAACTAGGACACTGCTACTGCCGAGTAGGTGGTGGTATGGCGTCCGGGGCGCGGGACGTCTGTGCGCGCGTGGGTGAAATGAACTGATGGACGCACTGGGCGACATACGGGGAAAGAGGTGCGGGGCCGGGCCCGATGTTTTCTATTCATTCATCGCAGACGCAAACGTGTCATCCGTTTCGCCCTCTCACCGGGAAAGCGCTCCCTGATGTCGTCCACTGAGTACGTTCCTTTGTCTGCCGCTCAGCAGAGCCTTTGGTATGCGCAGCAATTGAGTCCGGAAATACCGATTCACATTGCCCAGTACATCGAGATAGAGGGCCCGCTCGACGCGAGCATCTTCGACGAGGTCGCTCGGATCGCGGCACACGAGGCCGAGTCGGTGCACATTCGGCTGGCCGAACGGGACTCGATCCCGTACCAGATCTTCGAGGACGTCCCGGAGTCCTCCATTCCGCTGGTCGATTTCACGAATGAGCAGGACCCGCTGGCGGCGGCCAGGGCGTGGATGGACACCGATCTGCACACGCCGTTCGTACTGCTCGGCGAGCGCCTCTACCGGACCGCGATGCTGCGGCTCGCGCCGGACCGGCACCTGTGGTATCTCTGCGGCCACCACATCGCCATCGACGGCTACAGCGGCCCCGCCTTCAGCAACCGGATGGCCGAGATCTACACCGATCTGGTCGAGGGCCGGGGCTACCGGCCGTCCGAGCACGGCTCGTTTCGCGCCGTACTCGCTGACGACCTGGAGTACCGGGCCACCGAGAAGTTCGCCGCGGACCGGGCGTACTGGATGGAGCGGTTCGCCGACCGGCCCGTCGCCGCCGGCCTGTCCAGCGGGATGGCGCTGCCGACCCTGCGCTACCGCAGCGCGATCACGACGCTCACCGTCGAGGAGACCGCCCGCCTCGCGGAGGCCTCCCGCGCCCTCCGCACCGCCACCCCGGCCCTGGCCATCGCGGCGACCGCCGCCTACATCGCCCGGATGACCGGCAGCGAGGACGTGATCCTCGGCCTGGCGGTCAGCGGCCGTACCTCCACCCTGGCCAGGGACACGCCCTGCCACTTGGCGACGATCCTCCCGCTGCGGGTCACCGTCCGTCCGCAGATGAGCATCGAGGAACTCCTCCGGCAGGTGACCAGGGCCACCGCCCGTCTGCTGCGCCACCAGCGGTACCGCCGTGAGGACCTCCTGCGTGACCTGCGCCTGACCGGCAAGAACCACCGGCTGCACGGCCCGGTCATCAACGTCATGGCGTTCGACTACGACGTCGACTTCGGCGGCTGCCCCGGCCGGATGCACGCCCTGACCACCGGGCCCATCGACGATCTCGCCATCAACATCTACGACAACCTGGACGGCCGGGAGGTCCGCTTCGACTTCGAGGCGCACCCCGACCTCTACACCCAGGACGAGGTCGCCGCGCACCAGCGGCGCTATCTGCGGTTGCTGAGAGGGCTGGCGGACACCGACCGGTTCGCCCCGCTCGGTTCGGTGGAGTTCCTGGACGACGCCGAACGGCACCTGGTCCTCGACCACTGGAACAACACGGCCCTGGCGGTGCCCGAGGAGACCGTCCCCGGGCTCTTCGCCGCCCAGACCGCCCGCACCCCTGAGGCGATCGCGGTCATGGCGGCCGGGGAGGTCCTCACCTACGGGGAGCTGGACGAGCGGTCGAACCGGCTGGCCCGGCACCTGATCTCACTGGGCGTGGGTCCGGAGAGCATCGTCGCGCTCGCGCTGCCCCGCTCGCCCGACCTGATCGTCTCGGCGCTCGCGGTGCTGAAGGCGGGCGCGGCCTACCAGCCGATCGACCTGAACTACCCGGCCGACCGGATCACCTACATGTTCGACGACGCGGCCCCGGTCTGCGTCATCACCACCGGCGAGGCGGAGCTCCCCGCCACCGCCCGCAGGGTGATCCTCGATGAGCTCGATCTCGCCACCTGCGACCCGTACCCCATCAGTGACGGCGACCGGATCGCTCCGCTGCTCCCGCAGCACGCCGCCTACGTGATCTACACCTCCGGCTCCACGGGGCGGCCCAAGGGCGTGGTGCTCTCGCACGCCAACGCGGCCGACCTGTGCGCGTGGGCCTCGGCGGACCTGGGCGCCGAACGGCTGCGCTGGGTGCTGTTCTCCACCTCGCTCAATTTCGACGTGTCGGTCTTCGAATGGCTGACCCCGCTCGCGGTCGGCGGCCGGATCGAGATCGTCCGTGACCTCCTCGAAGTCGCCGAGCGCGGTTCCTGGGAGGGGTCGCTGATCAGTGGCGTGCCGTCGGCGATGGCCGCGATGCTCGCCAGGGGAGACCTCGCGCTGGCCGCGGGCGACATCGTGCTGGCCGGGGAGGCGCTGCCGCCGCAGCTGGTGCGCGAGCTTCGCGCGCTCGTCCCGAACGCGCGGATCTCCAATCTGTACGGCCCGACCGAGGCCACGGTCTACGCGACGGGCTGGTACGACGACGGGAACGGCGAGGGGATCGCGCCGATCGGCCGCCCGATCGCCAACACCCGCGCCTACGTGCTGGACGCCGGGCTCAAGCCGGTGCCGGTCGGCGTGCCGGGCGAGCTGTACCTGGCCGGGGCCGGGTTGGCCCGCGGCTACTTCAACCGGCCCGCGCTGTCGGCCGAACGGTTCGTGGCCTGCCCGTTCGGGGCGCCGGGCGAGCGGATGTACCGGACCGGCGACCTCGTCAGGTGGACCGCCTCCGGGGATCTGGAGTACCTGGGCCGGCTCGACCACCAGGTCAAGATCCGCGGGTTCCGGATCGAGCTGGGCGAGATCGAGACCGCGCTGGCCGGTCACCACACCGTCGCACAGGACGTTGTGGTCGCCCGCGAGGAGCCGGCGGGCGACCTGCGCCTGGTCGCCTACGTCGTGCCCGCGCCCGGCCAGGCCTGCGACCCCGCGGAGCTGCGCGCCTTCGCCGCCCGGGTGCTGCCGGAGTACATGGTGCCGTCGGCCGTGGTGGTCCTGGCCGAGCTGCCGCTGAATCCGAACGGCAAGCTGGATCGCGCGGCGCTGCCCGCGCCCGACTTCTCGCTCTATGTCACCAGCAGGGAGCCCTCCTCCGCGGAGGAGAAGATCCTCTGCGGGATCTTCGCCGACGTGCTGAACCTGCCCCGGGTGGGGGTTGACGACGACTTCTTCGACCTCGGCGGCGACTCGCTGATGGCCACCCGGGTGGTGTCGCGCACCCGCGTGGCGCTGCGTGTGGAGCTGTCCATCAGGGCGCTCTTCGAAGCCCCTTCGGTCGCGTTGCTCGCTGCGAAACTGGCCGGTCTGCGCGAGTCCGCGCGGCCCGCGCTCGCGGCGGCGGTGCGTCCCGAACTCGTCCCCGTCTCCTACGCCCAGCAGCGCCTGTGGTTCCTGAACCGGCTCGAAGGCCCGTCCGCGACGTACAACATGCCGATCCCGCTGCGGCTGTCGGGCACTGTCGACCTCGACGCGCTGCGGGCGGCGCTGTCGGACGTCGTCGCGCGGCACGAATCGCTGCGGACGTTGTTCACCGAGGTGGACGGCGAGCCGTACCAGCGGATCCTGCCCTCGGCAGTGCCTTCGATCAAGGTGACCGCCGTGGCCCCCGGCGAACTGCTCGCCGCGGTGACCGCCGACGCCTCGCAGGGCTTCGACCTGGCCGTGGACCTGCCGGTGCGGGCCTTCGTGCACCGGCTTTCGGAGACCGAGCACCTGCTGCTCCTCGTGCTGCACCACGTGGCCGGTGACGGCTGGTCGCTGGCGCCGCTCGCCCGCGACGTGATCAGCGCCTACGCGGCCCGGTGCTCGGGCGAGGCCCCCGCCAGGTCGCCGCTGCCGGTGCAGTACGCCGACTACGCGATCTGGCAGCGCGAACTCTTCGGATCCGAGGCCGACCCGGACAGCCTGCTGTCCCGGCAGATCACCTACTGGACCGGGGTGCTCGCCGGGCTGCCCGACCAGCTCAGGCTTCCCACCGACCGGGCCCGGCCCGCGCAGGCCTCCTACCGGGGCGCCGCTGCCGCGTTCACACTGAACCCGTCGCTGTACGAGGGGTTGCTGAGGCTGGCCCGCGAGCAGCAGGTCAGCCTGTTCATGGTGCTGCAGGCCGGGCTCGCCACTCTGCTCACCCGCCTGGGGGCCGGTACGGACGTGCCGCTCGGGTCGCCGATCGCCGGCCGTACCGACCAGGCGCTGGACGACCTGGTCGGGGTGTTCGTCAACACTCTCGTGCTCCGTACCGACACCTCGGGGGACCCCTCGTTCCGGGAGCTGCTCGCCCGGGTGCGCGAGACCGACCTCGGCGCGTACGCCCATCAGGACGTGCCGTTCGAACGGCTCGTCGAGGTGCTCAAACCCGCCCGTTCGCTGTCGCGGCACCCGCTGTTCCAGGTGATGCTGACGCTGCAGAACAACCCGGTCGCCTCCGTCGAGCTGCCCGGAGTCACCGTCAGCGTGGAACCGGTCGACACCGGCGTCGCCAAGTTCGACCTGGAGTTCCTGTTCGAGGAGCCGTTCGACGGCTCCGGCGGGCTGGCGGGCACCATCGAGTACGCCTCGGACCTGTTCGACACCGCGACCGTCGCGCGGTTCGCCGGCTGGCTGGAACTCCTGCTCGCCGCCGTGGTCGCCGATCCGGGCATCACGCTCGACCGCATCGACCTGCCGGGTGCCGACGAACGCCGCGTTCCCGCTCCCCGGCAGTCGCGGTTGGTGGCGTATGTAGTGCCGGCTCCGGGGGCGACGGTCGATGCGGAGGAGTTGCGGGCGTTCGTGCGTTCGCAGTTGCCGGAGTCGATGGTGCCCTCGGCTCTTGTTGTTCTTTCTGAACTGCCGTTGACCGCGAACGGGAAGGTGGACACGAAGGCGCTGCCTGCGCCGTCGTTCGCGCCAGTGATCACCGGGTACCGGGCGCCGGGTACGCCCGTCGAGGAGACGCTCTGCGCGGTGTTCGCCGAGTTGCTCGGGGCCAAGGCGCCGGTCGGCGTCGATGACGACTTCTTCGAGCTCGGCGGGAACTCGCTGCTCGCCATGCGGGTCGTCGGCCGGGTCCGCCGGCTGCTGTCCGCCGAACTGCCCGTCCGGGCGCTCTTCGAGACGCCGACCGTCGCGGGCCTCGCCTCTCGGCTGGGCGAGCCCTCCCCGGACACCCGCCCGATCCTGGTCCCGATGGATCGCCCGTCCGAGCTGCCGTTGTCGTATGCGCAGCAGCGGCTGTGGTTCTTGAATCGTTTGGAGGGTCCGTCGGCGACGTACAACATGCCGATTGCTCTGCGGGTGCGGGGCGTGTTGGATCTTCGTGCGTTGCAGGCGGCTCTCGAGGATGTGGTGTCGCGGCATGAGTCGCTTCGGACGGTGTTCCCTGACAGTGATGGGGTTCCGCGTCAGTTGATTTTGGATGCGCCGGTGGCGCGTCCGGAGCTGGTCGTGTCGTCGGTCTCGCCTTCGGGGTTGCCGGTGGCACTGGGGATGGCCGCTGGGTACGGGTTCGACATCTCGGTGGAGCCGCCGTTGCGGGCTCACGTGTTCGAGCTGGCCCTCGATGAGCACGTGGTGCTGCTGCTGATGCACCACGTGGCTGGGGATGGCTGGTCGATGGCGCCGCTGGCTCGGGATGTGATCTCGGCGTACGTGTCGCGGGTTTCGGGTGGGGCGCCGTCGTGGGCGGCGTTGCCGGTGCAGTACGCGGATTACACGCTCTGGCAGCGGGAGTTGTTCGGTTCGGAGTCGGATCCGGGGTCGTTGGTCTCGCGGCAGATCGGGTTCTGGAAGGGGGCGTTGGCGGGGCTTCCAGATCAGATCGTGTTGCCTGCTGATCGTCCGCGTCCGGTGGAGGCCTCCTACCGGGGCGGTACGGTCCGGTTCTCGCTGGACGGTGAACTGCACGCGCGTCTGGATTCAGTGGCCCGTGCGAGTGGCGCCAGTCAGTTCATGGTGGTCCAGGCTGCGTTTGCGGCGTTGTTGACGCGGTTGGGTGCTGGTACGGACATTCCGGTGGGTTCGCCGATCGCTGGTCGCAGCGATGAGGCGTTGGACGATCTGGTGGGGATGTTCGTCAACACGTTGGTGTTGCGGACCGACACCTCGGGGGATCCGTCGTTTCGGGAGTTGATCTCTCGGGTGCGGGAGGTGGATCTGGCGGCTTTTGCGCATCAGGATGTGCCGTTTGAGCGGTTGGTGGAGGTGTTGAATCCGGCGCGTTCGATGTCGCGGCATCCGTTGTTCCAGGTGGCGTTGACGTTCCAGAACAACCCGGAGGCCCGTTTGGAGTTGGACGGGTTCACGGCCGAGGTGGAGCCGTTGCACGCGGGAGCGGCCAAGTTCGACCTGCTGATGGTGCTCACCGAGCGGACTCCTGGTTCACCTACCGGCCTGGATGGTGAGCTGGAGTTCGCCCTGGACTTGTTCGACGCGTCTACCGCGCAGGGTTTGGCTGCGCGTTTCGAGCGTTTCCTGGGTTCTTTGCTGGCGTCGCCGGATGCGCCGATCGGTGGCGTGGAGTTGTTGGCTCCGCAGGAGCGGGAGATGATCCTCACTCGCTGGGCTGCCTCTCCCCGTCCTGAGGTCGCAAGTTCTGCGGGTCGTACGATCCATGAACTGTTCGAGGCGCAGGCGGCGCGGACGCCGGATGCGGTGGCGGTGACGTTCGAAGGCTCGTCACTGTCGTACGGCGAGTTGAACGCGAAGGCGAACCGGTTGGCCCGGTATCTGGTGTCGCAGGGGGCGGGTCCTGAGCGGTTCGTGGCCATTGAGCTTCCCCGTTCCACAGACCTCGTGGTGGCGGTCCTGGCCGTGCTGAAGTCGGGGGCCGCCTACGTTCCGATCGATCCGGACTACCCGGCCGATCGGATCGCGTACATGCTCAGCGATTCCAACCCGCTGCTGACCATCACCGGGGACGGGCCGGATCTGTCGGGGTTCTCGTCGGAGAATCCAGGTGTTGCGGTGTCGCCGGAGCATCCGGCGTATGTGATCTACACCTCCGGGTCCACCGGGAAGCCCAAGGGCGTGGTGGTGCCGCACGGCAACGTGATCCGGCTGCTGGAGTCCACCGACCACTGGTTCGGGTTCGGTCCGCAGGATGTATGGACCCTTTTCCATTCGTTCGCGTTCGACTTCTCCGTCTGGGAGTTGTGGGGTCCGCTGCTGCTCGGCGGCCGTCTGGTCGTGGTGCCGTATGGGGTATCCCGTTCGCCGGAGGACTTCCTGGCGTTGCTCGCCCTGGAACGGGTCACGGTCCTGAACCAGACGCCGTCGGCGTTCTACCAGCTCATGGCTGCCGACCGGGACAACCCGGGCCGGGACCTGGCGTTGCGGTACGTCGTGTTCGGCGGTGAGGCCCTGGAACTGGGTCGCTTGCAGGACTGGTACTCCCGCCACGCAGATGATGCACCGGTGTTGGTGAACATGTACGGGATCACCGAGACCACGGTGCACGTGTCGTATGTGGCGTTGGATGAGGTGTCCTGCGCGACCGCGTCCGGCAGCGTGATCGGGGTCGGTATCCCCGACCTGAAGGTCTACGTGCTCGATGACCGTCTGCAGCCGCTGCCTGCCGGTGTGGCGGGCGAGTTGTACGTGGCCGGGGCCGGTCTGGCCCGGGGTTATCTGAACCGTCCGGAGCTGAGCGCCGAGCGTTTTGTGGCTGATCCGTTTGGTGTGGCCGGATCCAGGATGTACCGGTCCGGGGACCTGGCCCGGTGGCGGGCTGATGGTCGTTTGGAGTATCTGGGTCGCTGTGATCAGCAGGTGCAGGTGCGCGGGTTCCGGATCGAGCTCGGTGAGATCGAAGCCGCACTGTCGAAGCACACCGCCGTGGCAGATGTAGCCGTCATCGCCCGTGCGGACAAGCCGGGCGAGAAACGCCTGGTCGCCTACGTGGTCGCCGCTGAAGGGCACACCCCCGACTCGGGTGAGCTGCGCCGCTTCGTCAACCAGGACCTGCCCGACTACATGGTCCCCGCCGCAGTGATCACCCTTGACGCACTCCCGCTCACCGCCAACGGGAAACTGGACCGTATGGGGCTCCCTACCCCCGATTTCACCGCCAACGTGACGGGAAGGGAGCCCCGCACGGAGCGGGAGGAGATCCTGGCCGCGCTGTTCGCCGAGGTTCTCGGCTTGGAGCGGGTGGGGATCGATGATGGCTTCTTCGATCTGGGCGGTGACTCGATCATCGCGATCCAGCTCGTGTCCCGGG
>JAOPYM010000027.1 GCA_025964615.1 Actinomycetes bacterium
ACACGTCGTCGGGTCCCGACGCGTCTGCGGCTGAGGGGTCGCCGTGCGCCGCAGAGGGCAGCTGGACTTCCTTCCAACGCTTGCCATCCCAGCCGAACGCGGTCGGGTTGTGAGTGCCGTTGTCCCAGAGCCACCCTTCGGCGTTCCACCCGAAGCTCCAGGCGCTGTGGGCACCGGTTGCGACGACCGGCGCGGAGAACGCCAAAGACGATTCGTCCTTGACCAACTCCCACCCCGAGCCCTGCACGCTGGCCGTACCACCGAACAAGTTCACGCCCAGGGCCACGGCGAGCACTCCTGGGACCAGCAACAACACTGCTCTCATGACCGATCACCCTCTCAAGATCTGGTCATCCTGGCAGGCTGAACCCAGCCAAACATGAGTACAAGTACTCAATTAGCCCTCATACATCCCTGCCGTCATTCGGTCCGAGAGGACACCTGAAACTGGCCGCCAACGGCACCCTGTCCGGAACACCCACACACAAGGGCACCTACCTGTTCACCCTGAAAGCGACCAACCTCATCGGCACCCCCGCCAAGACCAAGAAGAGCGTCACCGTCAAGTAAGCAGCGACGAACGGCAGCAGCGAACAGAGCCCTCCGGCCTACTCATCCCTGGCGGACAGTAGGCCGGAGGGCTGTTTCATGTGGCTGCTTGCCGGTCCACCTAGGCGCGGTCGGCAATTAAATGCTCGACGACCGCCCGCACGGAAACCCGGACCGCAGGCCCGCCACCTGCCCATACGGCGACCCGCTCGGACCAGGTTCGGTGCTCGTCGGATGGTCTCCCTGTCTCTGTTCCTCAGCGCTGGCCGGTAGCCGGGGCCACCGGAAATACCAGTGCCGGGTGTGCCTACGGGATCGGCGACACACCGGCTACAGTCTGGAGCTTGATCCTGATCTGCACGAGATCCGCACCCTCTGGGAAGGGGATCTCAGGGAAGTCCGCGGCACGCAACTGGGCGACGGCGACCAAGCCCGCCCACCACCAGCCCGAGTACCACCAACCCGCCCCACACCAGGACCCCTGACCTGGCACTTCAGGATGGAACTACCTCAATGGTGACGAAGCCGACTCTACAGATGGGCAGGGTGTAGAGAGGATCGTCCTGTGTGCTGGCTTAGTATGACCAGTGCGTTTGCCAGGGAAGGCTTTGATGCGGCTTTCCGGCGCTGGCCGGGGAGGCCGGCATCGCTAGTAGCGCCATCCTGGACGGGACTCGGGGGGATGCCATGTCGACTGCGGGGCATGCCGCCGACCCGCTTGACAGTCGCGGCCATCCGGCCAGTGGCCGTGAGCCGTCCGACGGCCGTGCCGCCCGGTCGCACCGTACCCGCCGGACGATCATCGATGCGATGCGGGCGCTGCACGCCGAGGGCGACCTCCGCCCGACCGCCCCGCGGATCGCGCAACGGGCCGGGGTGTCGCTGCGTACGGTCTGGCAGCAGTTCACCGACATGGACACGCTGCTGGTCGAGGCGATCCGGCGCGACAACGAGATCCGGTCGTCGTTGACGGAGCGAGTCGACCCGGATCAGCCCCTGGTCAGCCGAGTCGTGTTGTTCGTCGGGCAGCGGTCGCTGGTGCTTGAGTTGATGACCCCGAGCTGGCGAGCGGCGCGCGTCAACGAGCCGTTCTCCGAACCACTGCGCCGTAGCAGGGCCGTGGCGTTGGCGGTGACGAAGGCGGAGCTGGAGGCGGTCTTCGCACTGGAGCTTTCCCAGCTCGCCGAGGACAAGCGCAGGCAACTGCTCGACAGCCTGCACGCGATCAGCGGCTGGTCGTTCTGGGAGTCGCTGCGCGCCGATCTCGGCCTTGGCCCCGGACAGGCGACGGACCTGGTCACCGCCACCTTCACCACCCTGCTCGCCGAAGCCGGATTCCGGTAGTTCGCACCCGGCCGGACTCTTCAGGCCGTCCCTGTTCTTCGGCCTGGACAAGGTCGCCATATCCAGCCCATTGAAGTTGCACGGACAGTGCAGTTATCGTGACCTCCACGCTCGGGGATCAATCGGTGTATGCCAACGAGATGGCGAGGTCAGCATGACAATGACCGCACAAGATCTAGATCCTGGCCGCCCGCGAGGGGTGTCCTGGCTGTGGCGCCGGCAGCTCGATACCTATCCCGAGACCGGGGCCCGCGTCCTGCTCCTGGCGATCACGGTGCTGGCCACCATCACGCTGTACTACGAGCTGTACGTCGGCGGCTCGGTGTCCACGCTGTTGCTGGCCAACCTGCACATGAGCTTCACCTTCTACGTGGTCGCGCTGGCCTTCGGGAGCCTGCTCGGCGCGTTCGGCTCGCTGTTCGCCGGGCTCACCGACCGGCTGGGCCGCGCCAACCTGGTGGTCGGCGGGCTGCTGCTCACCGGGGTGTTCACCGCCTTCATCCTGCCCGCCGCGACCGACCGGTGGACCTTCACCATCGAGAGCTTCGTCGTCGGCGTGATCGAGGGCATCTGCCTGGTGGCCACTCCCGCGCTGATCCGCGACTTCTCACCCCAGGTGGGCCGGGCCACGGCCATGGGCTTCTGGACCAGTGGCCCGGTCCTGGGAAGCCTGATCGTGTCGGCCGTCGGCAGCGCCACCATCCCCGCGGTGGTCCACGACACGCACTTCTGGACGCATGAGTACCTCATCTGCGGCATCGCCGGGATCGTGGTGTTCCTGATCGCGCTGGTAGGGCTGCGCGAGCTGTCCCCGCAGCTGCGCGACCAGCTGATGGTCACCATGAAGGACCGGGCTCTGATCGAGGCAAGGGCGAAGGGTCTCGATGTCGAGGCCGCGCTGCGCCACCCCTTCCGCCAGCTGCTCAAGGCCGATGTCGTGATCTCCGCACTCGCCATCTCACTGATGCTGCTGGTCTACTACACCGCCGTCGGGTTCTTCGTCATCTACGCCGCGACCGTGTTCGGCTTCTCCACCGCCGACGCCAACGGGCTGGGCAACTGGAACTGGGGCTTCAACGCGGCCGGCGTGATCCTGATCGGGGTGATCTCCGATCGGCTCCGCGTCCGCAAGCCCTTCATGGTGGTCGGCGGGATCGCGGCGGCGGTCATGGTCGTGGTCTACCTGGAACAGGCGGGCCACCACCCCAGCTACGCCGGCCTCGCCGTGATCCTCGCGGTACTGTCCTTCGCGCTGGGGGTCGCCTACACGCCGTGGATGGCCAGCTTCACCGAGACGGTGGAGGCCCGCAACCCCGCCCTCACCGCCACCGGCCTGGCGATCTGGGGCTGGATCATCCGCATGGTGGTCTTCGTCGCCTTCCTCGTCATCCCGGTCGTGGTCCACTCGGTCACCCCGCTGGTCAACTACGGACCCACCGTGACGGCGTACGCCACCCAGTACAAGAACGAGCTCGCCTTCGCTCAAACACACCCTGACATCGTGGCCACCGCGACGAAGTACAAGACCCAGTTGACCGACGCAGTGCAGCTCGCCCCCGAGTTGGCGGTCATCCAGAAGAACCCGGTGCTCTTCACCAAGCTCGCCAGCTACCCCAACCCGGCCGCGATCCCGCCGGACCTGGCGGCCCAGGCCGTGACCGCGGCCGGCGGCGGCGCCGAGGGCCAGGCTCTGCTCATCAACATCGCGGCCAACCAGGCGGCCATCCAGGGCGTGATAGCCGTCGGCCCGCAGTTGCAGACGGTCGCGCCCTACTCGGCCCAGCTCACGGCCCTGTCCAAGGTGCCGCCGGACGTCTTCACCTACCTGCAGGCCCACGGCGCCGAGGTGCAGAAGGCCGCCGCCCAGGCTCCGGGAGAGTGGAAGCGGTGGTACTGGGTGTGCTTCGCCGGAATCCTGCTCTTCCTGCTGAGCATCCCGCTGCTGCGCGGCCGATGGAAGCCGTCCGACGCCCGTCGTGACGAACAGGAGCACGAGGCCATGGTGCAGGCCGAACTGGCCAAGCTGACCACGTGAGCAGCGGCGCCCTGTGACGGTTTGAGGAGGGGTCACAGGGCGCCGCCGCAGGTGGGAGCGTGTTTTTGATAGTTTCACAGACCTTCTGGGCCGATGATGGCCATTACGATCGTTCCCCAGCCACCGCTGATGCTTCATGACCGCTACCAGTTCCAAGTTAAGCCGTCATCGATTGGTATCCCGCTGTTACGGCCCCTGATGAAGACGGCCGCCGTTCTCCCGCGCCATCCTCACGATCAACGCACGCAGCCCGGTGGTCTTCGATGGCCGTCCTGGTGTGCTGGGCTGAGTCCATTTGCCGGTGATCAGGTCACGATGCCACCGCAGGAGGGTCCGCGGGGTGACCAGCAGACCCAGCCGCCGCTGTTTGGGCAGCAGCCGTGCGAGCGCGGCGGCGAGCGGGTCTTCCCCGAGGCGGTCGCGAAGGGCCACTCCGGCGTCTTCGACGAGCAGGTCGCCGAGGAGGCCACCTGACCTGGATCAACACGAGCCCCGACTGAGGAGACATGCAGTCATTTGTAACAAAGCCTTAGCGTGACCCATCACCATTTATGGGATTCTTTAGCTGCGGGGGCGGATGTTACAGATGGCCGGATCTGGACGCCCTTGACTGACGAGGCGGGGGACCGCCTGTGGGGGTAAGCACGTCATGGCGGAACTGACCGTCGATATCGGCATGCCGGTGGCGGAAATCGGGGAACCGTCCGCCGGCACTGGGCCGCACAGGTCGGAGCGGGAGGGTGAGCCTTCCCAGCCCGACTACGACTATGAGCGGTTCAGTACGCTCGCCGGGGCGATCGAGCCGGAGCCCCCGGCGAGCGTCGGCTACCGGGTCGGGTTCCGCAGCATGCTGGCCCACGACCCGCGCCGCTTCCGCATCTGGCTGCTGATGCTCGCCGCTCCGCTGGCCGAGGCTGGCCTGCTGCTCTGGCTGGTGTTGCCCTACCACTGGCAGACGCGCCCCTTCGACCCCCGGGAGTGGCTGCTCATCCTGGACAAGGTCGTGCTGGGCACGATCATCCTGATCGAGGTCTTCCGCCTGGTGCAGATCATCTCAATGGTGTACGGGACGCTGTTCGCGCGGAATCCGGTGCCCGTCGCGCCGGATCCCCGCAACCGGATCGCCTTCCTCACCACCTGCGTTCCTGGCAAGGAGCCGCCGGAGATGGTGCGCGCCACCCTCGCCGCGGCCGTCGGGCTCCGCTTCCCGGCGCCGTTCGACGTCTGGCTGCTTGACGAGGGCGACGAGGACGTCATGAAGGAGATCTGCGCGGAGCTCGGCGTCAGGCACTTCTCCCGCCGGAACGTGGAGCGATGGAACACCCGCAAGGGCGCCTTCCGCCGCCGTACTAAACACGGCAACTACAACGCTTGGCTCGACGAGCACGGGAACGGCTACGACCTCATGGCGATGGTCGACACTGACCACGTGCCGAGGGAGAACTTCCTGGAGCGGATGGTCGGCTACTTCCGCGACCCCGACGTCGCGTTCGTGGTCGGGCCGCAGGTGTACGGCAACTACACCTCCATGGTGACCAAGTCCGCGGAGAGCCAGCAGTTCCTCTTCCACGCCCTCGTCCAGCGGGCCGGCAACCGGTTCGGCGGCCCGATGTTCATCGGCACGAACATTGTCGTCCGGCTGTCCGCGCTTCGCCAGATCGGTGGGCTGTTCGACTCGATCACCGAGGACATGGCGACCGGGCTGAAGATCCACTCCACCCGCAATCCGGCCACCGGGAAGCGCTGGAGGTCGGTCTACACGCCGGATGTCGTGGCGGTCGGCGAAGGCCCGTCGTCCTGGTCGGACTTCTTCACCCAGCAGCTCCGCTGGAGCCGCGGTACCTACGAGTTCCTCGCCAAGCACAGTTGGCGCATGGTCTGGAGGCTCTCGCCGGGCCGGTTCTTGAACTACCAGCTCATGCTGTCCTTCTATCCGATGGCGGCCTTGTCATGCATGCTGGGCGCGCTCGGCAGTGTGCTCTACCTCGTTCTTGGGGCTTCCGGGGTGAGTGTGGCTACTTCGCGCTGGATGATGTTCTATGGCGACGCACTGCTGTTCCAGGTCGTTCTTTACTCCTTCATCCGCAAGCACAACGTGAGCCCGCACGAGCCGAAGGGCTCGACCGGGGTCCGCGGGATGGCGATGGGAGCCATGACGACCCCCATCTACGCCGCGTCGCTCCTGGCGGCCCTGCTGCGCCTGCCCGCGAGTTTCAAGGTGACGCCCAAGGGTGACTCGGTGAGCCCGGACGGGCTCTGGACCTTTCGCTTCCACTACCTCTGGGCTGCGATCTTCGGTGGCTCGCTGATCGCGTCCGTCTACACGGGCTTCACCTACCCGGCCATGCGCATCTGGACCGGGATCGCCTTGTTGACCTGTCTCGCGCCGATCGTCATCTGGCAAGTGGAGGTCGCCCGCGCCAAACGCGGCGCGGGGGCTGTGGACTCCTACGAGAAAGGACCGGGGGCGTGATCGGGATCGAGTGGCCGCTGACGCCAGTGGCCAAGAAGATCGTGGTCTCCGCCCTGATCGTCTCCGCGGCCCTGGCAATGAACGCGCCCGTCGCGATCACCTTCGGGATGGATCAATACCACCAGTATGCGATCAACCAGCGGTCGTACAAAGCCGAATACGGCCACTGGAGCGTCCTCGACCTCCCGCCCAATGTCCGGGTCAACGCTGTCCATGCCACTCTGCTGCACAACGGCAAGCTGCTGATCATCGCCGGGTCCGGCAACGACGTCAACAACTTCAAGGCCGGCTCCTTCAAGACGCTGCTCTGGGATCCGGTGACCGGCAGCACCAAACTGATCCCGACCCCCGTCGACATGTTCTGCTCGGGCCACTCCCAGCTCATCGACGGCAAGGTGCTGGTGGCCGGCGGCACTCTCCGCTTTGAGGTGCTGAAAGCGAACGTCAAAAACGCCGGGGGCGCCGTCCTGGTACGCAACGAGGACCCGAACAAGCCCCGGAAAGTGACGAAGGGAACCGTCTTCGTCGCGCAGGTATTCATGCGGGGCCAGCTCACCGGCGGTGCTGAGTACGTCTCCGACGACGATCTTGTACTACCGCCGGCGAGTAAGGTCAAGAAGTCCTACACCGTCATGGAGATCGCCGCTGCCAAGAAGCGGGGCCGCAAGCTCCCGCCCTGGCACACCATCGTGGTCAGATCTCAGCAGGCCGTCTTCGTCCAAGCGGCTCAACCTGGCGGCAGCCAGGTCGTTTCCACCATGACTCAGTTCAAGATCAAGGGATTGAGTGGCAACGACGGCCGGACCCTGTACGGCATGGCCGACAACATCAACATGAACGCCCAGGAGTACCAGGGCGTCAAGTCGGCCTACGAGTTCAACCCGGACGCCGAGCGGTACGAGCAGGTCGCGCCGATGCAGTACGCCCGCTGGTACCCGACGCTCAGCCCGCTACCCGACGGCAAAGTGCTCACCGTCTCAGGTCTGGACGGAACAGGCGCGCTGGGCCCCGGCAACAACGAGTACTACAACCCCAAGACCAAGAGCTGGTCCGCCGCCCCGACGCGCATCTTCGCGACCTACCCCTCGCTGTTCCTGACCACCGAGGGGACGATTTTCTACAGCGGTGCCAACGGCGGGTCCGGGCCCGTGGACAAGAAGACCGACCATCCCGGCCGTACGCCCGGCTTCTGGAACCTGAAGACCAACACGTTCCAGCCCGTACCGGGCCTGCGCCAGCCGGACTCGGTCGAGACGATGGCGACCGTGCTGCTGCCCCCGGCGCAGAACCAGAAGGTCGCCGTGTTCGGCGGCAGCGGTCCCGGCGAGCAGGGAACGGTCACCTCTCGTACCGCCACCATCGACCTCGCCGGCCCGAACCCGCACTTCGTCAACGGCCCGGACCTGCCGGCCGGAAGAACGCGCTACCTCAATGCGGTCACGCTGCCCGACGACACGGTCCTGACCACCGGCGGCTCGCACGAGTACCGGGGCAAGCACCAGAGCGACATCCTCAGGGCCAGCTTCTACCACCCCGACAGCAACACCTTCACACCGGCGGCCGACCCGACGGTGGGCCGGGACTACCACACCGAGGCGCTGCTGCTGCCGGACGGCCGGGTGGTGACGATGGGCTCGAACCCGCTCTTCGCCGACAAGGCCGACACCGTACCGCCGACCTTCGAGCAGCGGATCGAGATCTACAGCCCGCCGTATCTCTACCACGGGGCCCGGCCCATCGTCTCCGGCGGCCCGCCGCAGGTGGTGCTGGGCAAGACCGAGAAGTTCGCCACCACGACCCCGGGGAACATCGCCCAGGTGCGTCTGATCCGGCCCAGCTCGGTCACGCACGTCACCGATGTCCAGCAGCGGTCCATCGCCGTGCCGTTCCAGGTCCGTGGGACCGACCTGGAACTCGCCATCCCCGGCAACCCCGATCTGGTGATCCCGGGCTGGTACATGGTCTTCGCGGTGGACAAGAAGGGCACGCCCTCGATCGCCCGCTGGGTTCAGGTGGTGGCGCCCAAGGGCCAGGTGTAGCTGAGCGGCCTGGCCCCGGCCGACGGGCTCACCTTGCCCCCGGTGCTGAAGAACATCGGAGCACCCACCAAGACGAAGTAGCCCGGCCGCCCCCCTGCGGCGGCTACCCCCGCGTCGAGACGGACACGTAGTCGACGGCCATCGGGTAGCCACTCTTGGTGTCGGCGGTCGGGGTGGGCTTCCCGCCGTTCACGGCGTTGGGGAAGTCGCCGCCCATGGCGACGTTGAGGATGATGGTCATGCTCCCGTGGGTCGCCTCGGCCCACGTCTTGGCGTCCATCTGGGAGGCGTTGACGGTGTGGTACAGCTGCCCGTCGACGTACCAGCGCAGCTGTTGGCTGGAACTGAGGTCCCACTCGAAGGCGTAGGTGTGGAAGGCGCCCGGGCACGGGGAGCCCAGGCAGGTGGTCTGCCGGCTGAGCCCGTTGTGCTCGTTGCAGGGGCCGCCCTTCTCCACGCCGCAGTGCAGCGTGCCCTGGACCTTCTGGTCGCCGTTGACGTTCTCCAGAATGTCGAACTCGCCGTGCGACGGCCATTTCCTGGTGTCGTCGCGGATCCCGGCGCCGAGCATCCAGAACGCCGGCCAGTAGCCGAGCGCCGCGGTGCCGGTGACCGCCGGAAGCTGAATACGGGCCTCGGCGCGGAGCACACCGCCGGACGGCGGGCGGAAGTCGCTCCGCCGGGTCTCGATCCGGGCGGACTCCCATGTGTTGTGGATGTCCCTGTGCGGGTTGATCAGGAGATGCCCCTTGCCGTCGGTGCTCACGTCCTCGGGCAAGTCGTTGTAGTGCTGGATCTCGCCGGTGCCCCAATGGTCGGGCCCGTTCGGGTACCGGTAGCCCTTCTCCATGATCCAGTTGGTCTTGTCCGGGCTGTTCCGGGCCGGCCCGTTGAAGTCGTCCCGCCAAATCTGGCGCCAGCCGGCCGGGCTTGAGCCGGCCGTGGCTCCGCCTGCGCCGCCGCCCTTCGGCCAGACGGCGACGAGCAGGGCCAGTACCCCGGCGAGGAGCACGGCGGTGAGGAGGAAAAGGCCCTTCCACGCACGGCCGGACCTCCCGCTATGGCCGTCGGACAGCATCGGCGCCGGCCGGTTCGTTGCTCTGCGGCGGGCAGCGGTCACGACACGGACCTCCGGCTTGGCGCCCACCCGTCTCGCTCTCCGTGGAGCTTTCGGCCTGGGCAGTCATTTGTGTTTCTCCTGGCAAAGATGCGGCCCATCGTACGGGAGTTCCGGCCTCGGCGGGTGTGGCGCTCCACACCCGTTCTTCTCGCCGCCATTTTCCTTGTTGAACTCGTCTTCATGCGACACGCTCCCGGGCCGTGAAGCAGTTGACCGGGCCGGGCGCCTGTCCTGCAGGAGCCATTGGAAGACGATCGCGATGAGCACGATGAGGGTCGGGATTTCGCCGAAGGCCCAGGCGATGGAGCCGCCGGTGTGCACGTCGGAGGCATATGAGGGTCCCCAGGTGCGGCCGAGGGGGTTGTACCAGTTGCTGGCCAGGCCGTAGGAGTTCATGAGTGAAATGCCGAGGAACGCGTGGAAGGGCACTGTGACGGACAGCACTAGGATGCGGTCGCTGTAGTGCAGCCTGTGGGGCGCGGGGTCGGTGCCGATAAGTACCCAGTAGAACAGCCCGCCGGACAGCAGGAAGGAGATGAGCATGACGATGTGGCCGAGATGGGCGCGCATCGCGGCCTCGAACAGGGGGGTGAAGTACAAGGCGTAGGTGCTGGCCACGAAGATGATCGTTGCCACGGCCGGGTGGGTGATGAGCTTCATGGCTCGGCTGTGCAGGATCACCAGAACCCATTCGCGTGGCCCTCGGTCGGCCTTGATCGCGGCGGGTCTGAGTGCTCGTACGGTGAGGGTGATCGGGGCTGCGAGGACCAGGAAGATCGGGGTCAGCATGGCGAGCACCATGTGCTGGGCCATGTGCACACTGAACAGGATCGGCGAGTAGGTCGCGACCCCGCTCATCGTGGCGATCACGATGGTGACCAGACCGAAGAACCAGCAGACGGTGCGGCCGATCTGCCAGTGATGGCCGCGCCTGCGCAGCCGCATCACGCCGGCCAGGTAAGCGGCGCCGAGCGCGACCACCAGGACGGCGAAGAACAGGTCGAAGCGCCAGAGCGTGACCAGCCTCATGACGGTAAGCGGGGGCGGCAGGTCGTAGCCCAGCAGGCTCTTGGCGATGCTCTCGGTGCCGGAGACCGCCGGTGGTGCCGTGCGCGTAAGTGCGACCGCGACGCCGATGGTACCGGCCATCATGGCCGACTCGACCGCGGCGAGACGGGCGAACGCCCGTGGCTTGCGCGCCGCGACCGCGGGGAGCGTATGTCTGCGGTGGATCCAGCCGAGGTAGCCGAGGCAGACGAACGCCGCGGTTTTGACCAGCATCAGGCGGCCGTAGTCGGTGGTGTACAGGCCGGAGGGGTGAGGCAGGCTGACCACGGCGATGGCGAGACCGCTGACGCCCACGGCGACATAGCACCACAGCGCCATCCGGCTGAACCGCCCCGCGGCGATCTCGAGCGTGGTCGTACCGGCGTCGGTCGCGGCCCTGGCGCCACCGCCCGCCAGCGCGTGCCAGGCGAGCATCGCGAGCCCGCCGACCCATGGCACGACCGCCGCGATGTGCAGGGCCACGCCTGTCACGGCGACCTCGGGGTTGGCCGAGGATACCGAGTGGCCGGTGAGTGAAGGCGGCAGCAGCGCGAAGAACGCCAGCGCCAGCAGGCCCATCGCGGCACCCGGTGTCGTGGTCGTACGGCTCAGCACCGCGACCATCACCGACATCAACACGACGAGCAGCAGCGCGGTGCCTTGGGGGAGCCGCCCGACGTAGTTTCTCAGCTCATTGCGGCTGAGCACCTGGCCGACCGGTTCGCCGAGCACGTCGGAGACGGTCAGCACCAGATTGGCGGCGGCGGCGACCGACCAGGCCGCGGCCGACCAGGACGCCGCCCTGACGTAGGAGATCGCATAGGGCCGCAGGCCGTCCTTGCCCGCGGGCAGGAGCACGGTCGCCATGAGCAGGGCGCCCACGGTCACGGTGGCGCACATGTCCATCACCAGCCGGGTGAGGGGGAGCCCCCAGCGGGTCAAGGTGCCCGCGTCCCACAGACCGGGAATGACCGTCTGCGCGACCGCGCCGCCTGCCAGCGCCGCCAGGACGAACGCGGCCAATGCCGCCACGCCCGTGATGGCCGCCGCTCTGACTGCTCGTGCTGTGCTCACTACTTGTTCACTCTCTGGGGCCGGACGGCCCCTGGATTCCCTCCGCATGGTGAGCCTGGGGGGCCTGGGCTGTGGCATCGTGCGGGGAGGCCAGGCCCCACACCCGCCGGGCTACCCGCCGGCGTCAGCGTCGGCTTTGAGCCCCCGGCGCACTACCACGACACCGGCGCCGACACCCACGACCAAAAGGACGACCAGCCCGATCCACCACACGCTGGTCCCCGCCGGCGTGTTCGTCTGGCCAGCGGCCTGGACCGGTGCAAGTGCCGCGGCGGTACTGCCTGCGACCGTGAACTGGTAGGTGCCCTCAACGGGATGCCCGTCGGGGGAGACGACCCGCCACGCCACCGTGTACAAGCCGTTCGGCAGGGTCGAGGCGATCCTCTCGGTGACCGTGTTGTCCACGGCGAAGGACGGGCCCGACTGATAATGGCGCCCTGCCGTATCCGAGATGAGCACCTGGGTGAGCCGCACCGGGTCGGCGTAGGTCAGTACGACCAGGTTCGGTGGGCCAGCCGTCGAGCCGATACCGGGGGAGGCGTTTTGCAGGCTGGTGTGCGCTGAGGCCGGACCGGCGCACACCACGACGGCCAGCAGCGCCACCGCGGCGGCCGCACAAATCTGGGTTGCTCTCACATCATGACCTGTCTCGTTCCCTGGCCACGCCGAGCGCGACGCCGACCACACCGACCGCCAAGCCAAGCCCGCCCAGCAGCCGCGGCGCGCCGTCAGTCCCGGTCAGCGCCCACGCCACGATGAACACCCAGGCGAAGCCCACACCGATCGCCCACGGGGCAAGGGCAGCGTGCGCGGCGGCGCCGTGCCCGGCCGTGGCCAGGGTCACGCACACCGCGGCGAAGACCCTGACGCGGTCAACCTGAGAGCGGGCTCGGGGGACATAACACACCGATTCTTCCATCTCTGGGGATGCGATGTACCCGGGCTTCCGTGGAGTCACTATTGAGGTGCTGGTGGCGGCGCTCGCCCAGGTACCGGGCTCGTCGAGGGCGAAGTTCTTGGTGCGGATCGATGGTGCGGGCGCCACCCATGACCTGCTGGAACACCTGCAGGCGTTGAACACCGCCCGGCGGACGGTCCGCTACACCGTCGGCTGGATGATGACCGGCGCCGACGAGACGGCGATCGCCGCCCTGCCCGAAACGCAGTGGCAGACGTCGCTGCACCAGGACGGCACCGTTCAGGGAGAGTACGGGGTCGCGGAGTTGACCGGGCTCAACACCCGGGTGGGTAGCCGGAGAAGATGCGGTTGCTGGTACGCCGGACCAAGCCGTCGCGCAGGCACCTGAAGAAGCTGACACCGTTCGTGCACGATCACGGCGACCTGGCCGACGCTGAACCCGACACGCTCCGCTACCGGCTGCTGCACCTACCGGCCCGGTTGTCGAGCCACGCCCGCCGCCGCTGGTTGAAGATCAGCCGGGACTGGGTGTGGCGGGAAGCGTTCCTGACCTGCTGGAAACGGCTTAACGCGCTCCCGGCCGCCCCGGCCTGACCGGCCGGACCACCCCGACGAGACAGAAAGGACACCGACCTCCGGCCCGTGGAACCGGACGCAGCCGCAGCGACACGCGAAGGCCCCGCACCCCACCCGGGGGACGAGCGGGCAGGAACCGGACCAGCAATCAACGAGGCACACCCCCTGACGAATCGAGGCCCAGGCCTGGATTGGCGAGTATTGGCACCTGGCCAGGCCCGAGCGGAGACCTGACGAAGCTGATCACCACCGCAGACCCGGCGGAAAAGACCGACCTCTACCGAACTACCCCGGCCTTTGGGCGCAGAACAGAGACTGACTCCGTGGTCACTGATCATCCTGATGCCGGCATGGTTGATCACCCGTGTCACTGCGTTAGCCGTCCTCCTCGGACGGCCATGGGTTCGTAGTACCACAGGCTCGGCCGTACGGTGCCGGCCGTGCTGATCGGCTATCACTGGGTTCCGTTCGCGACATGGTCCTCGCTTTGGGGCGGGATGCTCCTGAGGGGTGGTTTCTGGGCGTTCTGCCTGGCTTCTTCTTCGGCGTAGGTGAGGCGGCGCCAGGTGTCGATCCAGTAGTCGATGTCGCGCTGGTCGGTGACGCGGTCGGTCGCACGGTCATCATCTGCCTGTTGATCGACCTCGGCTACACAGCCGAGGATCTTGAAGCGAAGCTAGACAGGTCTCTTCGTACTCGAATCCTGGCGGACGAGATGCGAGCGCTACGTAGCGGGAGCCGACGGGGCCTTGGGCCGAGTTGGAACCAGGAGTTGCGGGCTGCCGTCCAATTGCTGGATCCGCAGCGATTCCTTATCCTGTTGAGGGCTTGAGATCGAAGCTGACGAGAAGGGGCCAGGTGAGTCCTCCGGTGACGGCACCCCGCGAAGGTGGAACTCGGAAACTCTCGCACCTCTCGATCGAGCTAGGCCATCTCACCCCCCGCGAGCTCGGTCGCGACGTCATGGGACTCTCGGATTACTTCCGAAAGCTGCGCCCTTGGCACATGGCCGCCATCGAAAGTCTGGGCCTCGACCTGCCGCGTGTCAGCACCTGCGTGCTCATCGATGATTACTTCACCCGCTTGCGGGCTCCCGCGGTGGTCCTGCCCAATCTGATCGAGGCCGCGGAGAGAGCGGGGCTGGCCGTCGATTACATCGTCCGTGAGTCAGGATTGGTGCAGACCGGAAACCTCCAACTTGCAATGGACGTCTCGAAACTGCTGCCGGTCGGCATGCGGAGCCCATCGATGATCATCGAGGCGGGCACCGACAAGGCCCTAAGCCCATCCGTGCTGCCGTCGCGGGAGACCTCCTATCGCCATTCGATCTCCGTTGACGTGGAACTCTGGGACGACCGGGACACGGAGCGCACCTGGTCGTGTGCACTCTTGGCGGCGATCTGGCAGTTGCTCCGACTCGGTCTCATTGGTCTAACCGGGCCGGACGCACTGACGGCCACCCGATGGGCCGACATCCGCCTGCCCGGGCGCTGGGCGGAGATGCCGGCCGTCATCCAGGTCAATCCGGATGCTCAGCGCTTCATCGCCTACCAGACGTTCTCCATTCTGCCGCCCAAGCTCATGGCGGTAGAGCACGCAGTACGGATGATCCTCTCCGAGGCCGTAACCGACGCGGAGGCGTGGCAGGCGATCCTGAGCGAGAGTCACCGTGAAGGTCTGTCACTTGCCAAAGAACATGCAGATCGGGTCTCCTACACCTTCATCTCGACAGGTAACGACCGTGAGTGACCAGCATGGCTCGTCGCCGGATCGACCTTCCGGGTCACTGAGCCCGCTTGCCAGGAGAATTATTGTCACGCTGGCCGCGGGCCTCGTCACCTATGCCGTCACGAATCTGGTGAAGCAGCCGCAGATCTGGTCCATCACCCTGTCCGTCTTTCTGGGCGGTGTGACACTGGTGACCCAGGTGCTGCTCGAATTCGAGAAGCGCGTCGAGAACATGGAGATCCTTCAGCGCTCGCAGTACAGAAGCATCAACAAGGTCGTCGAAGACGGATTCTCCAGCGTGAACGAGGCGACCCAACTGCTCGGCGCGGTAGGCGCATCCGCCCTCGACCTCCCTGTCGTCACCGGCCTCCTGGACAACGCGATCAAGCTGGGACCGGCGCTGCCCGAACTGGTCAGGGCCGTGGCACAGTCCGAGGTCACGAGCACCTCACAGTTCCTCAAACAGTTGTCCGACGGGGACGCGACCTATGACGGAGAAGACCGCGACTGGCTGCTGAATCTGGCGCGGAACGTGACGGCGACGATCGACGCCACGAGCACCGCCACCATCGATGGAAACGGCAGCGGGTTCGATGAGGGGTTCTGGGTGAACGACCTCGGACTGCGTTATCTCGAGGCCCAGGCGAAGGCGGTCCAGCGAGGCGTCGTAGTCCGGCGCATCTTCATCCTTGACCGGCCCGACGTCGCGACGGATCCCGACTTCCTCTATATCTGCCGAGCACAGGCTGCTGTGAACATACAGGTAAGGCGACTCGATCCGGACATGGTGCCGCCGACTCTCAAGAGTTCGCTGTTCGACTTCATTCTCTTCGATCGGGCGATCAGCTACGAGGTGACTCCCGCTGCGCGCATCAGCGGCGGGGTTCGGCCGTCCATCGTCAATACACGTCTTATTCTCCGGGCTGAGCACCTGGCGGAGCGAAGTAGCCGCTTCGAGGAAATGTGGGCGGCGAGTCAGGCGGTCGAATAGGTGAGGTCCGATGCGAAAGAACGGCGACGTACCCTGGGAAGAATTTGATCCAGAGGTCTATTTCGACCACAATTATGCAGAGCTACGAAAGGACGAGCGGCAGATCGTCGAGTTGATTCGCGATTTCTTCTCCTCCGCCGCTGTGGAGCCCGATGCCTGCGGCATCGACCTCGGTACGGGTCCAAATCTCTATCCAGCCATGGCCATGCTGATCGCCTGCAGCCGCATCACTCTGCTCGACTATTCGGAACGTAACGTCGACTGGCTCAATCGACAGCTGCACAGCCCGAACCCAGCCTGGCAGCGCTTCTGGGACGTCTTCGCCTCCGCTCCGGAGTATCGGAAGGTTGGCAATCCGTGGGCGGCACTTCGCAGCCGCGTGACCGTAGTGCGGGACAGCTTGTTCACGACGCCGGAGCGGCACTGGGATATGGGAACAATGTTCTTCGTGGCCGAATCCATCTCCGCCAATGAGGCAGAGTTCGCCCACGCCATGAGCCGATTCACCGGCTGCTTGAAGCCTGGTGCTCCCTTTGCTGCCGCCTTTATGGAAAACTCCGAGGGCTACGAACTCGGGGGCAAGAACTTCCCCGCTGTCGCGGTGTGCAATGAAGACATCCGCGTTCACCTCGAACGCTCCGCAAGCGACCTGTTCATCGAGCGGGTCGGGACCATCGACCAGCCGCTACGGCCCGGCTATACCGGAATGATCGTCGCCTGTGGGTTCGCCGTTTGACGAGCAGGCCGCCGGGGCGGGCGAGCCGGGGAAGTCCACTTCCAGCCGGAGGCCGGGCGCGTACGCAGTGCCGTTCTCCCACCTGGCCGTCGAGTTCGGTCACCTCTGCATGGAGGACTTCCTGGCCGGTCGGGAGTCCCTGACCAGGCAGTTCGAGCAGGTACGGCCGTGGGTTACGGCAGCCGGGGAAGCGGCCGCGAAACGCGCCCGGATCAGCACCTGTTTCCTCGTCGACGACTATTGCACCCGGTTCAGCACCCCCGGTGAGGTGATCGCCGATCTGCTGCCCGCCGCCGCCAAGGCCGGTCTCGTCATCGACTATCTGGCGCGGGAGTCCGGCTGCGCGGTCGCGGGCAAGGTGCCGCTCGCCGAGCTGGTGGAGAGCCGCATCGTGCCCGACCCGGCACCCGGCACGAACGGCTCCCGGCCGCACGTACACGAGAGCGGCTGGCTGTGCAACGGGCAGCGGTCCGCCGCCACGACCGTCGACCAGGCCATGGCCGGGTCGGACCTGGTGTGGCGTCCGCCGGAACAGAACGGCGCCCGGCGGCACTCCGTGCTGCCCTACCTGGCCGGTGCCCACCCCTCGATGACCAGCGGCATGTCCGTCCTTGACTTCTCCGACCCCCGTGACACCGCGGTGGCCTTCCGCGACGAGTACACCCCGAGTGAACCCATCGTTGTGCCCGACACCGTTGAGGTCTTCCGGACCGCGTTCGATGCCCTGACCCGGTCGGCGCTGCCCGAGGCGGACTCCGTCACGCTGGTCAAGGAGCTGATCCGGTGATCGACAGCGACGGGCGGGGCGCCGCAGATATGGGCCTGAACACCGGGCGGGTGGCCGTGTGATCGGTTGCGTGCGGTGCCGGGCGCCTGGGCCGTGCCCGGCTCCGCGCCTGGCTCCGGCCTCGCTTCCCGCCCCGGACGGGTGCGGCGACCCCGCCTTCTGTGCGCGGCAAGACGCCGGCTCCCGGTTGATGCACGCGCTCGCCCGCCTGGCCCCAGGCTGCGGCGGCCCGCCAGGTGAACTGGTCACGCGGTGGTGGGAGCAGCCCCCCCGAGGTGAGCAGCCTCGCCGCACTCCTGGCCCGCACGCCCGCAGCAGACGGCAGGGCCCGAAGCGCGCAGGCGGCGTCCGATGCATGGCCGGGTTGGCGGTCCAGGCCAGTCATGCAGACCCCCCACGAGCAAGGACCGGAAACCATGAGTGATGAACGGATTGACCTTGAACCTGGGTTCGACGTAATTCAGGTGGGCTAGAGCTCGGAATCGGTGTGTGAGCTGGGGAGACGCGTCGGGACACGCTGCGGTGGCGTGTCTCTAGGCGTTGGTGGTGCGAAACGGTCAGCTGGGGACTGAGAGCTCCACGATCTGCTTGGGGACGGCGATGTCGAGCTTGGCGAGCAGGTCGCGTTGGGGTTTTGAGGGTTCAGTGCGCTGGCGGAGCAGGCCTGCGGGTCCGGTGAAGGTGCCGACGTGGAGGCGGTCGAGGTCATTCAACCTTGAGGGAGTCTGCACGGGCACGGGGTTCGGCTCGCACGTCGGAGCCGTGTGGTCATCCGCATGCGAGCCGTTGGGCGTGGCCGGTCTCGTGATCTGTGAGGTCACTGCGACGGCTGCCGCTTAGGCGGGCGGGGAGGTGGGTGGGGGACTGGGTGGTCATGTCGATCTCTCCTATCCGGCGTCGCTGTCCCAGGCTGTTGTCAGCTGTGACGTTCAGGGCTGTCTGCTGTGGTGGTTCAGCGGTATCTGGCGGTGGAGATTGCGATGGTCGCTCCGGGTCACGGCTTCGCCGCTTCACTGGCCTTCTACGGGCTGGCGGGTGAGGCAGGTGAGGGCCCAGGTGAAGGCGGCGAGGATGACCAGGGCGCCGGCCCACTCGCTGATGTCAGCGTGCGTGAAACCGCTGACGGCGTCGCCGAGTTCGGTGAGCGCGGTGAGCGCCATCAGGGCGGTGAGCTCCCGGTCCGCGCGCACGGCGAGGGCGGTGAGCAAAGCGGCGGCGAGCGCGAGGTTGCGGGCCGCCATCCGCTCCCCGAGCAGCCGTACCGGTTGGCTGATGGGGTCGCCGGACGGGAGCAGACCGGCGGGGTGGAACCAGGCGATGAACCCGCCGGCCGCGACGGTGATCGCGCCGATCATGGTGACGACGGCGATCGGCCGCGTGACTCGGGTGGACATGAGGCCTCCTCTGTTGGGCTACAAATGTAAGTGAACGTTCGTTGCGCTACATTTGTCAACAGTCCAAGGAAGAGGAAACGTTTCATGCCCGCTCGCAGTCGTAATCCGCGCGGTCAGGGCGACCGGTTGCGCGCCGACCTCCTAGCCGCGGCCGCCCGCCTGATCGCGGCGTGCGGCGACAGCAGAGACCTGACGCTGCGCCGGCTCGCCCGGGAGGTGGGTATCGCCGTCACCTCGGTCTACCTGCACTTTCCCGACCTGGAGACGTTGAAGGCGGCCCTGGTCGTGGAGGGCCACGAGCGGCAGACGGCGCTGCGGGACGCCGCGCTCGACGGCCTCGACGAGCCGGTGGCCCGGCTGCTGGCCGGTTGCCGGGCCTACTGCCGGTTCGCGGTCGAGCACCCCGGCCACTACAAGCTCATGTACGGCCCCGAGCTGCCACCCGAGCTGGCCTTCGACGCCTCCACGTCCCCGGGAAGACTCGCGTTGCGGGGTCTTGCCGATCGGATCGCGCGCTGTCCCCGAACCACCCGAGACGAGGACCCGCTGGTCACCGCGACCTGCGTGTGGATCGCGCTGCACGGCATCGCGTCACTGCGCATCGACCGCCCATCGTTTCCCTGGCCGCCGCTCGACCCCATGGTCGAATCGATGGTCGCCCGGATCACCGGAGTCGAGAGGAGACCGCAGTGAAGGTCGCGGTGATCGGG
>JAOPYM010000028.1 GCA_025964615.1 Actinomycetes bacterium
TGTCCATCACGTCCGAACGGCGGGCCATGGTTGTTCTCCAACATATGACAGTGGATGTCCCCGGAGTGACGCCCTGTGACGGTGCGTCAGAGACCTACCAGCTTAGCTGCTGGCGCTCGCTCCGCTCGCGCGGCGCTTGGGCCTTGACGCGCGGCCTTCCCTCGTCACTCAGTCCAGGCCACGCGGCCCAAGCGCCTAGCGGCATGGCCATTGTCAGTAGACGCGACCGTCGACGACGTTGCGGTCCACCGTCATGGGAATCCCGCCGTGCGTCTCACGGTGCTCGCCCAAGTACTGCTTGATCCGCCGGTGCGGGCTCCACCGCCGGTCGGGCAGGTACGCATCGCCCTGGGTACGCGCCTTCCCGTCCCAGTGCGCGAACCAGATCGCGGAGGGCTTGGCTTTTTTCCGATGGACGCCGACGAGGTCGTGGATGGCGGATCCCGCGCTGCTGTAGACCCCGGACACCTGCGACCGCTGCCGCAGCCGGTGCGCCCAGGCGCGCAGGAAGGTGAGCACGGCCGCGCGGCACCCGTCGTCCCCGGAGTACGCCTCCATGTCGTAGTAGATGGGCGCCTGCTGCTCGATCCCGAGGGCCCGGGCATGGACGACCGCGTCGTCGGCCGCCCGCGCGCCCAGCGCGTAGGCGTCCCCGGCGGTGAATCGGTTGTGGAACCCGGTGCAGGGCGCCTGCGGCCCGACGTAGGTGGGGATCAGCCGCCACCCCCTCCGCCGTACGGCCCGTACCCAGGCGCGGGTGAGGTTGGGCTGGGCACAGCCGCGGGACTCCCCGCCGATGTAGACGCTGGTCACTGAGTACGCCCTGCGCCAGGCCTTCATCGTGGCGTACGGCGGTGCCGAGCAATTGTCGAAGCCCCAGCCGACCGTCCAGCCCGTGTGCCACCTGACGGTCCCCGCCGGACGGCCGACCGCGCCGGGAGCCGCCGGACCACCGGCTGCGCGGGAACCCACCGGGCTGAGCATCTGTACCCGGCCGAGCAGCTCCCGTCGTTCGTCGGACGTGCCGGTGGTGGTCACCCCGTCCGGTCCGACCTGCAGCGTGGGTGCACCCCCGACGAGCCTGGCCGGGCACTGCTGGTCCGGGTCCGCCCCGCCCAGATAGACCGCGGGCCGGTCGTAGCGCACACACTGTGCCGAGTCCAGGTCGAGCCGGTACACCGGCCAGTCCTTCGGCACCTCGATCCGCATACCGGCATAGTCGATGCTTCTGGTACCGCTTTCGGCCGTACTATCCGTACTCGCGAGAACATCGGCCGAGCCGGCTCCGGCCACCGATCCGAGGACCGCGGCGAGCACGACGGCGCGTCGCATCCGTGACATGCGGCCTAGATCACCGGCACGGACCACAGCCAAACGATCGGTAGCAGATCTTTACCTGCTGTCGACGATCTCGTAGGCGCCGGGCTCGTCGACGGCCAGCGTGGAGAGCGGGATGAGGATCATCCGAACCTGGCCGATTCCGCGACGGTAGAAGCCGGCTCCCTCCCACTCGGTGACGAGCGCCCACAGCGTGGGGTCGTCGACGGTGCGGCCGAGGCGGCCGGACCGGTAGCCGGGGCACTCGGCCAGGCTTTCGAGCACGGTACGGGCACTGCCTTCGAACTCCGAAGCGCCCGACAGCGGCACCTGGTAGCGGGTTATGGCGATCACACCGACATCCTGACATCGCAGATGCGCCGCTCGCGCCGCCCCCGGCACTACCGTTGCCCTCATGTCCGAACAGCGAGGGCTCCGGGCCGCCATCGAACGCCGCAGCGCCGTCCCTCTGGTATATGTGCACCACTTGCCACGCTGGGTGCTGCCCCTGGCCATGGTCGGCCTGCTGGCCATCGGCATGCTCGGGACAGGCTTGCTCGGCGGGGTGGCGCTGGTGCTGCTGGCCGCCGTCATCGGCTGGCTCGGCTACCTGTCCTGGCCATCCGACGATCTTCCTGGCCGGCTGCTCCGGGTGGCCATGCTGGTGTTCCTGCTGACCTTCGCCGCCGGCCACCTGGCCGGACAGTTTTGACAACCGTTTTCATTTCTCACAGACTGTAAGGGTGCTGGCCATCGGCGTCGGGCGACCGTCGTGGCCGCCGTACCGCAGCCGGTAGGTTCAAGTGCGGAGGTGGCGGCAGAGTGAGCACACGGCGGGACGCGGTAAGGCAGGCGCTGGAGACCAGCGACGGCTTCCGAAGCGCACAGGACCTCTTCGCCGACCTGCGCGCGGAGGGCTCCAAGATCGGGCTGACCACTGTGTACCGGGCTCTGCAGGCGCTCTGCGACGCCGGTGAGGTCGACGTGCTGCGCACCGACGACGGCGAGGCCGTCTACCGGGCCTGCGAGACCGACGAGCACCACCACCACCTGGTCTGCCGCGCCTGCGGCCGCACCGTCGAGGTCGCCGGACCCACCGTGGAGAGATGGGCCGAGGCCATCGGTGCCGAACACGGCTTCGTCGGCGTCACCCACACCGTAGAGGTCTTCGGCACCTGCCCCACCTGCGCCCAGACCGACTGACCCGGCTCAGCTCGTGATCAGCGAGACCTCGTTGGGGACGGCTCCGCCGTAGCGGCGGTCGCGGGAGGCGTAGACCTCGCAGGCGTGCCAGAGGTGGCGGCGGTCGAAGTCGGGCCAGAGGGTGTTCTGGAAGACCATCTCGGCGTAGGCGGACTGCCAGAGCAGGTAGTTGGAGCTCCGCTGCTCCCCCGACGGCCGCAGGAACAGGTCCACGTCCGGGACCTCGGGGCAGTACAGGTAACGGGCGAAGACCTTCTCGTTGACCTTGTCCGGGTTGAGCCTGCCGCTCGCCACGTCGCGGGCGATGGCCGCCGCCGCGTCGGCGATCTCGGCGCGGCCACCGTAGTTGACGCAGAACTGCAGGGTCAGCACGCTGTTGCCGCGAGTCTGCTCCTCCGCGGACTCCAGCTCGCCGATCACCGACCGCCAGAGTTTGGGCTTACGGCCCGCCCACCTGACCCGTACACCCATCGCGTCCAGCTGGTCGCGGCGGCGGTGGATCACGTCCCGGTTGAAGCCCATCAGGAAGCGCACCTCCTCGGGCGACCGCTTCCAGTTCTCGGTGGAGAAGGCGTACGCCGACAGATAGGGCACTCCCAGCTCGATCGCGCCCATGATCACGTCGAAGAGGGAGTGCTCCCCCGCCTTGTGCCCGTCGGTGCGCGGCAGTCCCCGGGCCTTGGCCCAGCGGCCGTTGCCGTCCATCACCACGGCGACATGCCGGGGCACGAACTCCTTGGGGATGGCCGGCGGCTTTGCACCGGTGCTGTGCGGATCCGGCGGCTGTACGGCCCGTCTCAAACTCGCTCCACGTGCTTCAACGACCTGATTCCGTGCTCGAGGTGCCACTGCAGATAGGCGGCCACGAGGCCGCTGCACTCTACCCGGTGCCGGGTTTCGCTCTCGTCGGCGACCGTCCACTCACCGCGCAGCAGCGCCAGCATCAGCTCCAGCGTCTGCGGCGCGGGGCTGGCCGATCCAGGCGGCCGGCAGGTGCCGCAGACCGCGCCCCCGGAGGCGATCGCGAAGCCGCGCAGGCCGCCACGGGAGCCACACCGGGCGCACTCGTCGAGCGCCGGCGCCCAGCCCGCGACCGACAGCGAGCGGAGCAGGAAGGCGTCGAGGACCAGGCGCGGCTCGTGCGAGCCGTCCACCAGGGTGCGCAGCCCACCGACCAGGAGCAGGAACTGGCGCAGCGCCGGCTCCTTCTCCTCGGTGAGCTTCTCGGTGGTCTCCAGCATGGCCGTGCCCGCCGTGTAACGGGGGTAGTCGCTGACCAGTGGTTCGCCGTACGGGCGGATCGTCTCGGCCTGGGTGATCAGGTCCAGGGAACGCCGTTCGTACAGCTGCACGTCGACGTGGGTGAACGGTTCGAGGCGGGCCCCGAACCTGGACTTGGTCTTACGGACCCCCTTGGCCGCCGCCCTGACCCGTCCGGTCCGCCGGGTGAGGATCGTCACGATGCGATCGGCCTCGCCCAGCTTCTGGGTGCGCAGGACGATGCCTTCATCGCGGTAGAGGCTCACAACCGACATTCTTCCGTACGGAACCACCAGGACGTCCTCGTACGTCGTAACGTCAGTGGAAGTTGACGGGACCGGCCGGTCCGCGGACGATCCAATAGAGTGGCGAGAAACGCCAGGAAGCCCCTGCCACACTGGTCTCCCAGGAGATTTCATGACCTGCTTCTTCGATCCTTCACACGGCCCCGGAATCCAGTCCATCCAGTGGGCTCCGCAGTGGGGCGTCCCCCGGCCCGTACCCGCCTGCGGCGCATGCGCCCAGCGCTGGGCGACCCAGCAGCAACAGGCAGCCGCACGCATGCAGCAGGCCCAGCAGCAGGGCTACCCCGGCCAGCCGGTCCAGCCCGGCTATCCCCCGCAGCAGCCCTACCCGGGGCAGCCCTACCCCCAGCAGGGGTATGCCCAGCCCGGCTACGCGCAGCCCGGTTACGGCCAGCCGCAGCACCAGGGGCCCGGCTGGGGCGGCGTCGCCGCGGCGGGCGCGGCCGGCCTGATCGGTGGCGCCATCATCGGCGAGATGATGGACAACGACGGTGGCGGTTACGGCCACCATGGCGGCTTCGGCGGGGGCTACGGCGGCGAGGAGATCGTCGAGGTCAACAACTACACCGAGGTCAACGAGTACAACGACTACGACCAGGGCGGCGGAGGCGACTTCGGCGGCGGGGATTCGGACGACTCCTGGTAGACGGCCGTGACCGGTCGCGGCCGTCGAGCGGCCGTGACCGGTCCGTACGCCACTCCCGGACTCCGTGGAATACGTGATCTCAATCACCTGCGGATGGCAGCGTGGTGGCCATGAGATGCACGATCGTCCCTCCGCACATGCTGGAGCACGTCGCCACCCGGAGCAGCGACCCCGAACTGCGCGCCATTGCCCGTCGTACCCTCGTGGTCGACGCGGCCCGGCGCGTGGAACGCCGGCTCACCCTCACGCCGGCGCCGGCTCCCCGCGGACCCGGGCTCCCGGACCGTACGATCACCGACGCCGGGCACCAGGAGGCACTGCCCGGCCGGACGGTGCGTACCGAGAGCGGCCCGGCCTGCACGGACCCGGCCGCGGACCAGGCCTACAACTGGCTCGGCGTGACCTTCGACTTCTACGCCATGACGTTCGGCCGCGCCTCCATCGACAACGCCGGCCTGCCGATGATCTCCACGGTGCACTATGGGCAGCAGTACGACAACGCCTTCTGGAACGGGTCGCAGATGGTCTACGGGGACGGCGACGGCACCCTGTTCACCTGCTTCACCGGGCCGCTCGACGTTACCGGGCACGAACTCACGCACGGGGTCACCCAGTACTCGGGCGGGCTCGACTACTACGGCCAGCCGGGGGCGCTGAACGAGTCCCTGTCGGACGTGTTCGGCTCGCTGATCAAGCAGTACCACCTGGGGCAGACCGCCCACCAGGCCGACTGGCTGATCGGCCAGGGACTCCTCGCGAAGGGCGTGCACGGGGTCGCGCTGCGCTCGATGAAGGCACCGGGCACCGCGTACGACGATCCGCACCTGGGCAAGGACCCGCAGCCCGCCACCATGGCGCAGTTCGTGCAGACCCACCGGGACAACGGCGGGGTGCACATCAACTCGGGCATCCCCAACCGCGCCTTCTACCTGGCCGCCACGGCACTCGGCGGGAACGCGTGGGAGCGGGCCGGGCGGATCTGGTACCAGAGCCTCACCGGCGGGCAATTGCGGCACGACGCC
>JAOPYM010000043.1 GCA_025964615.1 Actinomycetes bacterium
TCACCCTGCCCACGACGTGGAGCTGGGTGGCAACCGCGACCGCCGCGCAGCAGGCGCAGGTCGCGGCGGAGGCACGCCAGCTCGCCCAGCGGATCGCCGACCCTGGCGGCGAGACCGTAACGATGCCCTACGGTACGAGAGTGGTCCGCGCGGTCCGCCAATGCTGAGGCCTGCGTCGCATCTGTGGCAATCGGGAGAGCTGCGCGCCGTGCGGAGCGGTGGCCGCTGGTCGAGTCCGTGCTCGGCAAATCGCAGGCGCCCGCTCGGCCATGCCGAAGACGATGCGGCAGAGCGAAACGGCCGGCTTGAGATCGCGCCCGCCCCGACGCCGATGCGGCTGGCGGACGAGGGCGACGGCGTCGCGGCGATCGCCGACGTCGAGATGCCCGTGCTCACGGCCGCGATGGTACGGCAGACGCTCGAGCGCACCCGCCGGTCAAGGCCATCGGCCCCAGCGTGGTGATCGCCGCATTCGCCGCCTGGCACGAGCACCACGCGATCGCCCGCAAGGCCATGACCGCCCGGCCCTGCCTGATCGCGCACGCAGCGGTCGAGTCCTACTCCGTGCTGACCAGGCTGCCGCCCCCGCACAGGCCGGCCCCGACATCGTCCACACGTTCATCACCGTCTTACCAGGAATATCCGCACAGCCATCACTGTGAGAACATCCCCACATCGCGGATTGTGCGAATATCCTCACATCCACCAGAGGACAGGCGGGAGAGATCCCGAACGTCAGCGCGGGGGTGGCTTGGGAGGGGTCGCGAAGGCGTCACCAAAGACGGTCACCACCCGCTGTCGGGAGGCGGGACGGCGGGGTCGGTGGAACCACGGTCCGTTCGACATGACGGTCTTGATCTTGATCTGAAACGCTGTCGGCGGCGATGGCGGCATTCACGCCTCTCCCTGCGTGACTGGGTGTGCTTCACGGTCCGCTGACCCTCGGGCTCTTGCTGCGAATTCGCCGGGCGCAATGCGGGCGCGGGCGCGGAAAAACTTGGAGAAGTTCGCCGGGTCGTCGAACCCTGTTCTCCGGGCACACTCAGCGACGGTGATCTCCGCCAGCCTGCTCAGCGAATTCGCGGCTGCCACCGGGCAGTGATCCCTCAGTGCCACGCCCCGTGCGAATATTGCGGGGGCCGGCGCGCTCATTCGCCCGGACGGGTACTCAGCTGCTCGGCGGTGAATACCAGCGGCTCGATGGAGCGCTGGGCCCGGGCGAGGATGACGGCACCTTCGGCGGCGTACATCAGCAACCTCGCGCGGCGGGCAGCTTCGTCGGGTCCCAGCCCGGCCTTCCTGAAAAGGGCCGCCAGCGCATCGCTCGTGGCGTCGAACGCCTCCTTCGCCCGCTCGAGGACGCTGGGCTCCTGTCCCCCGGTCACGGCCCCGGTCACGGCGCAGCCGGCCCGGAAATCGGTGCCTTCGACCACCCGTCGCCAGATGCCGAGGTAACCGGCGACCACATCGTCCGGATCCTTCGCGTCAATCGCGCCGATCTGCTCTTGCATCCACAGCCGGGAGTGGTCGATGGCGAGCTCGATCAGCTCCGTACGACCCCGGGGGAAATAGTGGTAGACCGACCCGCGCGGCGCCCCGGTGCGCGCGAGCACTTCGCGGGTGGACATGCCCTCGAGCCCCCGCTCCGCGATCAGCAGCCAGGCCGCCTCGATCATCGCCTCGCGCACACTCTTCGGCACGCCTGTCATTGTCCCCGACCAATCCCCACGTCAGCTACCACGTCCCCTCAATTATGCTATGTTACATAGCATAATCTAGGTGACCGGACCTCGGCCACTGACAACCGGAGGTAAGCACCATGAGCCCAGCAGCCCTCACCGTCGACGTATACGTCGCGCCGATGCGCCCGTTCGCCGGCGCCCCCGGCCAGGGACCGGGCGACGACCCGATGTGGTCACCCATGTCCAGCACCCTGATCGCGGGCGCCGAGCAGGGCATCCTGGTCGACACGCTCGTCACCCTCGGGCAGGTCGACGCGCTCGCCGACTGGGTGCGCGGCTTCGGCAAGCGCATCACCGGCGTCTACATCACCCACGGCCACTCCGACCACTGGATCGGCCTGGCCCGGCTCCAGGAGCACTTCCCCGAGGCCCGCGGCATGGCCACCCGGGAGGTAGTCGGGCGCGCCACGTTCGAGGCCACCGACCCTGGCCTGTCCGCCTACTGGAAGGCCAGCTTCCCCGGCGAACTGCCCGAGACCGCGGTGCTGCCCGAGGCACTGACCACCGACGAGTTCGAACTGGAAGACCACCTGCTGCGGGCGGTGCCCGTCGGCCAGGGAGACACCGAGTTCTCCACTGTCTTGCACGTGCCGTCCGCCGCCGCTGTGGTCGGCGGCGACGTCGTCTACAACGGCGTGCACATGATGACCGCCGAGACCGACGAGAACAGCCGCCAGGCATGGATGGGCAGCCTGGACGCCGTCGCCGCCCTGAACCCGCAGATCGTCGTGGCGGGGCACAAGAGCGTCGGCGCGCCCGACCTGCCCGCGAGCATCACCGCGAGCCAGCAGTACCTGAGCGACTTCAGCCGCATCGTCAACGAGGGCGGCAGCGTCGAGGACATCGTGAACGCCATGCTCACGCTGCACGGCGACCGGGACAATCCCCGCACCCTGTGGCACTCCGCCCGCACCGCCGTCGCCAAACGGGGTTAACCAGCTGGTCACGCTCGCCTCGATGACGACGGGGACGGGAAGGCCGCGGGTTCCCCGTCCCTTTTCGGTCATTTGCGGGCGAGCATCACTTCGGTATCACCGGGCCAGTCCCAGAAAACGCCATCGGGGGAACGCTCCCGCAGCAGTTCCCGCACCTCGCCGGCGAATTCTTCGACACGGTCACCGAACAGGTGCGGCGCGGCCCAGGACATGGAGAAGTAGCCGGACACTACGCTCTCGATATCGCGCATGAGGTCCGGGATACCGGGGGCGAAAATCACCCGGGGCGCGCCGAACCGGGTGCTGGCAAGGGCGTCCTGGAGGCTGAGGGCCTGCACCGGCGCGGTGCTCTGGCCCGCTCGCCTGGTCGGTCCGAGATACTTCCGCACCAGCTCCTCGATCTCATCGTGCGGAATCCGCGGCGGGCCGGGGCTCGGCGGGACGGCCCGCCCCTGCGCCTGATGCCCGACAAGGACCAGAGCGCCGCCCGGCTCCAGCATGTCGTAGACCGCCTCGGCCACCCGGACCTCGTCGGTCCAGTAGAACGACTGGCCGAACGTGACCAGTCGATACGGCCCGGGCGCCACCGCGGGAAGATCCTCGGCCCGGGCCTGGATCCAGGTGATGTTCGCGATGCCGCGCTCCTGGGCGGCCCGGCGGCCCTCGGCGATCATCGCCGGATCGGGGTCAAGGCCGACGGCGCCCTCGAACAGCTGGGCCAGTCGCACGGTGAGGACACCTGGACCGCACCCGACGTCCAGCAGCCTTCCGCTACCGTCCAAGCCGAGTTCCTCGGTGAGGAGAGCCTCGAGGCGGGGCGAGTAAGCGGGTCTCCCGTACCGGTAGTGGACAGCCGCGCCATCGTAGAACGAAGGGTCGTAGCGCACCGCAGAACATTACCAAGCCTCCCGCATCGCGGCCGCGATCTCGCCGCGGACCACCGGCTAGAAGCGTCTCTCCGGCCCCATCAGGCGTTTGATTAAGTAGTGCGTTAACTGATAGTGTACTAATGATTATGGCGAACATCGATCCTCGATGCTGCCGCGAAGGGCGCATGGAGATCACCGCGGACGTGGACAGCCGGGCGCTGGGCAGGAAGGAACGGGCGCTGGGCAGGAAGGAAGGGGACCAAGGTGAACAGCAATCTGACCCTGATCATCGTGCTGGTGTCGGTGATCCACGTGGCCGTGCTCGTGGTCATGATCTGGATCCGGGTCCGGCGGACCGAGGGCGACGGCATCGCGGCCTCGAGCTCGAAGGGCACACCATGCGCCTTGTGCGGCGAGCCCGCCACCGATTGGCGCTACGACGGGCTCGACCCGAACGAGCAGCTCGACCACCACACGGGCAGGGCCTGGTCCGCCGACCGAACCCACTACCGGCCGTTGTGCGCGGCCCACTGAGCGTTTTCCGTTCGCCTGCGCGCGAGTGTCAGGGCCGCTTAGGTGTCAAGAAAGCAGTACCGGCTACGACCACACCATGAGCACTGATGAACTCAGCTTCGATCAGAGAGGTCTACCGTCATGTCACTTGTTCGCGTGCACAACCTTTCCGTCTCGCTCGATGGCTTCGGCGCCGGCGCTGACCAGAGCCTGGAGGCGCCCTTCGGGCATGCCGGAATCCGGCTGGTGCAGTGGTTCATGGGCACCCGCTCATTTCACGCCATGCAGGGCCAGCCGGGCGGGAGCGCCGGCATCGACGATGCCTTCGCGAGCAACTGGGGGCCGGGCATCGGCGTGGAGATCATGGGGCGCAACAAGTTCGGCCCGCAGCGGGGACCATGGACCGACGAGGAGTGGAAGGGCTGGTGGGGCGAGGAGCCGCCGTTCCACACCCCGGTCTTCGTGCTGACGCATTACCCGAGGCCCTCAATCGAGATGAAGGGCGGCACCACCTTCCACTTCATCGACGCCAGCCCGGCGCAGGCGCTCGCGACGGCCAAGGAGGCCGCGGGCGGCCTCGATGTCCGCCTTGGCGGCGGCCCGGGCACCATCCGCCAGTTCCTCGCCGCCGACCTCGTCGACCACCTGCACATCGCGCTGGTGCCGATCCTGCTCGGCCGCGGCGAGTCGCTCTGGGACGGCCTGGAGGGCCTGGAGGAACGCTTCACCACCGAGTCGGTGAGCTCCCCCAGCGGCGTCA
>JAOPYM010000052.1 GCA_025964615.1 Actinomycetes bacterium
CCGCTTGCCGAGCTGGATGAGCCTGGGCGGCAGCGGGAAGGCGCCGTTGGCGTCGGGGTCGGGCCAGTCGGCGAGGCCGTGCTGGCGCATGCACCGGGACAGTTCCCGTGCCTTCACCATCTCCGCCCCGGAGAGCGGCGTGTCGTTGCGGTCCGCCGGCAGCCGGTCGGCGATCGACTTGCAGGCGTTCTTCACCGCTGGCGGCGGGTTGGCGGTGCCGACCGGAAGCTGCCAGTCCCCGGTCTGCCCGTTCTGCACGGGATCGGGGAAGTTCGGCAGCCCGTGCGTGCGGATGCACTGGGCGAGCTGCCGGTAGAGCGAGGCCACCTGGTTGGCGTTCGGCGTGGTCGACGGCGTGGCGGCATGTCCGCCTGAGGAGCACCCGGCCAGGAGCAGGACGCCGGCGGTGGCGAGAGAGGCCTTGCGGAGAGGGGTCATGGAACCAGGCTCGGGCCGCAGGCCCGGCGGCACATCGCGCACCCGTGGCCCGCCTGCCCACCCCTTCGGGGGAGGCACCACACCCCATCAGGACCAGGGTGCCCTCAGGGACGACTCAGGGCGAATCCGGATGGTGCCGATGCCGGGTCGAGGGCAAGATCAAGGCATGAACAACAAACAGCTCACCCGCATCCCCGACGGCAAGATGATCGCCGGGGTCTGCTCCGGCGCAGCCGAGTACCTCGGCGTGGACGTCAACCTGCTGCGCCTCATCCTGGCCATCTTCACCCTGTTCTTCGGCACCGGCGTGCTGGCCTACGCCCTGGGCTGGCTGCTGATCCCCGAGCAGGGCAAGGAGACCTCGATCCTGCAGGACCTCATCAGCAAGCAGCAGCAGAAGTCCCAGTGACCTGGCGCTCCGGCTCGTACATCGAGGCGATGATGCCGCCGCGCACCTGGGTCCAGTTCAACGCGAGAACGGCGGCCACCGAGAGCCCTGCCACCCCGGCCAGGGCCACCACCGGCTGCGGGCCGAGGACCTGCGCGACGGCACCGCCGGCCAGGATGCCCAGGCCCTGCCCGGCGAGGATCCCGGACTGGGCCAGGCCGAACGCCTGGCCCCGCCCGGTGGCCGGCACGTTGGCCACGAACGCGGCGTTCGCGGCCAGCTGATAGGCGCTGCCCACCCCCGAAAGGCCCCAGAGCAGCAGCGTCGTCCACAGCGGCGGGTAGAGGGCCGCGCCGGTCAGCGGCGCACAGGCCAGCATCGACATCCAGCCCATCAGGCGGATCCGGTTGGAGGGCCTGACGAACTTGCTGAACAGGAACGAGCCGATGACCATGCCAGTGGGCATCGCCGACATCAGCAGGCCGACCGTCACCGGGCTGTGGCCGGGGAACGTCGCCGCGTAGGGCGCGGCCAGGCCCTCGGGAAGCACATAGAAAGCGCACAGCCAGGCGAACGAGACCAGGGACCGCAGTAGCGGATCGCCGAAGACCAGGCGGGCGCCGTCGCGGGTGTTGCGCCACAGCGACAGGGTGTCCCCGCCCTGGTTGCGCGGCGCCCCGCGCCTGCGCAGCCCCGCCAGCAGGATGACCGCGGACAGCGCGAAGGTCACCGCGTCGATGCCAAGGGCCTGGTACGACCCGACCACGGCGATGATGGCGCCGCCCAGCAGGAAGCCGAGCGTCTGCGTGCCCTGGTGGGTCATGTTGTTGATCGCCGATCCGGCTACATATTTGTCACCTTCGAGTACGTCGGGCAGCAGCGCGGCGCGGGCCGCCGTGAAGGGCGCGCCGAGGAGTACGGCGAAGAACACCAGGCCGCACAGCACCCCGAACGGCATGGCCTGCCAGGCCATCAGGGCGACGAGCCCGCACCGGGTCAGGTCACAGACGATCATGACCGTACGGCGCGGGAACAGGTCGGCGAGACCGGACAGGACCGGGCCGCCGACGATCGGCGGCAGATAGGTCAGCGCGTAGACGATCGCGGTCATCAGCGGGTCTGCGGTCCGCTGGTACACCAGGACGGCGAGCGCGATCTGGGCGAGCTGGTCGCCGATGTACGACAGGGCCTGGGCGAGCCAGAGGGCCCTGAATTCGGGAACGGCGAAGACCTCACGGTAGGTCGCCTGTTCCTCGGACGGCCGCCGATGTCTTCCCGTGCCCACACATGCTCCCACTCGGCGTGACCATACGACTCCGTACGGTCTGCATCCATGAAATCACGCTGAGTACCACTCACGTGACCGAACGTGCCCGATTTGCGAGGATCTTCTTGGGGATCGCCTGTTCCCTCGCCCGTACCGTGGCGCTCCGATCGCGTACACATGGTCTTATGGACCATTGGGTGCGGTCATGGAGGCGGTCATGGAGGCTGTCCTGGGCGCGGCCACGGCCGCTGCAGGTCGCCGCGATCCTGCTGACGGGACTGGCGGGGGCCTGGGCCGGAATGCTGCTCGGCGGTCATGTCAAGACTCCCATCGGTCCCGCTTCTGTGGCGCTCTCGGTACGTCCCGCCTGGAGCGGCGGTACGGTCATCGAGATACCCCCGCTCGGTACCCTGTACCTCAACAGCCACTGGGGCCCCCTGCGCCTCTCCGCCCAGGTCGCCGAGCTGCGCCCCGAACCCGCTCAGCGGATCATCGAGAACCCCGGCGAACTGGACCGGCTGTCCGGGACGATCTCCGGTGAGGTCACCCACGGCCTGATCGTGGTGGCCCTGCGGGCGCTGGCGGCCGGTGTCATCTGCGGCGCGCTGGCCGGCCTTGTCGTCTTCCGCTCGTGGCAGGCCGCGATCCTGGGGGGGCTGAGCGCGTTCAGCGGCATCCTGTCGCTCGGCATGCTCGCCTGGGCCACCTTCAACCCCTCATCGGTGACCGAACCCCGCTACACCGGCCTGCTCGCGGGAGCTCCCCAGTTCGTCGGCGACGCCCGTACGATCGTGCACCGCTTCTCCGAGTACCGCGCCCAGCTCGCCCGCCTGGTCGGCAACGTGTCCCGCCTGTACGAGGCGGCCTCCACCCTGCCGACGTACGAGCCCGACCCGTCGACGGTACGGGTCCTGCAGGTGTCCGACATCCACCTGAACCCGCTGGCCTGGAGCATCATCCGCCCCATCGTCAGGCAGTTCCAGATCCAGTTGATCATCGACAGCGGGGACCTCACCGACCACGGCTCACACCCCGAGGAGAAGTTCGCCAACGACATCTCCACCCTGAAGGTCCCCTACGTCTTCGTCCGCGGTAACCACGACTCCCTCGCCACCCAGAAGTCGGTGGCCCGCCAGCCCAACGCGGTCGTGCTCGACGGAACCTCCCGTACCGTCGAGGGCCTGCGGATCTGGGGCGTCGGCGACCCGCGCTTCACCCCGGACAAGACCACCCGCGACGACTCCGTAGGCGCCAGTGCCATGAGCGCCGAAGGAATACGGCAGGCGGCGCTGCTCGCCTCCTCCCCGGGCCCCAAGCCGGACATCGTGGTAGTGCACGACCCGCTCGAAGGCGCCGCCTTCGACGGGATCGCCCCCCTGATCCTCACCGGTCACGTGCACGTACGCTCCACCCGCCTGCTGCCCCTGGACAGCCGCCTGTTCATCCAGGGCTCCACCGGCGGCGCCGGCCTGCGCGGCCTGGAAGGAGAGCACCCGACCCCGATCGAGCTCTCGATCCTCTACTTCGACCGGGCCACCCACCGGCTGCAGGGCTGGGACGACCTCAAGCTCGGCGGCCTCGGCCTGACCTCCGCCCAGATCGAGCGGACCCTCGAAGACCACCCGAACCGTCCCATCCCCGCCCTGCCGCCCTCCATCACCCCTTCGGGCGACCC
>JAOPYM010000065.1 GCA_025964615.1 Actinomycetes bacterium
GGCGGCCGGGACCTCGCCGGCGAGCAGCCGCCCGGCGGGCGCGGCGGGCACCGCGATGATGACGGCGTCGGCGTCGAGGTAGGAGGGCTCCCTGGTCGGGCCGATCGTCAGCCGCCAGCCGCCCGGCATGCGCCGCAGCTCTCTGACCATGGCGTCGGTACGGACCGTACCGCCGGACTCCACGATCACCTCGGCCAGCGCGATGGGCAGCGTGCCGAGGCCGCCGGGCAGGGTGGCGAACACCGGGCCCGCGTCGGCAGGCGCCGCGTCCCGCACGGTACGGGCGGCGACGATCAGGGACCTGTGGGTCTGGGCGGCGGCGGCGAGCGCGGGCAGGGTGGACTCGAACGACAGCTCCTCGGTACGGCCGGCGTAGACCCCGCCGAGCAGCGGCTCGACCAGCCGGTCCACCACCTCGTGCCCGAGCCTGGCGCCGATGTAGGCGGCGACCGACACGTCGGACCCGCGCGGGGTGGGGCCGCGGACCAGGTCCATCGGGACCCTGGCGAGCCCGGCGAGCGAGAGCACCTCCGAGGCCGCCAGCGCCCGCAGATCGGCCGGCACGCCCATGACCTGCCCGGTGGGCATCCTGCGGAGCGCGCCCCGGCTCAGGATGGCGGCCGAGGTGGTCCCCGGGTAGACCAGCGAGTCCCCCAGGCCCAGGCCGCGTACCAGGTCGAGCCCTTCAGGACGGCGGGCCAGCATCGACTCGGCGCCCTCGTCCACGGCCATCCCGGCGATCTCACTGACCTGGAGCTTTCCGCCGATCGCCGGGGAACCCTCAAGGACCGTCACGTGCACGCCATCGCGAATCAGGAACCGCGCGGCGGCCAGGCCCGCGATGCCACCACCGATCACCACGACTCTCTTCACGCTCTCAACGATGGCAGACCAGGACGGGTGGCCCGACCACCCGACCATTCGGGCGGCCGTGACCGGGGCGCCGCGCCATCGTGACCGGATCGCGACGCGTGCCCCAGAACCGTGACGTGGGCCACAGCGTCGGATCCTCATGGGTACTGTCAGATTCACGCTGGCCGCGCTGGCCACCGCCGCGCTCCTGACCGGCTGCGGAGCATCCTCGTCCTCTTCCAAGTCCACAAGCGCCGATGGCGCCGCTGTCAGAGCCCCCTTGGCCGCCGGTGGCATGAACCTGCCTGCATCCGGGACGAGGCAGGACCGGGCACTCTCGGGCAAAACGGCTCCCGGCAAGATCATCCTTCCGGCGACGACCGGGCGGTCGATCATCTACACCGCGTCCCTGTCCGTGCGGGCCAAGAACATCGTGGCCGCGGCGAACCAGGCCAAGCTCCTGGTGACGGGGGCGGGCGGCTACGTCGAGTCGGAGTCGGAGTCCACCGACCCGGTCGGTGCCGACCTCACCTTCAAGATCCCCGCAGCTGGCTACGGCACGGTGCTCGACCAGCTGGGCAGCAGCCTCGGCACCAAGCTCTCACTCAAGCAGAACGCTCAGGACGTCACCGCGCAGGTGGCCGACGTGAACAGCCGGGTGAAGTCCGCGCAGGCCACCCTGGACCAGTTCCGCCAGCTTCTCGCCAAGGCGAACACGGTGGGCGAGGTGCTCAGCGTGGAGCAGGAGATCTCCGGCCGGGAGGCCGATCTGGAGTCGCTGCAGGCCCAGCAGAAGGCGCTGGGCCAGCAGACCCAGTTCGGCACGATCACGCTGAACCTGCAGCCGCCGCCTGCCGGGCCCGCTCCCCAGCACCAGGGCGGTGGCTTCACCGGCGGACTGTCCTCCGGCTGGCACGCCTTCCGGACGTTCTTCGTCGCGCTGGCCACACTGCTCGGCTGGCTGCTGCCGTTCCTGGTCCTCGGCGCGGTGATCGGCCTGCCTGCCGAGCGGATCCGCCGCAACCGCCGCAAGCCGACGGCGCCGCCGGTGGAGCCCGCCTACACCGCCGCTCCGCCGCCTCCGGAGCTCTGAGCCCCGGCGTTCAGCGGGCGGACTCGGTGTGGATCAGGTCGGTGAGACGGGCCAGCACGTCCGGGTCGGTGGCGGGCAGCACGCCGTGGCCGAGGTTGAAGATGTGACCTTCGGCGGTACGGCCACGGCGCAGCACGTCGAGGGCCCGTTCCTCGACGACCTCCCACGGGGCCAGCAGGATCGCCGGATCCAGGTTGCCCTGCAGGGCCTTGCCGAACGGGACCCGGCCGGCGGCCTCGTCCAGCGGCACCCGCCAGTCGACGCCGACCACGTCGGCGCCCGCCTCGCCCATCAGGCCGAGCAACTCGCCGGTGCCCACCCCGAAGTGGATGCGCGGCACGCCCAGCCCTTCGAGCGCGTCGAAGATCCGGCTGGTGTGCGGGAGCACCGAACGACGGTAGTCCTCCGGGGCGACCGCACCGACCCAGGAGTCGAAGAGTTGAATGGCCCGGGCGCCCGCCGCGACCTGCACCTTGAGCCATTCGATGGTGATCCCGGCCAGCCGGCCCATCAGCTCGTTCCACAGATCGGGCGCGCCGTACATCATCGCCTTGGTGTGGTCGTGGTTCTTGGACGGGCCGCCCTCGATGAGGTACGACGCGAGGGTGAACGGCGCTCCGCCGAACCCGATGAGCGGGGTGTCCCCCAGCTCACGAACGAGACCGCCGACGGCCTCGGTGACGTAGGGGACGTCGCCGGGTTCGAGGGGCCGCAGCCGCTGTAGCGCGGCGGCGTTGCGGATCGGGTCGGCGATCACCGGGCCGACGCCCGGCTTGATGTCCAGGTCGATGCCGATGGCCTTGAGAGGCACCATGATGTCGCTGAAGAAGATGGCCGCGTCGGTGCCGTACCTGCGCACCGGCTGCATAGTGATCTCCACGATCAGCTCGGGGAGCGTGCACGCCTCCAGCATCGGGATTCCGGCTCGTACCTTGTGGTACTCGGGCAGCGAGCGGCCGGCCTGGCGCATGTACCAGACGGGGGTGCGGGGTACCGGCTGACGGCGGCAGGCGCGCAGGAACACAGGCTCTTCGGCTTCGGACACGCCACCGATCGTCCCACACCCCCTCCGGGTGGTCGCCGAACCCCGGGGAGTTGCGGACACGCCGAGCGAAGTCCCGCATTCCTCCTGGCCGACCTGCCAGCGTGAGCGGCAGACTCGACCACAGGAGGCCCCCACTTGCCGGTCACCCCCCTTTCCCGCTCCACCGAGCAGCGTCAATCCCTGATCGACGGCACCGGCGTGGCAGCCACAGGTCCCGGGCACTCGGCGATCTACGCTCTGCCTATGGCCGCCCCTCGTAAGACCCCACCCCCCGGCGAGGCCTCCGGTGAAGCCCCCGCCGTCTTCCAGCGAGCCGTCGCGTCACTGCGGCAGGCTCTCGAAGGCGACCCCGGCCGGCCGGAGCTCGAGCTGGAGGACATGCCGGCCCCGCAACGCCTGGCCCCCTACTCGGCCGCCATCGCCGGGGCCGTGATCAAGGACGATGACGAGATCGCGATGGGCCGGCTGATCCTGCTGTACGACCCTGACGGGCGCACCGGCTGGGTCGGGCCGTTCCGGCTCGTCGCCTATATCCAGGCCGAACTGGAGCCGGAGATCGCCTCCGACGAGCTGATCGGCTCGGTGGCCTGGAGCTGGCTGCTGGAGGCGCTCGAGGTCGCCGGATACGCCGGGGTGTCCGGGACCGTTACCCGGGCGGTCTCGGAGAGCTTCGGCAGCAAGGAGGACGACCCGTCCAGCACCGAGCTGGAGCTACGCGCGTCCTGGTCCCCCGCCGGCGACGACATCACCGGGCATGTGGCCGCCTGGTGCGAGGTGATGTGCCTGGCCGCAGGGCTTCCACCGTCCGGGGTGACCGCCCTGCCTGGCGGCCCCGGCAACTGAAGGACGTACGGTAGAGCCCGGGAGGCTTGAAGAAACCGTGGGAGTGTCGGAGACCAGTCAGACGGAGCCGCCGGTTCCGGAGGACCAGCAGGCAGAACGAGAGAGCACCCCGCTGCTCGAGCCGCGGGAGGGGATACCGCCTGTCGTGCAGACGGCCACGGCCCTGGAACGCGTGGTCGCCGCGTTCTCGGCCGGTTCGGGACCGGTGGCGGTCGACGCCGAGCGGGCGTCCGGCTACCGGTACGGCCAGCGGGCCTACCTGGTGCAGCTGCGCCGCCAGGGCTCCGGCAGCACCCTCATCGACCCCATCTACTGCCCGGACCTGTCCGCACTCGACGCGGCGCTGGCCGATGCCGAGCTCGTGCTGCACGCCGCCAACCAGGACCTGCCGTGCCTGGCCGAGATCGGCTTGGTGCCCCGGCGGTTGTTCGACACCGAACTTGCCGGACGGCTGCTCGGCCACCCCAAAGTGGGCCTTGGCGCGATGGTCGAGTCGGTACTCGGCTTCTCGCTGGAGAAGGGCCATTCGGCGGCCGACTGGTCGACCCGGCCGCTGCCCGAGGAGTGGCTGCGCTACGCCGCGCTCGACGTGGAGCTCCTGGTCGAGCTCCGCGACGCCCTGCACGCCGAGCTCGTCGAGACCGGGAAGCTGGAGTGGGCCCTGGAAGAGTTCGAGGCGATCCTCGCGGCCCCGCCGAAACTGCCCAGGACCGACCCGTGGCGCCGTACCTCGGGCATCCACCGGATCCGCAACCGCCGCGCGCTGGCGGTCGTCAGGGAGGTCTGGGAGGTACGGGACCGGATCGCACAGGAGCGGGACCTGTCGCCTGGCCGGGTGCTCTCGGACGCGGCGATCATCGAGCTGTCCACGGCCCAGCCGAAGACCCCGGCCGAAGTGACGGCGCTGGCGACCATGCGCGGCCGCGGCGCCCGGCGGCACCTGACGGCGTGGCTGCGGGCTGTGAGCAAGGCCCGGACGCTGCCGGAGGACGAGCAGCCCGAGCAGAGCGTGCCCGGCGACGGGCCGCCGCCCGCGCACCGCTGGGCCGAACGGGACCCCGCCGCGGCCAAGCGGCTCAGTGCGGCCAGGAGCGTGGTCGCCGCCCTCGCCGACGAGCACCACCTGCCGAGCGAGAACCTGCTCCAGCCCGATCTGGTGCGCCGCCTTGCCTGGTCTCCTCCCGCCGATCTCGGCGAGGAGGTCATCGCCGAGATTCTGCGCGACCTCGGGGCCAGGAACTGGCAGGTCGCCCTGGTCTCCCACCCCCTAGCCAGAGCCCTCCAACGCCTCGAAGCCAAAGGCGACGAGTGACCCCCCCTCGTTGAGTCGTGGCGTTTCCCGCACCGATTCACGGAACGGTGCGGGAAACGCCACGA